>JAJDAH010000477.1 GCA_029261965.1 Polyangiaceae bacterium
CGTGATTGGCCTCCTGGGACTCGTCATCGTCGTCACGATGCCGATAATCCGGCGGCATCTCGTCGAGCGATACGGATCGGCGCCGTACGAGCCGCCCAGTGTCGCCGCGACCACCGAAACTCGAATTTCACTCACCCCGGTGGCGACTGGCTTCAAGGAGGTCACCGACATCCAGCTCGTGCCGGGAACGGAACGCACCGCGGCGATTGCGCAGAAGTCGGGCACCATCCGCATCATCGATCTCGGGGGCACGGGTTCACCGGCACCGGCAGCGAGCACCGAAGCGATCGTCACCGAGAAGGTCCGGGTCACCTCCGAACTCGGGCTGCTCGGCCTCGCCTTTCACCCCGACTACCTCGAAAACGGGTTGTTCTACGTCAACAGCAACCCCGACGACGATGGCGCGATCCGCACGGTCGTTTCCGAGTGGAAGCTCACCAAGGACCAACTTCGCGGCGGGCAGGCGAAACGGACGAAGATCGTCTTGGAAGTCGAGCAGCCCTACCAGAATCACAACGGCGGCCAACTCGTCTTCGGTCCAGACGGCATGCTGTACATCGGACTCGGAGATGGCGGATGGATGGATGACCCGCATGAGGCTGGTCAGGATCTCGGGAACCTCCTTGGCAAGATGTTGCGTATCGACGTCGATCGATCCGAAGACGGCAAGAGCTACGGCATCCCCAAGGACAACCCGTTCGTGGGCAAAGCCGGTGCGCGACCCGAGATCTGGGCGTACGGCCTTCGCAATCCGTGGCGCTACACCTTCGACCCGAAGGGGCGCTTGATCGTCGCCGACGTCGGTCAGAACGAATGGGAAGAAGTCGACATCGTCGGCCGAGGGGCAAACCTCGGATGGAAAACCCGCGAGGGCCGACACTGCTTCTCGCCGAAGCAAGGGTGCCCGAGCGCAGGGCTCATCGACCCGACATTCGAGTACGGCCGAGAGCTCGGCGAAAGTATCACCGGCGGCGTGGTTTACACGGGGTCTCAAATACCCGAGCTGGCAGGTCGTTACCTCGTAGCCGACTTCGCCAAAGGCCGCATGTGGGCGCTCGATCTGCCGGTCTCGATCGCGCGCGAGGTGCCACTCGCCAAGAGCGAGGTACTTGGCCAGTGGTCACGTTTGTTTTCTTGCTTTGCGAGGGACCGAGCCGGTGAGGTCTACGTCGGCGACTACTCGTCGGGTGACATCCTGCAGCTCGTCCGGGCGAGCGAGTGAATCGGTCGACTATCGAAACGTCCTCATCACGATTTCGGTGAGCGGCTCGACCGCTTCCTCGATGCGGTCGGCCTGACCGTCCTCGACATAACGCATGCCCACCGCCTCGATGCCGGCGACGATGGCGTAGATCGTCGTTTCGTCCGCTTTTCGAGACGCCATGCCCAAATCATGCGCCTCGTCGATGCCCTCGGAGAACAGGCGAACGAAACGGCCGAGGGTCTCCCGGTGTCGAGCGGAGTGCTTGGGTCCAGCCGCGAGGATTTCGCGATGAACCACGCGGGCGAGCTCGGCGTGCCGCCCGTACATGCGCAGGTAGGCGTGGATCCCGGCGCGGAGGCTCTTGATCGGATCGGACTCCGCACGAACTTGCGTTTCGACGTGCTCGAACAAAGTCATCACCGCAAAATCGTAAACCGCGAGGAAGGCGCCCGTCAGATCTTCGAAGTGTTCGTAGAAAGTCCGGCGACTCATTCGAGCGCCACGAATCACCGCGTCCACCGACGCCTTGTTGAACCCCTTGGCGGCAAAGACTTCAGCCGACGCGGCGATCAGGAGTGCCCGCTGCTCCGCCCGCCGTTCGGTGGCTGACTTCGAACGGTCGTATTGGCCCGGTCCGCGTTTGATGGACCGTCGTGCACGTGTGACCAGGGGAAGTGCCATGGAGAGCTGCAATGCCGGCAGAGACCCCGAGTCTAGGCGATAGGGGCCGCGCCGAGTCACTTGGGGGCTATCGCCCCCAAGTCCCACAGGACTCATCGAAGTGCGGAAGACTCGGGGAATATTGGATGAACTCGTCGGTTTTGGCGTTCGCGCAACCGTGCTCCGGTGGGGGCCGCGCATTCGTTGACAGTCATTGCTTCGCCGCTACCATCGCGCCCGCCTGAGCCGTGCCCTCTTTTCCTGAGCGAATTGGACGCGGCTTAGAGCGGCGAGGCGCCCCGCAAAAAGCGCCAATCAATCGTCCGAAGGAGCTCGCCCAACAATGAGCATCAGCAGGCACATCGCCCACGAACCCCGAGTCGGGAGCCAAACATGACGGACCTGATGATTTCTGCCGAAGGGCTGAGCAAGCGCTTCGGTGCCGTCCGTGCACTCGACAAGGTCAATTTCCAGGTCAACCGCGGCGAGATCGTCGGATTCCTGGGTCCGAACGGTGCCGGCAAATCGACGACGATGCGGATCCTGACGTGTTTCATTTCGCCGTCGCTCGGTCAGGCCAAGGTGCACGGGCACGACGTGTTCGACGAGCCGCTCGAAGTTCGAAAGAAGATCGGGTACCTGCCCCAACGCGCGCCGCTCTATACGGACATGAACGCCTACGAGTACCTGCAGTTCGCAGCAGGTGTACGCGGGCTCGACGCTTCGACCTTCAAGAGCCGCCTGAGGAAGGTGGTCGAGGTCTGCGGTCTGGCCCAAGCGCTCGGCAAGGACATTCAAACGCTGTCGCACGGCTACCGGCAGCGGGTGGGGCTGGCGCAAGCTCTCATCCACGACCCGCCGATTCTGATCCTCGACGAACCGACGAGCGATCTCGATCCGAACGAGAAGGCGGAGGTCATCCGATACATCAAGGAGATCGGAAAAGACCGGACGATTCTGCTGTCGACGCACAATCTGGCTGAAGTCGAAGAGGCGTGCGCCCGAGCCATCATCGTCAGCAAGGGGCGAGTCGTCGCCGATGGCCCGCTCGACGAAATTCGCGGCAAGAGCGGCAGGTCCCGCTACACGGTCGTCTTCAACGAGAAGGCCAACGGCAAGAGCGGCGCACCCCCAACGGCGACCGAGGTCCAAGACGCCTTGGCCGAGCTCGACGAAGCCAAGGGTGTCCGGGAGCTGCCGACAGACGAGCGCGAGCACAAGTTCGAGCTCACGAGCCCGGAGGACACCGACCTCAGGCCGGACATTTTCTCCCTGGCGGTCGACAAGGGGTGGACGATGCTCGAGCTCCGCCGCGACACGCAGAGCCTAGATGCGGTTTTCCGCGAGCTGACCCGTGGCGACGAAAAGCTCGACCGCGGCGAGCGCTGGGCTCGCGCGTCCGACGACAACGACGACGACGACTTCGACGACGAGGACGACGAGGACGACGACCAAGACGACCAAGACGAGGACGAGGGCCCTGACGAACCGGAAGATGATGAGCCGGAAGAAGACGAGGCCGAAGAAGAAGATGACGACGATGACGACGATGACGATGACGACAAGGAGAAGGACTGAGCCATGTCTCCGATGTTGACGATTGCCAAGCGGGAGTTTCGCTCCTACTTCGACTCGCCCCTGGCGTACGTCGTGTTCTGCCTGAGCTTCTTGTTCATGGGGGTCGTGTTCTTCCGTGGGCTACTCGGGTTCGGCGGTTTCTGGCAGGCCAACCGCGCCTCGATGCAGCAGATGTTCGAGTTGATTCCCATCGGGCTGACGCTGCTCGTCGTCCCGGTCGTGACGATGCGATTGATGGCCGAAGAGCGTCGCTCGGGCACGCTGGAGATGCTCATCACTCTGCCGGTCAAAGACAGCGACGTCATTCTCGGCAAATACCTCGGGGCGCTCGGCCTCGTGTACGTGCTGATCCTGGGAACCGTCGTCTACCCGATCGTCTTGTTCACCTGGCCGTACCAGCTGGGCCCCGTCGACTGGAACACCGTGGGCAGCGGATACCTCGGCCTCGTGCTCTACAGCGCGGCGACCGTGGCGATCGGCCTCCTGGTGAGCTCGCTGACTCAGAGCCAGGCGATCGCGTTCTTCGTGACGTTCTTCGCTCTCTTGAGCTTCTACTTCCTGTCGCGACTCGCCCAGGTGTTGCCAGCCAACATCGGCGTGGTGCTCAACTACATGAGCTTCGAACCGCACTTTCAGCCGTTCGCACGGGGGCTCATCGACACCCGCGACGTGGTCTTTTTCCTCTCGATCGCGGCCCTAGCACTCATCTTGTCCTTCCGGGCCCTCGAGCGACGAAAGTGGGCGTGAGCCATGGCAACCGTAGAACACAAGCGTAAAGCAGCGGCCCAGACGGGCATCTACATCATCGTCATCGCCGCGATCGTGGTCATCGCCAACATCATTTCGGCCGGAGTCTACGGCCGAATCGATGCCACCAAGAACGAGCGGTACACCTTGAGCAAGGGCAGCGCGAGGCTCGTCGCCGGTTTGACCGAGCAGATGCAGATCGACTTCTACATCACCACTGGTCTCGCTCAGCTGGACCTCTTCGTGCGCGACGTTACGGACCTGCTCAAGGAGTACGAGCGAGCTTCCGAGGGCCAGTTCAAGTTCACGATCATCGAACCGGACACCGACGAGCTCAAGGAGAAGGCCAAAGAAGCCGGCCTTCAGCCGATGTTGTTCCAGGCCACCGAGGCCACGAGCGACGACCAAGCGCAGCTAAAGGAAGGCTATCTGGGCCTCGTCTTCAAGTATGGCGGCGAAAAGGCCGTGATGCCGACGCCCAGCCCGGGGCCCGGCGGCGCCCAAGGGTTCGAGTTCTGGATCACCAACAAGATCCGCGAGATTCGCGACAAAGAAGAAGACATCAAGCACCGCATCGGGGTCATCACCAACAAGGACGAGTTGAAGCTCAGCGACACCAACCTGACTCCGCGTCAGGGGCAGGGTGGCCACAGCATTCAGAGCGTCCTGACCCGAGCGTTTCCGTTCTACACGATCGAAGAAGTCGATCTGAAGGACGGTGGGGAAGAAATCGATCCCGAACTGTCGGGGTTGATCCTCACTCAACCGCGAAAGGTCTACACGGACAAAGAGCTCCGACGCATCGATCAGTTCCTGATGAAGGGCAACAAGGCCCTCACGGTGATCGCGTCGGCGGTGACCCTGAAGCCGAACGACGCCACGATGGAGGCGACGCTCGACCTGCACAACATCGACAAGCTCTTGGCCGGCTACGGCATCAGCATGAAGAACGACGCCGTCATGGACCACGGCGCGCAGTTCCGCATCAGCGTGCCGACCCAGACGGGCATGGCGCAAATCCGCCACCCGGGCATCGCGGACGTCGTCGAAGACAACTCGGACGAAGAGACGAAGGTGCTCGACACGAGCTTCGCCGGCTTCTTCCGTCTGCAACAGCTGGCATTCCCCTTCCCGTCGACGCTCGAGCTGCTGCCCGAGAAACAGCCCGACGACGTCAAGGTGTACGCCGTTGCGCGGACGACCCCGCAGGCCACCGCCGAGACCGGCTCGACCGTGAAGATGAACCTCAGGGCCGAGTGGCCGCAAAGCGGTGAGAAGGCTCAGCGAATCATCGCGGCGGTCGCCGAAGGCAAGCTCAAGAGCGCGTTCGCTGGCGGCGGCGCCGACGAGGGCATCAAGACGGCGGAGCGCGCGTCGGAACCGTCCCGCGTGCTCGTGATTAGCTCGAGCCTGTTTCTGACGAACCCGTTCGCCTACGCCGGCAACGGGCCCGAGCTCGGGGGACAGTTCCAGATGTTCGGCAACATTGGCGGCGACCAGCAACTGCTCTTCGTCGCTCGGCCGTACGTGCAGTACCTCCAGGGCACCATTCTCGCCGTCAAGAACATCCTCGACTGGATGAGCGGCGATGCCGACCTCATCGCCACGAGCGCGAAGATCATGGGTGAAGCCCCATTGACCTATCGCGAGGTGTCGAAACCGAAAGCTGCCGACGGGGACGACGAAGAAGCCATACGCAAGAAGGAAGAGCAGTACCGCCAGCGACTGAAGAGCGTGCAGGACCGCGTCCAGTTGGGACTGATCGTGGGCCTTCCGCTGTTCTTCGCTGGATTCGGAATATTCAGATGGCGTTCGCGCGAGGCCAAGCGCGGCCGAATCAAGGTTTGATTGTCACGGAGCCATGGCCATGAACACGGAAAAAAAGCTCTACATCGCTCTCGGCGTGCTCGCGATTCTCGGCGGCGCGCTCTACCTGCAGCAGCAGAAAGCCAAGGACGAAGCCGCGGCCCACAGCATTTCGGGGCAAGCGGCCGACCTGCCGAAGATTGCACTCACCGAAGAGCAGTCCAAAGCAGTCGACAAGGTCGTCATCACGACGCCAGCGGACGCGGACGCCGGCGCCGAGAAGGCACTCGAGGTCGAGCTCTCGAAGAAGGGCGAAGACTCCTGGGAGCTCAGCAAACCCGTCACGTACAAGGCCAACGCCTCGAACGTGACGAGTCTCACCAAGAACCTCGAGAAGCTCAAGATCACCGAGCTCATCGCCGAGGGTGCGGATAGCTACGACAAGTACGGCCTCAGCGAAGACAAGGCGCTGCACGCCATCTTCAAGAAGGGCGACGAAGTCGTCGCCGACCTGTACTTCGGCGATTCGGGGGGTCGCGGCCAGATGACCCGGATCGCCGGCAAGGACGGCGTCTTCGCCGTGAAGGGTTACTCGAAGTACCTCTACGCGCGCGATCTGAAGGGGTGGCGCGACCTGACGATCTTCAAGTTCGAAGACAAGGACGCGGTCAGCGTCGACATCGAAAACGAACACGGCAAGTTCTCGTTCGTGAAAGAAGGCGACGCCTGGGAAGGCAAGTTCAAGAAAGCCAAGTCGCCGATGGCCACCAAGATTGACGAATTCGATGCGAGCAAGGTCAACGACATGCTGCGCGCGTACAAGACGCTCAACGCCGCCGACTTCGGCGATGGCAAGAGCCCCGACGACACCGGCTTGGCTGAGCCGAAAGCAACGGTCACGATCAAGCTCAAGGCGGACAAAGCGACGTTCGCCTTGACCGTCGGTGACGCCGCCGAGGGGTCCAACCGTTGGGTGAAGAAGAACGGGAGCGATCAAGTCTTCAGCGTGAGTTCGTGGGCCGCCGACTGGGCGACGGCCGAAGTCTCGAAGTTCCAGAAGGGCGGCGACGACGACAAGAAGCCCGCAGCCCCACCCGGTGGAATGCCCGGAATGCCCGGAATGCCCGGAATGCCTGGCATGCCCGCGGGCATGCCGCAGTGACGATTAGCTGACCAAGCTCGACTCGACGCTGGGGGAGCTCGGAGCAGGCGGTCCTTTCTCTACAATCGTTTGCTAGAGCGTTTCCGCCCACGAGACGTGCCACAGACAACGGGAGGCTCCGCGTGCTCGACACTCGACGTGCTCGGACTCGGGACTCCGGGTGTAAAACTCTTCGGCGAGCTCTTTGCTCCAACCCGTGATGGTGCAGCAAAGGAGGTAGTGAGGTTCGGGGATGTCGAGCAACTCGATGAGAGCGTCGTTCTCGTTGACGGCGACAACGCGCATCTTGCCCTCGGAGTTGAAGCGGCTCCAGAGGCCGGCCACGCGCCTCATCAGGAACTCGGGTTTGGCGATGTACTTGGCCGCACGGACGATGGGATTGCCGAGGTTCACCTTGGCGCCCGCGACGCCGAGCTCTTTGCATAGCTCGCCATCTCCCGATCCGATGGTTCTCTCCGCCACTTCGAGGAACTCGATCAGCTCCTCGTACGGGTGCCAGTTGATCGCGATGCCGGTTTTGACTTGAGCCTGAACCGCCTCGCTCGACTCTGCGAGCACCCGGGCGAGCGCATCCCGACCGCGGCTGGCCTCGATGTGCTTGGCCGCATTGAGGAGCGCCTGGAGCTTGACGCGCACCCCAAGACGTTCTGGCGACTGGCCCCTGAGCGCAAGCTCCGTGTCCGCCAAGCCAAATTTCGTCGAAGTTGCGCCGCACCGCAAGTTTGCCACACTCCCGGGCGTAGCTCGGAAGGAGCTCTCTAGATGCGTGGACTTGCTTCGGGTGTGGGGCTGACCGGCGCCGTTTTGGTGGCAATCGTGGCTTGCTCGGGTTCGAGCGCGGAGAAGCTGAAAGCCGCCGAGCTCGCCGAAGGATGCGTCATCAACTCGGACTGCGCCGGCGACTTGGTGTGCGCATTTCGACGCTGTCACGTGCAGTGTGAAACGAGCAAAGATTGCGACCCGGGTCTGCTCTGCGTCGTGAGCGACAAGCCGTTCAAGGTTTGCCAACTCCCGGTCGAAGTCCCTTGCGATAATTTCAACCACTCGGGCTGTCCAGGTTCCCAGCTCTGCGCCGTGGACAACCGGTGTCGAGAAGCCTGTCGGTCCGACAACGATTGTGTGCCTCCGCAGGTGTGCCCCGACGGGACGTGCGCGGAGCCCGAGGAGCTCGTGGCCGGGCAGCTGGTTCCCGCGGCTCCACCTTCGCCCACCGATCCGCCAACGCCAGGCCGACCGTGTACACACCATTCGAACTGCCCGGATCCGCTCGTATGCCTGTTCGGTCTCTGCTCCTTCGAGTGTTTCCAGGACCGCGACTGCGATGCGCCGGCCCGGTGCACGGACAACGTGTGTGTCGGTCCGAGTGGACCGAGCACGAGCCAACCCAGTCATTGCCAAAACGGCGTGCTCGACGGTGACGAGTCCGACATCGATTGCGGCGGCGCCTGTTTTCCCTGTCCGCCCGCCTCCGCGTGCACGGGCGATGCCGACTGCTCGAGCAGTGCTTGCAGCTCGAACGTTTGTCAGACCCCCACCTGTAGTGATGCGCGGAGAAATGGCGCTGAAACCGGGGTGGATTGTGGAGGCCCGGCTTGCCCGGCCTGCGCCATGGCGCAGGGCTGCACCCTGCCGAGCGACTGCGCGACATCAGTCTGCAAAAACGGCGTCTGTCAGGGCGTCGGCTGCGACGACGGACTGCAGAACGGCAACGAAACGGCGGTCGACTGCGGCGGCGGGGAGTGCCAGCCGTGCGACGCCACCGTAGCGTGCCTCATCGGCGGTGACTGCACGAGCGGCGTGTGCGTCGGCGGGCAGTGCCGCTTGGCCGCGTGCGATGACGGCGTGCAGAACGGCGGCGAAACCGGCGTGGATTGTGGGGGCCCGTGCTCGGCGTGCGCGCCGGGGCTCGCTTGCAGCGCCGCCGGCGACTGCACGAGCGGGGTCTGCGGAACCGACGGGATGTGTGCGTCGCCCACTTGCGCCGATTCTGTCACCAACGGCGCCGAAACCGGCGTGGATTGCGGCGGCAACGCTTGTGGTCCGTGCGCCGACGGCGACCCGTGCGCTACCGACGCGGACTGCCTCAGCTCGAGCTGTGCGTCGAACGTGTGCGGCAGCCGCCACACCCTGACGGTCACCCTCGCCGGAACCGGGACTGGCCAGGTGAGCTCGGTGCCCTCGGGAATACTTTGTGGTGGCGCGTGCTCCGCCGATTACCTCGACGGATCCACGGTGACGCTGTCTGCGAGCGCGGTCGGCTCCGGCACCTTCGACGGCTGGGCCGGGGCGGGGTGCTCCGGCACGGGAACGTGCGCCGTGGCGATGACGCAGGCGCAGATGGTAACAGCGACGTTCGGCGGCGCGCCGGCGGGCAGCGGGATTTGGTCAAAAAAATTGGGCGAGACCAACGCACGCGACGAAGCGAAGTCGAGCGCCTTCGACTCGACGGGCAACGCTTTTGTGGCTGGCGTCTACCACGGCTCCTTCGACTTCGGTGGAGGCCCGCTTCTGGGTAATGGCAACGGCGACGTTTTTCTCGTCAAATACTCGCCGACCGGAACGCATTTGTGGTCACGTCGATTCGGCTCGAGCTCCCCGGACAGCGGAGACGGCGTCGCCATTTCGCCGAACGGCGACGTGTTCCTCGGAGCGCGTCAGAGTGCCCTGAGCTCTCTCGGCGGCGCGCCGTTCACCTGCACGACACCCTATTCGGCGTTCGCACGGTTCGATGGCACCACGGCGTCACACGTCTGGTCGCGATGCGTGGGACCGGGCGTGCGAGTGCGCGCCGCCGCGTCCGATTCGAACGGCGACGTCATTTTCGTGGGCGAAGTGTCTGCTGACGCCGACTTCGGCGGAGGGGTGGTCATCGCCGCCGGTGGCGCGCGCGCATTCGTGGCGAAGTACGCGGGAGCTGACGGAGCGTTCCGATGGGTCATGACGAGCTCGATCTTGTCGGGGCAAAGCTCCATGGCAAGCGTCGATACGGACGCCTCTGGGGACATTTACGTCACCGGTAACTTCACCACCACCTTCGACTTCGGCGCCGGACCGGCCATGGGTGCCGGGCAGCAAGACGTGCTGCTCGTCAAGCTCGACGGGTCCACCGGTGCGCCGATTTGGCGAAACACCTACGGCGACAGCGCCCAGGACGAAGGGCTCGCGGTGTCGGTCGGGCCGGACGGTGATCCGGTCGTGACAGGGTTCTTCGACGGCGCAATCGATTTCGGTGGTGGCCTGTTCAACAGCGTCGGCAGCAACGACATCTTCGTCGGCAAGTACTCGGGCGCGGACGGTGCACATCGCTGGTCTCGGCGCTATGGCGCCGCCGGGGAGGACCGTGGCGTCGGCCTCGGGGTCGGCCCGAGCAACGAGGTGGCCATCACCGGCAGGATTGGCGACGGTGTCGATTTCGGCGGCGGCTCGCCGCTGTCGTACGTCGGCGGCACCGACGTTTTTGTCGCCAAGCTCTCCGCGAGTGGCGGCCACCTTTGGTCGATGAGCTTCGGCGACACGACCAGCGACACTGGCAACACCGCGGCGGTATCACCCAGCGGCAACGTCGCCATCGGCGGCTACTACAGCGGTATCGTCGATTTGGGGACCGGACCGCTGCCGATGTCGGTAGTCGATGATGGCTTCTTCGCGCTCTTAGCGCCCTGACGCGACGATCTCGCGAAAACGCCCGAGCAAGAAGTCCCAGACCGCGGCGATCCGCGGGACACCGCGGTGAGCGCGGTGCCCCACCAACCAGAGCGAGCCTTCGGGGAGCGGAGGCAGCATCTTTTTCAATGCGGGAGCGAGCTTCACTTCGGCAAGACCGTCGAGACCGAGGAAAGGCGTGACCTCGGGTTTCACGCCAAGCCCGGACCTCACCGCCTGGATCTGCGCCGTCAAGCTGTTGGCCCGAAGCAAGATCCGCTCGGGGCTCACGTTGTCGACCACCCAAGCGACTTCATCCAGGTGCGCGAGCTCCTCGCCGTAGGTCACCCAAGTGGCGTCATCGAGCCGGCAGAGCCGGCCCAGACGCTTCGCGACACCAGGTGACGCGAGCAACGTGTACTTCGCCCGACCGAGCCGCGTCGCGACGAGGTCGCCACTTTTCGGGCGCACGGCACGAAGAGCGATGTCAGCCTCACGCCGGGTCAAATCCGCGTAGGCGATGCTCGACAGCACCTCGATCCGGATCCGGGGATGACACGACACGAGATCGGCTATGACCGGCGCAAGAAAGTGGTCGACGAGGCCGGGCGGCGCAGCAACCCGCACGATGCCCTCGGGCTCGGACTCGAAACCATCGAGCGTTCGTGAAAACCCCAACGCCGCCCGCTCCATTTCCTCCGCGAACGGTACGAGCTCCTCGGCGGCAGCCGTAGGCCGCGTGCCCTCGGAGGATCGGTCGAACAAGTGCTGTCCTAGGTCGTCCTCCAGGGCGTCGAGTCGGCGAGCGACCGTGGAGACGTTCACGTCGAGCTCGCTCGCAGCAGCCTTCATCGATCCTCGCCGATAAACGCTCAGCAGAAGCTGGAGATCGTCCCAGCCGTATCGGTGGCTTTGCATGAGCGCAAATCATGCCCGCAAAATCGCACATTTTCACGATGAATCGCAAAGCCCATGCTGTCTGTGGCTACGAAAAGGAGGAAAAAACATGAACCGTGAAAACCACATCCAAACGATTTTCGGCGCTGGGCAGGTTGGAGTGCCGCTTGCCGAGATGCTCGCCGGTCGAGGATTCGACGTCAGGCTCGTGCGAAGGCGCGCCCCGGGCCGGGCCATGCAAGGAGTCACCTGGATGCAGGGTGACGTCACCGACGCGACCTTCGCCAACGACGCCTGCCGCGGGGCCAGCGTCGTCTACAACTGTACCAATCCAAGCGACTACCACCGGTGGCACGGCGTACTCGCGCCGCTCTTCAACGGCGCTCGTGACGCCGCGGCTCGCGCAGGAGCGCGTTTCGTCGTGCTCGACAACCTGTACATGTATGGGCGCCCCGAGCGAACGCCCTTCGCGGAGGACACGCCGATGCGACCTTGCAGCGAGAAGGGTAGGTTGCGTGCCGAACTCGCCCGCGGGCTCTTCGAAGCTCACGAGCGGGGTGACGTGCGTGTCGCGGTTGGCCGAGCGTCGGATTTTTTCGGCCCGGACACGCCGAACGCGGCGATTTTTCGGCCTCAGTTCTTCCAGCAGCTGGCGAGGGGTCGCGCGGTCGACCTCATGGGCGATCCCGAGCAGCCGCACAGCTACAGCTACACGCCGGATGTCGCGCGTGGCCTGATGACACTCGGCACGCGCGACGACGCTGTCGGCCGCGTTTGGCACTTGCCCGTCGCAGCTCAGCTGACGACACGCGAGCTCGTCGAGCGCTTTGCGGCCGCTTCGGGGCGCAAGGCGAAAATTCGAGCCATACCGAGCTGGGCGCTCCGCGCCGTCGGGGTGGTCGTACCGCTCATCGGCGCGGTGGCAGAAATGCTCTACCAATGGGAAGCGCCGTTCGTGGTCGACGACAGCGACTATCGGAGGACGTTCGGGGGCGAACCGACGCCGCTCGACGACGCGGTAGCGCGCACCCTGACGAGCTACGGCGTTACTCGGCCGCTGGCGGCGTGACCCACGTCGATCCACGGTTCGCCGAAGAGTCTGTGGCCGTGTCATTTTTCCCAGCCGAACCAATTTCCTTCGCAATTGCTGTCACTTACCTATGCTGCCGGACGTGTCCGACGAACTGGCCGCCGTACTCTTCGACGCCGGCGGCACGCTCGTTCACATCGACTACGACTTCATCGTCGAGCAGGCCGGGAAGCTCGGGGTGCAGGTCCGGCGCGACGCCCTCGAGCTCGGCGAAGCCCAGGCACGCCGTCTCATCGACGAACGGGCCAAAGAGCACGGCACGGTCGAAGGTACCGACGCTTCGCGGATCGAGCGCTACTTCGTCGCGGTGGTTGCCGCTGCGGGGCTCGAGGGGCGCGTCGCGTCCGAGGTCGTCGGTAGCATGCTGAGCGAGCACGCGAGATCGAACCTTTGGCGGGTGGCATTTTCGGATGCCGCCGACACCCTCGACGGCTTGCGCGCGGCGGGCAAAAGGACCGCCGTCGTGAGCAACGCCGACGGGAGGATCCGTGCGCGGCTGGCGAACCTCGGGTTGGCCCAGCGGGTCGAATTCGTCTTGGACTCTTTCGAAGAGGGCGTCGAGAAACCCGACGCGGAAATCTTCCACCGCGCCATCAGGCGCCTAGGCATCCCGCCGGAGGCTACGGCATATGTCGGTGACATCTACTGTATCGATGTCGTCGGCGCGCGCGGCGCCGGCCTGGTGCCGATCCTCGTCGACCCGACGGGAGCCTACGGCAACGTCGATTGCCGTACCGTTTCGTCACTCAGTGAGCTGCTCGTCGTCACTCAGCGCCCTCTCGCGTCAACGGGGTCAGGAAGCTCACCACCGTGAGAACGGTCAGGGCGGCAAAGGTGCCATCGGCCCTACTCGCACGACGCGCGTGCGGAGGCGCCCGTCACCGAGCTCGATGACACGAAACCCCGGGGCCTCGCCATCGATTTCGATGGGCCAGACATCGGGTTTGAACTGAAAGCACGTGGAAGGCACGGCGTGAACTGTCGCACCGGCGAAGCGACCCTCGAGCTCGTGGTGGATATGGCCATGAAAGATCGCTTCGACGCGACCGCTCGCCTCGATCACGTCGGCGAGCGCCGGGCCATTCTTGAGCATCACGGGATCGGGGGACGTCCGACCGACGGGAACCGGCGGATGGTGCACGAACAGAATGACTCGGGCGCTAGCATCGGCTGCGAGCTCGTTGGCGAGCCAGTCGAGCTGCTCGCGGTCGATTCGCCCCCAGACTTCCCCTGGCACGTGCGAGTCGAGACCGACGAGACGGTAGCTGCCGACAGCAAGCGAAAAACTCACGGTGTCGGCCAGACGACTCGCGTCGGGAAACACACGAGCTAGTGCCGCCGGGTCGTCATGATTGCCAGCGACTACGCGGCACCGATCGGCGCGAGGGCCGAGCAGGTCTCTCAACAGTCGGTAGGTGCTCTCGCGCTCGTCGTGAGCTAGGTCGCCGGTGAGCACGAAGAGCTCCACGCTCGGCATCACTCGTGCCACACCATCGAGCACTCGCAACAACGTGCTCCGGGTATCAACTCCTTTGACGTTTTCCCCAGCCTCACTGACGAGGTGCGTGTCGGAGAGTTGAACGATGGTGGCCAAAGGGAGTCAGGATTTTTCTTGGAGCTTCAGCGAACCGATGAAGTCGCGCTTGCCGACCTGCACGCCGTCGTGCCGAAGGATGGCGTAGCTCGTGACGACGTGAAAGTAGAAGTTCGGCAGAGCCATTTCGTTGAGGTAGTCCTTACCGAGAATCGTGTTGCCCTCGAGAAAAGGCAGATCGATGTTTCGGTTGCTGGCGTCCGCGAAGTCTTTTTCACCGAAGCTGCCGAGGTATTGCACCGTGCTCGTGATGCGCTGACGGATCTCCGCGACGGTCTTCTCCTCGTCTGGATGTTTCGGGGCTTCTTTTCCGCTCAACCTCGCAGCGGCGAACTTGGCCGCGTCGCACGCGGACTGGATTTGGCGTACCAGCGGCCACTGATCGGGAGCCAGCCTCGACTGCAAGAGCACGTCGGGCTCGAATGACTTGTTCTTGGCGTGCGCAACCCCAAGTTCGATCCACCGATCGAGATTCTCGAGCGTCTTCTTCATCTGGGGGACTGAGGCTTCGTAGAGCGACATTAGGGACCTTTCCGCATGGGCCGATGCGCGTTCATCGACCCGGCCGCACATAGTGCCGCACTCGCCGAGCCGCCAGGGGCTCTATTGCTGGGCTCTCCATTCCGACGGCATCTTCGACTACCCTGCCAAGCCGATGCAGACGAACACGGTGGTCATTGGAGCGAGCGCCGCTGGGCTTGCCACCGCAGGGTGTTTGGCCCAAGCGGGCGTCGACCACGTGGTGCTGGAGCAACGAGCGCAAGTCGGCACTGCGTGGCGCAATCACTACGAGCGCCTTCATTTGCACACGACGCGCGATCTCTCGGGGCTGCCACACCTACCTATGCCCGCGCACTTCCCGCGTTATCCGGCTCGCGAACAGGTGGTGGAATACCTCGAGGGCTACGCGGCTCGGCTCGGGATATCACCGCATTTCGGGGAAGCGGCGGTCTCCGTGCGTCGTGAGAACGGGACGTGGAAAACCGAAACAGAGAAAGAGGAGTACACCTCGGAAAACGTGGTCGTGGCGACGGGGTACACCCGCATTCCCCACCTGCCGAGCTGGCCCGGCCAAGGACAGTTCTTGGGCGATCTGATCCACAGCTCGCAATACAAAAATGGTGACGCTTATCGCGGGAAGAACGTGCTCGTCGTGGGTTTCGGCAACTCCGGGGGCGAAATCGCCATCGATCTCGCCGAGCGTGGCGCCTTTCCGACGATCGCCGTGCGGAGCCCGGTCAACGTCGTGCCCCGCGACTTCCTCGGAGTGCCGATCCTCGCCGTCGGAATCGTCATGGGCGCCGTGCCAACCAAGATCGCCGACGCGATGGTGAAACCGCTCGTCGCCGGCGTCGTGGGAG
This sequence comes from Polyangiaceae bacterium, assembly GCA_029261965.1. Taxonomy (GTDB): domain Bacteria; phylum Myxococcota_A; class Polyangia; order Polyangiales; family Polyangiaceae; genus JAJDAH01. Next base: position 15,742 of record JAJDAH010000477.1, read on the forward strand.
ACATCGAGAAACTCGGGTTGCGCAAGCTGCCCTACGGACCAAACGAGCAGATTCGGGAGCACGGGCGGATCCCGCTGCTCGACATCGGCACCATCGATCTCATTCGTCAGGGAAAGATCGAGGTCGCCCCGGGTGTCCGGCGTTTCACCGAGACCGGCGCAATCTTCGAAGACGACACCGAGCGCAGATTCGCCGGCATCGTGCTCGCCACCGGGTACCGCCCAAAGCTGTCCGAATTTCTCCACGACGCACACCAGGTCACCGACGAGCTCGGCGTGCCCACCAAGAGTGGGCACGAAACGCTGCCGGGTTTGTACTTCTGCGGGTTCTACGTCTCGCCGACGGGCATGCTGAGAGAAATCGGCATCGAGGCGGCGCGCATCGCTGAGCGGATAGCGAATTGAGCCTGCGACGACTCGACGCCGTCGCGGCAATGTGCGCCTTCGCTGCCGCGCTCGGCTGCTCGGGCACCACCGGCGACCCGTGTCGGCTGCTCGATGGCGGCGCTCGTCTCTGCGGACCCACGGCCGTCGAGCTCCCGGTTCTCGGCGGTGGCAATTCGCCGGTGCTGAACGCGACACTCGACGGAAAAAGCGTCGAGCTGCTCGTCGACACGGGGGCGCAGGCGACCGTAGTTTCCTCCTCACTGCTCGGAGTCGACGATGAAACTTGGACGCCGACGTCGAGCCTTTGCTTCGGGGACCTCTGTGTGCAGGGCGAGCGCGTCTTCGGCTGGGACACGCCGTTCAGCTCACCGGACGGGCCACACGGTCTCGTCGGTATGGAAACCCTTCGCCACTTCGTGCTCGAGCTCGACCGCGGGCAGAGTGTTCGATTGAGCCACACAGAGCCCGCCTGCCGGGGCGAGCGGAGGCCGATCACATTCTCGGAGCCCGGCACGCCGCTCGTGGACATCAGCATCGACGGACTCGTGCTCTCCGGCATCACCATTGACACCGGCGCCGAGTTCACCGTGCTCGACGATTCGACGGTCGCTCGGCTCGACGACTACGTCACCACCCAGAGTGTCGAAGCGGATGTCTGCACGATCGAAGGCTGCACGCCCGGCGGCGCCCGCACTTCGACGGTTCACGAGCTCTGCGTCGCCGACATTTGCCAGTCGGAAGTCGCGGTGAAGTACCCGGTCTTCGATGCGGTCGGAAACAGCTTCTTGGCGAGACAACGAGTGGCCTTCGACTTTCCTCGCTCGGAGATCGTGTTTTGCGACTGAACGCGCGGTTCCGTGGCAGCGCGAGCAAGAGTGGCCGCTGAGTCGCCCTTCGCCCGCGCTCGCTCGAGACGCTCGGCCATCGTCACCGGCGCCGCGGGTTTTGTCGGCTCACACCTCGTCGATCGACTGCTCGCCGAGGGCTTCGACGTCGTTGGGACCGACAACCTGATGACCGGCGATCTCGCCAACCTCGAAGCGGCGGGGCGCGATCCTCATTTTCGCTTTCACCGCCACGACGTACGTGAGCCCCTCGACCTGCCAGCCGACGTCGTCTTCAACTTCGCGTGTCCCGCATCGCCGGCGCACTACCAGCTAGATCCCCACGCCACTCTCACGACCAGCGTGCTCGGCGCGCTTCGACTCGTCGAAATGGCGAGAAAGCGCGAATGCATGCTCGTACACGCTTCGACCTCAGAAGTGTACGGCGACGCCGCGGTGCACCCTCAGACCGAGTCCTACTGGGGCAACGTCAATCCAACGGGAATGCGCGCTTGCTACGACGAGGGAAAGCGTTGCGCCGAGACCCTCTTGACGGACGCGAGACGGGTCTGGGGTATCGACGCCCGACTCGTGCGCATTTTCAATACTTACGGCCCGCGCATGGCGTTGAACGATGGACGGGTCGTCTCCAATTTCATCGTGCAGGCCCTCGAGGGCGAACCGTTGACCGTGTTCGGCGATGGTGCGCAAACGCGATCGTTCTGCTTCGTGGACGACCTCGTCGAAGGTATCTGGCGCCTCTTCCAACTCGAAGATGTCCCCGACCCAGTGAATCTCGGAAACCCGAGCGAGCTCAGCGTCGCCGAGCTTGCCCGCCGGGTGCTCGAGCTCACCGGCTCCTCCTCACGGATCGATCACCGCCCAATGCCGCCCGACGACCCGCGGAATCGACGACCGGATATCTCCCGAGTCCGGGCACTCTGTGACTTCGAGCCCCGGGTCGAGCTCACCGAGGGCCTGAAGCGAACAATCCAAGACATTCGAGCGCGGATGCCGCGCGGGACTGAGGTCCGCGCACGGCCCTGAAAAAAACAAGGCGGTCAGACGGTGGCCAGATCGCCAAATTCGCTGCAAGTACAGGCGCTTGAGCCAGACCGCCGCGTGAGCGGCGAGGGCACGCCGCAGATTGACGTTAACGACATCGAGCGCTGCTTCGTCTTTGTCTGCGACCGCGAGAAACTCGGATGTTGCCCGCCGACCCCCTTTCCGACGAACACGACGACATCTTGGTGCTCGTCGAGGCGGCGCGTCGGGGCGACAGCGAAGCGTTCGCGAGGCTCTACCGCGCGTTTGCACCGGCGGTGCACGCCGTCGTCCTCACGAAAGTACCATCAGAACACGCGCCGGACCTGGTACACGACGCTTTCGAGAAGGCGTTCAAAGAACTCTGCAATCTGAAGGAACCGACAGCGTTTCCCAGTTGGTTGAACACGATCGCGCGAAACCGAGCCATCGACTTCGTCCGACGCGAGCGTCCCGCGGAGCCGCTTCGCGAAGACCACCTCGTCGCGCCGTCGTCGTCACCGACGATTGGCGCGGAGCTATTGAGCCTCGTGCGTTCGCTCCCCGAAACTTATTGCGAAACGCTCCTGATGCGTTTCGCCGAGGACATGACCGGGCCGGAGATCGCCGCGCGGACCGGCATGACCCCGGGCTCGGTTCGGGTGAACTTGAGTCGTGGAATGAAGCTGCTTCGCGCCAAGCTCGCGCTGAGAGGTCGTCATGTCTGACGCCTACATGTGGGATCGCACGGGCATTCCGGACCTCGACGAGGTCCGACTCGAAGCCGAGCTCGGGCGCTTTGGCCTGCGGCACACGGATCACACTTTCTCCGGGAGAAATCTGCAACGACGTCAGGCGCGACGGCTGTTGGCCAGCGGCTGGCCACTCGCGCTGGCTGCCGCGATCGTGTTCGGCATCGGCGGCCTCGTGGCTGGGTTCTCGATGGCCGAAAGAGGTCGAACGCTCACCCCACAGCCCGAGGTCGTGGCGGCGCCTCCTGCGGTCGTGGGTTCCCGAGCAGCCGCGGGTTCCCCAACGGCTGTGGCACCCGGGGACGCCGGTACGCTGATCCGACCCGGCAGCGCGGTCATCGTGCCGACTCCGACTCCGACTCCGATTCCGGCTCCCACATCCGCGCCGGCCGTAAACCCGTACCTGCCGCCCTCGAAGCCGCGTTCGGCACCGCCAGCGCCGAAGCGGCCTTCGGGCATCATCGATCCTTGGACCGGTCCTCCGCCCGGCAAGGCCAAGAGGGCTGGGCTGAGCTCTCGCGAAGTGCGGCAGGTGATTTCCCGACACACGGCGTCGGTCAAGCGCCGGTGCTGGGGCCCGAGCGACAGTTCTGGCGCAGGAACTGTGCGGGTCGTGGTCTCGCTCACGATCTCGCCGAACGGCGCGGTGGACAGAGTGACCGCGACCTCGACCGGAGACGACGCGATACGCGGGAAGGTCGCTCGATGTGTCGCCAGCCAAGTCGAGCGCTGGACCTTCCCCGAAGCGTCGAAGAAGACGACGGTCAACGTTCCCATCGTGTTCGCGCCCAAGAAACGGCTCATCGACCCGTTTCTCTGAGTCGCTCTACCTCTTCGTTGTCCTTCTTCGAGGCGCCGTACTTCTTCGACGTGGTTAACTTTCCCTGGGCCGTCCTACGCGGGTCATTCGACGACGACCTCTTCGACGATCCGCGGCATCGGTCCCGATTCGTCGATCGACCAAATCTGGATCGGAGCCGTCACCTCCTCGGTGAGCGGGTCGAAGTCCAGCGCCCCCGACGCGCCCTCGATGTCGATACGCTGCCCCGCGCCGAACCGGTCGACGACATCGAGCCAACTGCTCGCCTTGACCTCGATGCGTTCGTCGCCGCCGGTCACACGCCGCAGGCCTCGGGCGATGCCCGAACTATCGACGCTAGACTCCTGAGCGTCCGCCCAGGCGGCACCATAAAACAGCAGCCATGCCGCGTCGTACGACTGGGCCGTGAAGGAGAACAGTCTCACGTCTTCTTCGTATTCGATTTGGTACGACGCGATGAAGTTGCCGTAGACGAAGTCTTCGGTCTGATCGAGCGGCGCGGGTCGGGACCCCCGGACTTGCGAAAAACGCGTCGGCGTCGCTCGGTCCAGCAGATCTTGGTTCGCGGCACTGTCCGAGAGAAAAATGCCCTTGCTGTCGTAGCCCGGAATCGACGCCGCAGCGTTCATGAACGCGATGACATCCTGGGTCGCCGACGAGATGAACAGCACTTCGCTCGCCGGGCTGGTGCCAACCGCCGTGATGACCTCGGCTCGCTCACCATCTGTCGAGAAAGTCATGACCGACACCTGACCCGAAAAGCTGTCCCGAAATGCTTCGGTGAGCCCGTCTCCGTAGGCGCCGACCTGGGCGATGACCGCGACGTCTGTGACGTTTCGATCGAAGAGATCGGCGGCGATCGCTCGGCCCTGAATCGAATCCGGCGGCGCCGTTCGCCATAGGCGCCCAGGCTCGGTGTCGCTGGCTTCGGGCTCGAGCGCCGTCAGCGCGGGACTCGTCGCCGACGGGGAAATCAGCAAAGTCTCTCTAGGCTCGGTCGCTTCGAAAACTGCGATCACGTCTCCGGAACCCGGGGGGCCTAGAATCGCTGGAGCGCCGAGTTGATCGGTGAGGAACGCCGCAGCTTCGACCGCTGCTTCGGTCTGTGACAGGTCGTCCAAAGTGGCGTTCTCTTCGATCGTGCAAAAAACGAAGCCGAGTTGGCGACCACCGAGGCCGTCCGCTTCGTTGACCTGCACCGAAGCGAGTCTCGCGGAATCTTCCCGCGCACGATGGGTCGTGAGCGAGCGATCCACGAGATTTCCGAACACTATGGTGTCGAGATGTCGCTCGGGCCGAGTCAACAAGTCTTCGGGGAATGTGCGTTCGCACCGGGGGGTCGGCGCCGCTGACGCGCAAAGACCGTCGCTCATGCAGACCGAGCCAACCCCGAACGCCGCTCGGCAGTCGGCGTTCGACGCGCAGTCGTCCTGTCCCACGCGACCCAAGGAGCAGCTGACGCTACCGAAAGAAACCAGCGGGAAGAGTCCCCACAGACACGCGCGGCGGGCAATCAAAAGTGCCCTCCCAACGTCATGCGCGCGCCGCCGGGTAACGCGCTCGCACCGACCACGGCACGGCGCTTTTCGTCTCGCGACGACTTCACGACCAAGTACACGCCCACCGCCGCTGCGGCGACGCCCACTGCAAAGCTGACATCAGCGATGATCGAATTGCGCTGGTCGTCGTCGAGGTCGCCCCGGGCGCCGTCGGGACAACGGCGCGCCGAATCGACCTTGACGCACAAACTCTCGACGGAATCCCGTGCTCGGAGTGCCTTGACACCAAACCCCGCGCCGAGCGCAAGTCCGAGCACACCAACACCGAGGAGGGAATACCCAGCGACTGGCGGATTTTTTTCTGAGACGTTTGGAGCGGTGGATGGCGGCGTGGCAGCCGCAGCCTCGCCCGACTCCGGCCCAGGAGGCGTAGGCGCCGCGGTCGCCGCGCTCCGAGGCGGCGCGGCCCGCGCGGCGATCCGCGCTTCGAGCTGCTCGATTCGCTTCTGTACGACGAGCTTCTGTTCGCCGGTCGAGTGCGGCTCGAACCGTCGAAGCGCCGCCAAAGCTTCGTTCAGCCGACCGAGCCGCTCGAAGGCATTCGCGAGATTGAACTGGAGGGCGGGCCGACCGCTCAGCTCATAGGAACGAGAGAACAGCTCGACCGCAGCCGCGTAGTCGCCCTCTGCGTATTTGGCGTCACCCGCGACGTACAGGCGCCGCGCTTCCACGTCCCGATCCGCCGAGGCCGCCGCTTCGTCAGCGGGTGGCTCGGCGGCAGGAGCACCGGCGTCCTCGGCGAGCACCGATGAGAGGCCTGTCGAGCAGAGCAGGAGAAAAACACCGACGCCGAGGAGTCGGGGACGCGCTATTGAGCCCACGGATCGATGTTATCCGTCGACGGCCGGGCGGGCGCAGGAGTTTCTTCCGAAGGCGCCGGCGGTGGCGTAGAACCCGCCCCTGGGCGAGCGGGCCGCGGCTCGACCGCCGATTCATCTGCTTTCACCGGCGGCCCCCCGCCCTCGTCGGGCTCCGGGACCTTGGCCGAGACTTCCGGGACTTCGAGCAGCGACACACGTTTGGGTGGCGGAGCATCGCGGAACGTCAGGATTTGGGTCTGGTAGCCCTCCCGAGACACGCGGAGCCGATGGATCTCGCCGTTCAACTCCAGGTCCCGCTCGAGTCGCCCAAGACCGACACGCCGCCCATCGAGCTCGATGACGGCGTCGCTCGGCACGACGGCGAGCACGACGGAGTAGCGACTGGGCTTGCTCGGGATCTCCGCCGCCGCCGACGCGGACCCGACGTCGTCCTCGGTCGAGTCCAGCTGTTTGGCCATGACGACCGCGCCCATGGCGAGCGCCACGGCGAGAACCGCTCGTAGCATCCACTTGCTGCGCGCGCTCGCCTGACTGCGGGCTCCGCCGAGGGTGTTGGCGCCGCGACCGAGGGTCGTCAGGTCGTCGCGATTGGTGCGCGCAATCGCTTGTCGTTCATGAACGGTCTCGTCCTCGGCGATGGATCGCGTGAGCGCGGCAATCGCCGGCTCGTACAGCGTGCGACCCCGGTCACTCGCGTAGGGCAACAATGCTTGCCCGAGCTCGCGCATCGTTGGGTACCGCGACCCGCGCTCGCGGTGCATCGCCTTCAGAATGATGGCCTCGATCTCACTCGAGACCCCGGGCGCGCGAGACGAGGGTGGAGTGACGTCGCCGGTGGCGATCGAGTTCATCAACTCGAGGAACGGGACACCTTCGGATTCGTGGGGCCTGAGACCGGTCACGCCCTGATAGAGAATCGCGCCAACCGCGTATTGATCGGCTCGCTCGTCGACATACTTGGCGCCGCGCGCCTGCTCTGGCGCCATGTAGTGCGGCGTACCGAGCAGGGACGATGTCTGCGTCAGGTCTCCCTTGTCGTCGCCGTCCATGTTTTTCGAAATTCCGAAGTCGAGGATTTTGGGGACGATTTGGTTCGACGACGTCTTCGACAAGAGGATGTTCCCGGGCTTGATGTCCCGGTGGATGATTCGGTTTTCGTGGGCGTGTCCGACAGCGGCGACGACCGGCAAAATCAAGTCGACCAGCCGCTCGGTTTCGAGTGGAGCCTCGCGCCTGAGCAGGTCAGAAAGGTCCTCGCCGTCGAGGAACTCCATGACGAAGTAGGGGATGCCGTCGAGCTCGCCAACATCGGTGATGTCGACGATGTTGGGGTGGCTCAATTGCGAAGCCATCTCCCCTTCCCGGAGGAAGCGGGCGCGTTCGACCGGCTTGCGTGCGACGTCCCTGCGCAGCGCCTTCACCGCCACTCTCTTGTTGAGGCCCGTGTGCCGCGCCTCGTAGACCTCGCCCATGCCGCCGATACCGACACACCGCTCGATGACATAGGGACCCAGCTGCGATCCCGGCGGAAGATCCGCTTCCTCGACCTCGGTAGACATGAGTCCGGTTACGCACTTACTCGAACCGCCGCCCGCGCGCCACTTTGCCGGAAAAGGTGAGGCTTCTCGGGATGGCTCCGTGCGGCCCGTCCTGGTCAACGTGGTCCGACGAGCAAACTTTGAGCGGATCGACCGATCGGACCCGACTCGTCCCAAAGTCGAGTATCCGCGAGTCCAATCCCGGTCGCCTCGATCGTGCTCGTGGCATCCAGCGCAACCCACTCTCCGACGGGCAGGCGGTGCAGGTGCACCGACAAGTCGGGATTGATGAACAGGTAGTCTTTGGGATCGATGTGAAAGCTCACGCCATTGCCCGAGTCCGCGGCGATGAGCACGCGCTCGAGGGGCGAGGGCGTTTCATCCGCCAGCAGAGGCACGCGCATGCGCAGCCAAGCGAAGGACGGACCCTTTCCGAAGCCACCGCTGGCGAATCGGAGGTCGATCGCCGTGTGGTACCCGACAGGCCATCGAAAAAACGGAAACCTCGACTCTTCGCATTCATCGGGCTGACTCGACGGGGCCGGGTGTCGTGGCAGAGACGGCAGCGAGACGGACTCCAATCGGATCAGCGAAGCGCGGGCGCGACAAACCAAAACCCCGTCGACGCTGAGCTCGGCGCAAAACCTGCGAGAGCTGCGCCCGCCACCTTCTTCGTCGACCCGAAGAGACAATGGCGCGATGGGCACGGGCTTGACGAACTCTACCGTGACGCGGGTGACGGCCATGTCCGGAGCGGACTTCGCGCCGGCGAGCCGAATCGCTCGGCCGAGAAGCGCCGCTGGCGGTCCTCCGTGCTGATGATCCGCGCTCCAGGGTCCGCGGGTGTGCTCGGTTGCCACGAAGCGGCCACGATCCTCGACGAAAAATGCCTCGGTCACGACGAAGGATGTGGGGTCGCAGCAGAGAACCGTCAAACGCCGAAGCGCAGGACGGAGCTGCAATCGCGCCCAGAGTCCAGGTGCACCCTCTCGTGGGCCCTGCTAGAAGGAAGCCCCTTCGAGGACCGCCGAACATGCGCGTTTCTTACAACTGGCTGCGCGAGCTGCTGCCGGGGCTCGATGCCCCGCCCGCCGAGGTCGCAGAACGTCTCACTCGAGCCGGCCTCGAGGTCGAGAGCCTCGACACAATCGGCGCGGGTCTCGACCGCGTGGTGCTGGCGACGGTCGAGAAAGTCGAACCGCATCCGAAGCGCGAGAAGCTCCAGCTCGTGACGGTAAACCATGGTGACGGTCGGCAGCGCGTGGTCTGCGGGGCGGCCAACGTGCCAGGGTCGGGCGGCAAGGTGGTGCTCGCCCGCGTCGGAACGACGCTCCCGGCCATCGGTGTGACGTTGACCACGCGAGACATCGGCGGAGTACCGAGCGAAGGCATGCTGCTCAGCGAGGTCGAGATGGGCCTCGGCGCCGATTCCGACGGGATCCTCGTGCTCCCGAGCGAAGCTGGCGAACCCGGCACATTGCTACCAACCGCGCTGCCCGAGGCAATGGACACCATCTACGACATCGGAGTCACGCCGAACCGACCCGACGCGCTCGGGCATGTTGGCGTGGCCCGCGACGTCGCGGCGCTTTTCGAGCTCGAGTTCGAAAAGCTCCCGGTCGAGAAACCGAAACGCGTCGCGGACGCGAAGCTCGAGGACCTGATCTCGGTCACCATCGAAGATGGCGACCGCTGTCCTCTGTATGCGGCGGCTGCCGTACTCGACGTCGAAATCCGACAATCACCGACGTGGCTGCGCTGGCGCCTACACAGTCTCGGAGTACGGCCGATCAACAACGTCGTCGACATCACGAACCTGCTGCTCTTCGAATTTGGCCAGCCAATGCACGCTTTCGATCTGGATTTGGTGCGAGGCTCGAAAATCGTCGTCCGGCGAGCAAGACCGGAAGAGCGGCTGCGCACACTCGACGGCGTGGACCGCAAGCTCGACGCCGACGACCTCGTCATCTGCGACGGAGACGGACCGACCGCGCTCGCTGGCGTCATGGGTGGCGAGACGAGCGAAATTCGGGAGACGACGAAACGAGTCCTACTCGAATGCGCCTACTTCACGCCGCGCGGGGTTCGCCGCACGGGCCGACGCCATGGGCTTCACACCGAGTCGAGCTTCAGGTTCGAACGCGGAACCGACTGGGGTGGCGTGTCGCGAGTTCTCGACCGCGCCAAGACGTTGCTGTCGTCGCTCGCATCCGGCGCCGAAGTTCCTGGGGCGCTGCGGGTCGAGGGTGATGCGCTCACCGTACCCACCATGACTCTCCGCTCGAAGCGTCTCGACGCCCTAGTCGGCGTCGAGATCCCCTTCGACGAGGCCTGTGCATCGCTCACTCGACTCGGGCTCTCGGTGAAACGAAACGGCGGCACCGCGGAGATCACCGGCGCCTCCTGGCGCCCGGACATCGGTCGAGAAGTCGACCTGATCGAGGAGGTCGCGCGACTGCGCGGGCTCGACGAAATTCCGACGCTCCTGCCGGCCACGCCGCCGCCAGCGCCGCGAACTACAGGTCGGCTCGAGCGCCGAGCAGCGGAGATCGCCGTTTCGCTCGGTTTGAGCGAGACCGTGACCTATAGCTTCGTTTCCGAGCGAGAGCTCGAGGCCGTGCGAGCGCCAAAGTCGACAGTTCATCTGGCCAATCCGTTGAGCGAGGAACGGAGCCGGATGCGAACGAGTCTGCTGCCCGGACTGCTCGAGACACTTCGTCGGGCACGGCGCCGCGGAGAAAAATCCGTTGGACTTTTCGCCACCGGTGCTCGGTTCCTGCCTCCTCGGGCGAAGCGCGGTTCCGACGCGCTGGCCGCGCGCCCACCCCTACCCGAAGACGAACGTCTGCTTCCCTACGAGCATCTGAGCTTCGCGGCGGCGTTGGGCGGGCCACGGCGAGCGCATCTCGAGAAACCCACCGATGTCGACGCCTTCGACGCCAAGGGCGTCGCCGTGGAGCTCATCGAGCGGCTCACCGGACGGACCTCGAGCGTTGGACACGCCACCGGCGAGGGCACGAGCCACTTGCATCCGCGCGCGGCGGGCGAGGTGCGCATCGAGGACGAAAGGGTCGGTCTATTTGGGCCGCTTCATCCCGACGTCGTGGACGCGCTCGATCTCGACGGCCCGGCGATGATCGTCGAGGTCGATCTCGAAGCCGTCGAACGGCTCGGCCGTCCGCGCGTCGCATTCCGGCCGATACCCCGGCTGCCCGCGGTCACTCGCGATCTAGCCCTCGTGGTGAGCGACGACGTCAGCGCTGGCGACGTCGGCCGCGCCATCGCCAAAAGCGGCGGAAAGCTCTGCGAGTCGGTCGAGCTGTTCGATCTGTTCCGGGGTGGGTCGATTCCCGACGGGCACCGGTCGCTCGCTTTTCACGTCGTCTACCGGGATCCGAAAGCCGCAACGGACCCCGACGACGCCAGGACTCTGACGGACAAGGAGGTAGATTCGCAGCACGCCTCCGTCGTCAGAGCCGTGAACGAAGAGTTCGGCGCCACGTTGAGGAAATGACGCTGCGCCACCGCCCCCGGCGTCCACCTACCGCGCCTGCAGCGGGACTCGGGCTCGTGAGCGGCCTGAGCCTCGTTTTCTGCACGCTGAGCGCCCCGGCGGAGGCCCAGGCGCCAGCAAACGAGCCTCCGGCGACGGAACAGGCCCCAGAGCCAGCCCCCGGCGCGCGGCCCGACGACGAGGCCAACCAGGCGCCTGAAGCGGCAAGAGACAGCAAGAAGGTCGACTCGACATCCGGCGACGATGAGCTTGCGGACAGAGACCTCGAAGAGACCGTGCCAGCACCGCCGCCGGCCATGCCGACAATGGCCGACCAAACACCGTTGCCCTACCTTCCGAAAGACGAATCAGATGCGGCCCGACATCGCGCGTCCGTCGGCCCGGACTTCGGTGTCATGGCGCGCCCATCGGCTGGTGACAACGGCGATTTCTACGACCCAGGACTCACTTGGGGGGTGCACGTCCGGATGGAGGGGCCGCATTGGCTCGGCGTGCGACTTCAGTTTCTGAAAAGCAAACACGGCATCAACGCGGCTCCGAACGAGCTCTTCGCCGGAGCCGCGAATCTCGACCTCGGGGACCTCGTCGTCCATCAACTGAGCGCGCGGATCGAGCCGACCTGGCAATTCGCCGAACAGGCGCGCGCGTGGGTCGGGGTCGGCATCGGATGGGGCCGGATAGAAGCTCCGGGGCTCCGCATCGACGATATCGAGCTGCCTCGTCGAGTTTCGACAATGGTCGAGTATCCATTCGAGCTCGGGGCCTCGGTCGAGCTCATCGACGGCTGGTTGGCCCTGTCCGGCCTCTTCACGGCAGCACTCGTGAACAACCAAAGAGGAGACGTCTTCCGCAGCGCCACCATCGTCGACGGCACTGGTCAGCTGCGCCAAGTGGACGGGCTGCCAAAGTTCCGTACAGGGCTCGGCGGAATTTTGAGCATCGAGCTGATGCTTTGAACTGCGGCTCCTTGTAGGCTGTGCACCCGTGGCTGGCGACACTCCTCAATGGCACGTGCACACCGAGGGTGGCGGAACCGTAGGACCGGTTTCGTGGAAACGGGTGGTCGAAGGCATCCGGTCCGGCAAGGTTCCGATGGATGCTTTCCTCCGACGAAAGGGGGACGAGTGGCGCCGCGTGGACAGCTACCCCCAATTGGCAAAGCTCGACCCCGAAAACAAGAAAACGAGCAAGTCCAAATCCAAGTCCACACCCGACACCAAACGGGTGCTGTTCGAGAGCAAGCTAGAGCTCGAGCATGCGCGCATCCATGCCGCTGCAATCTATTGCAGCGACGGTCGGTGGGGCGAGCAGATGGACGACTTCATGCAAAACGGCCTGGGGTTGCCACGCTATGACCGACTCGCGATTCCCGGCGGCTCCGCTTGTCTGTCGGGAAACTTGACGGCGTTCCTCGCCGGACGCGACGCTGAAGAGCACCTCGCTTTTCTCATCAATGTCCACGAGCTCGAGCGCATCGTGCTCATCGCGCACGAAAGCTGCGCTTACTATCTGAAAACCCTCAAAACGCCCGAGGACAAACTCGACACCCAGCAGCGCGCCGATCTGGCTGCCGCCGCAAGGCGCATCGCTCTATTGAGGACCGAGTTGAGCGTCGAGACCTACGTGGCTCGAGCAAGCGGCAACGGCGTCGCTTTTTTGCGCGTCGAACGCGACTAGCGGCGTCCGCGCAAACTCGAGTTACCTCCAGAGGAGGCGCTACGCTTTCGGTCCGGCGTCACGAACGCCGCCGTCGGCCTCGGCAGAAAACTGCTCGAAGTTGGACTTGAACTGCGTGGCGAGTTTCTTCGCCTGCGCGTCGTACGCGTGTCCGTCCTTCCAAGTGGTCCGCGGATCGAGCACCTCACCCGGGACGTCGGGCACGCCTTCCGGGATGCCGACATTGAAGACGGGATGGGGTTTGGTCGCGACATCCTTCAGTTTGCCTTGGATCGCCGCACGGACCATTGCGCGCGTGTGCCGGATGGCCATGCGGTTGCCCACACCGTAGGGGCCCCCGGTCCAGCCAGTGTTGACGAGCCACACCTGGGCATTGTGCTTCTCGATCTTCTCGCCGAGCAGTTTGGCGTAGGCCGTGGGATGCATCGGCAAGAACGGCGCCCCGAAACACGCGCTGAAGGTCGCCTGCGGCTCGGTCACGCCCCGCTCGGTCCCCGCTACTTTAGCGGTGTAGCCAGAGATGAAGTGATACATGGCCTGCTCGGCTGTGAGACGCGCGATCGGTGGCAGGACCCCGTAGGCGTCCGCAGTGAGCATGATGATGGTGTTCGGGTGACCGGCGACACCGCTCTGACTGGCGTTGCGGATCCGTTCGAGTTGGTATGCCGCTCGGGTATTTTCCGTGAGCTTGTCACTGTCGAGATCCAGCTCTCGGGTGTCGGGATCCATGACCACGTTTTCGAGAACCGTCCCGTAGGAATGAACGGCGTTCCAGATGTCTGGTTCTGCTTTCTCGGAAAGCCGGATCGTCTTGGCGTAACAGCCACCTTCGAAGTTGAACGTCGCGTCGTCGCTCCACCCATGCTCGTCGTCACCGATGAGTGTGCGTTCGGGATCCGCCGAGAGCGTCGTCTTGCCGGTTCCAGAAAGGCCGAAGAAAACCGTCGCGTCGCCGGACTCGCCAACGTTGAGCGAGGCGTGCATCGGCAAAATGCCACGAATCGGCAAGAGGTAGTTGAGTAGCGAGAAAACACTCTTTTTGATCTCGCCGGCGTACTGCGTGCCACCGATGAGCACGAGCTTCTTGGCGTAGTTGACGAGGATGAACGTTTCGCTGTTGGTGCCATCCTGCTTGGGGTTCGCCTGGAAATCCGGCGCGTGCAGGACGGTGAACTCCGGGACGGCTTCCTGACGTTCGACTCTCGACGGACGAAGAAGCATCGTACGCGCGAAGAGCGAGTGCCAGGCGTTCGTGGTCACCACCCGAATCGGCAGGCCGTGGGCGGCCCCGGCACGTGCGTCTTGAACGAAGAGATCTCGACCCTGAAAATACGCACAGACCCGCGCGTGCATGCGGTCGAACATTTCCGCCTCGAAGGGGCGATTGACTTTGCCCCAGTCGATCCGCCCCTCGCTCGAGGGCTCCTTTACGATGAACTTGTCGTTGGGCGACCGACCGGTATGTTTTCCGGTCGTGACCACAAAAGCCCCGTGCGCGCTCAGCTGCCCTTCCCCCCTCGAAACCGCCTGCTCGATGAGAGCGGTGGTGGACAGGTTCCAGTACACGCGTCGGGCATTGACGACGCCGTGATTCTCGATTCCGTGACTGCTACGAACCGGCCCCAGGTGCTCCATGAAAACAGCTCCTCGAGTGATGGGAGGCAGGCACATACCATAAGCAGGGACCCTGGGAGCTGACCGCGCGTTTAGGTTCGAGGCCAAATGATGAAAAAAATCAGCTACTTGCCAATAATAATCGCTGGACTGTCGCTCGGATGCGCCCGCGAGCTGCCGGGGCGCATCGAGTGCACGGAATTCGCCCTCCGGTCGCTCGGAACGAGGCTGGATGCCCCGATAAACCCCCCTGAACGCTTGGCCCTGCAGCGGATCGTCCGGCGGTGCCTGACCGCGCCGTACGACAGTCGCTTCCTCCAGTGCGCCTCGGAAAAGAGCGGCGCGAGCCGCGCATGCCTGCTTCCGAAATACGACCAGGTCCTAGTACCCTGCGTCGAAGCATCCGGGCCCCGGCGCTCGTGCTTCGCCGAGCTTGCCCAACGACGGGCAGCCGGTGACCGAGATGGATGAAGCCGGCCCCCACCCCCACCCCGAATAGTGTCGCGAGATCATTGGCTTTGAGGCATGGAAGCGCCGAAACCAGTCGCCGATCGTTACCGCTTCCTCAAGGCGCTTCGCGGAAGCTCGAAGACGCTGATCTGGCTGGCGACTGACGACGAAACCAATCAGACGGTCGTCGCTTCGCTTCTGCCCAAAGCGCGAGCGGCTGGAATCAAGCCGCTCACACAAGTCACCCACCCGCACCTAGCGAAGATCCATGCGGTCGTGGAGAAGTTCGACCGCGACAGTCTTCCGTCGGAGGAGGCGCGCGCCGACGGAGCAGTCGTCATCGCGGAGTATGTGCCGGGAAGGACTTTACATCAGCGGCTCGAGTCAGGCTCGCTCGATCCGAACAAGGCGGTGCAGGTCGTGATGCGCCTCGCCAAGGCGCTCCGCGCCATCCACGACAAGGGTGGAGTGCACGGGGCCGTCAGCCCACGCAGCGTCATCGTCACGCGAGCCGAGCTCGGCGTGGTCCCCGTGCTCACCCAGCTGCTCGCCGCTCCGAACGGGGCCTATTGTTCACCCGAGCGCGTCACCGGCGGTGGCCCGAGCAAAGAAGACGACACGTGGGCGCTGCACTCGACGCTCTACGCCGCGCTCACCGGGCGCCCGCCCTTCTCCGGCGAATCGCGGAAAGAGCTCGCTCGCATGATCCTCGCCGGCAAGCCCGTGCCGTTGTCGGCGTTCGGCGTGGAAGATCCCGAGCTTCAGACGTTGCTCACCTCCGGCGTGACCGGCAAGCCGGACACTCGAGTCTCCACCGTGAAGGCGCTCGAAACGGAGCTTGCCACGTGGAGCCGGCGCTCGGGTGGCGACAGCCCGCCTCCGTCGCAAGCCCCACCGAGCATTCAGCTCGAGACGGTGCCCGACGAAAAGCCGGGAGATACGGCGCCCCCGCCACCGGCAGTGGACGACGAGGGAATTACCGAAGCGGTGCTCGAGCCCACGAGCCCGAACGCGAATCTGAAAACCAGCGTCTACGCCATGCCGGCGCAGCGGCCGTCGGCGAAAAAGAAGAGCGACGACCCGCCTCCAGACGTCGAGGTCAAGCGGCCGAGCATTCACGACCAGGAAGACATCCTGATGGCGCTCGCTTCGCAACCCTCAGCGGCCGAAGGGGGCGACCAAGAGCCGCGCCTCGTCGAAGACGATGACGACAGCGAAGGGGATCGTCCGACCCAGCCGCGCACCGACGACGTTGCGAAAACCGACGATGTGAAGCCGGCGAGCAAGGACTCCGAGAAGAAAGAAGACAAGAAAACCTCGGGCAACGACGAGAAGAAAATTTCCCGCGCCGGGGTGGAGAAAAAGCCCGCCAAGGACAACGAGAAATCGAAAGCCCCCGCCCCCGAAGGCAGCAAGAAGGCGGCAAAGAAGAAACCGGCGGCGGCTCGCGAGCCCGAAGAGGAAACGAAGTCCTCGGGTGGACTTTGGATTTATGCGCTGCTTGCAGTGCTCGTCGTTGTTGGCATCGTTTACGCGAAGCGTTCCTCGGACGAAGCAGGCCCGAGCAAACCGACGCCGACCGCCACCACGACAACGGACCCAAGCCCGACGGTGACGACCAAAACGACCGCAGCACCGACGAACAGCGCGGCGCCGATGAACAGCGCGGTACCGGCGAACGGCGCGCTGCCAATCAGTAGCGCCGCGCCGATGAACAGCGCGGCACCGGACGCCGCCTCATCCGCTGGCCCGAAACCGTCCGCTGCGCCCACCCCAACGGCCGCACCAACGGCCGCACCAACAGCAACGCCAACGGCAACGGCGGCGCCAACACCGACCGCGGCAGCGGCTCCCAAGGGAGTCGGGGAATGCGTGGCCCAGTACTACCCCGAAGCGACTTTCAAGAACGCCGACGGCTTCGAGTTTGTCTGCGAGCTCACTGATCCCCGCAAAGTCGCCACCAAAATGCACTCGAAGATCGTCGTCGGTGGTCTGGGCAAGCTCACCGAAGGCATGCGCATCTGGTCGCAGCTCAGCTGGTACGAAATGGCCTCGGTATCCGTCGCCCGAGCCGGGTGCTGCCCGTCTGCCGCGCCACTCAAGCTACCGCACCCGAGCGAAGCGTGTCCTGACCTGGCCGCCGCGTTGACGGCGTTGGGCGTCGCCCGGACCAAGAACAAAGATGCCTCGATCGAAATCATGGCGTTCCACGACACGGTCGGCTGCTACTTCGACAAGAACTACCCGAAGCCCTACCGCTACAAACAGCGCCCCTCGGGCCCGAACCGCACCATGTTCGAAGGGTTGATCGAAGACGCGCCGACGCCGGGCAACTGAGCCAGCTGGTCGCTTGGACGATCGGCGACTCGGCCAAACGATCTGCGCGGAGCTGCAGTGAGCAGGGGAACGTCGCGGTGCTGCTCCACAAGCTGACGGATTCGGAGTGATCGACGTGCTTCACGCTTCGGCTAGCGCTGCGCTCCCGGCTCGCACGCAGTCTGGTGTGGTCAGGACCTCGCATCCCTCTCGCGTCACGAGCACGGTGTGCTCGAATTGAGCAGATAGCGAGCCGTCGGCAGTGACGACGGTCCAGCCATCGTCGAGGAAAAGCACGTCGGCGGCACCAAGATTGATCATGGGCTCGACGGTCAGCGCCATCCCCGCTTTCAGGCGAATCCCGGTTCCGGCGCACCCATGATGCGGGACGTGAGGGTCGGCGTGCATCGAGCGGCCGATTCCGTGGCCACCGAGCTCACGCACGACCGAACACCCCTCGCGTTGGGCGAGCGCTTCGATGCTGGCACCGATGTCGCCGAGTCGCGCGCCGTGACGCACGGCGGAAATGCCCACGTCGCGACACCGCTTTGCCACGTCCACCACGTGCCGCGCCTCCGGCGAGGGGTCACCGATGAAAAACGTCGCTGACGTGTCGCCGTGAAACCCGGCGAAGCGAGTCGTGACGTCCACGTTGATGATGTCACCCAGTTCGAGCAGCTCGTTCGCGCTGGGGATCCCGTGGCAGACGACGGAATTCTTGCTCGTGCAGACCGCCGCCGGAAATCCCTGATAGCCGAGCTGACTCGGCGTTCCGCCGCGGGCCTCGGTGTCCCGACGGACGAGCGCGTCGATTTCCGCGGTCGCCATGCCCGGCCGGAGACTCTGCGCGACGGCTTGCAGCGTGGCTCTCGCGACCGCGCCAGCCCGCCTCATTCGCGAGCAGTCCCGGGCGCTCAGGATGGTGATCGCCATGCACCAACTTGCAGCTCGACGACGGTGCGCGTCCAATACCTTGTCGGTATCGAACGCGACTGCGGCCGTGTGCTACGCTCATCACGGTGAGTCTCGCCCAGATTCGGTACTTCGTAGCGGTCGCTGAAGAAGGCCACCTCGGCCGAGCAGCGCAGCGGTTGCACATTTCACAGCCGCCATTGACCCGCCAAATCAAGAGCCTCGAGCACGAACTCGGGGCCGAGCTCTTTCGCCGCACGCCCCGCGGCATGCATCTGTTGCCGAGCGGCCAACGTTTCCTCGAGCACGCTCGAAGAATCCTCTCGGAGGTCGAAGCCGCGATGGCATTGTGTGGCGCTCGCCAACGCGAGCGACGCGTCGTCCGGGATTGACATGCCGCGAATCAGCGGCAGCAGTGAATGAACCTGTGGATGTGGCGCTCAGTTTTTCCCGTGGCGGGGTCGAAGCGGGACTCGTTCGTTCGAATCTCGTCGCAGCCCAGGCTCAATAGTGGGGGCTTGCTGTAGGCGTTCGGCTTTTCCGCATCGCAGGCGCCATCGTCGCTGGGCGTGCGGTTTCCGCACCCGCAAAGAAGTATTGCAAAACTCACGGGGAAGAGGGCCAGGCGCTTCACGCGGACAGGCTATCGGGCATCGAGAGCGCCTCCAAGCCTCGCCCCTGCGAGCCTATTCTGCGGCTCGATCGCCCGCCTGGAGCGGCACCAGCGGCGCATAACCATGGGCGCGGACGAAGTTGATGTGCACTCCCCGACACGACGAATCGTGCACGCACTCTTTGCATCGACGACTCTTCGTCAGGAAGCGATCGGCGATGTAGCGCTGGGCATACTTGTTCATGTCCAGGCGCGCGTCAGCGCCGAGCATCCCGCCGTCGAGTCGAGTTTGACTCGCCTCAGGAATGCGCGAACCGAGGCACGGGGGAATGTTCTCCGTTTTTACTTCCGGAGGGAGGGTCGAAAGAAACGCGCGAAGGTCGGCCACGTCATTTTTTCGATTGAGCGTGACCCGGTCGTAGTAAGGCTGGGCCACCATGAGCCTCGGCGATATCGGCGAATGAGCGCGGATCCAGGCCTCAGTGTCACGGTTCAAGTACGCACACACCGCGAAATCACCGGGCACCCCCAAGAGGCGCTCTAGTTCTTCAGCCGTACTGGCGTAGCAGCGCCCGAGCTTCTTGCCGAAAACGAGGCCCGCGTCATTCAGGTGATCGGGGAGACCACCGTAGGCCGGTAGCTCGAGCCAGATCTGCTCGGCGTCAGCGCGATCCGCCAGCCGCTTCGCTGCGGGGTAGTCGTCCGCCACGACCCTCACCACTCGAGCTTTCGGTAGCTCGCCAGCCACCGGCGCGGGTTCTTCGAGCCGAAGCAACTCCACTTCGTCACGTTTCCGCTCGTCGATGGCTTCGTCCAGGGTGTCGCAGAGCTGATTCAGATAGCAGTAGTGACACCGCTCGGGCTGACGGCAGGAGAGCTTCTTTCCAACCGACAGGAACTGGTCGAACTCCTCGCGTCGACCGCGCACCTCGTCGTTCATCTTGTAGGGATCTTGGATGAGGTCCTCGAACCCCTCGGTGTAGGGCGGGGGGAATCGATTGAGCCAGATGTGAAGGTCGGGGCGCCGAGAGAACTCGAACGCTTTTCGCAAAGCCTCTTCGTTGCCCTCGAGGTCGTAGAAAAGATGCTCTTTGGCCGGTCCCCAGGCATTGCCGAATGGAATGATGTGAAGCAGGTCGAACTCCTGCACGCCCCATCCGACGAACGTCTCGAGCATCTCGGGGAGGTGCTTGACGTTCTGCTTGTTGATCACGATGTCGACATTGACGATGAATCTGCCGGAGGCGAGTGCCGCCTTTAGTCCGGCACTCTCTTGCTCGAACGCACCAGGGGTACCGACGAGCGCATCGTGCAACTTCGCGGTGTGTCCGTGGAGCGAGAACGTAATTTCGTCGAGTCCGTTCTCCGCCGCCGTTTGGAGAAACTCCGGGTACTGAAACATGCGCCCATTGGTGACGGTCTGCACCTTGGGATAGCCGGAGCGTTTCCCCAGCTTCACGAAGTCGAGAAAGTTGGGGTGCATCGTCGGCTCGCCGCCGCTCAAGATCAGGCGCTCGCACCCCTTCTTGCGTCCCTCGATTATCTGCACCTTCACATCCATCACGCTGCGCATCGTTCCGTTGTGCGCGAGCGTATCGAGACAAAACGTGCAGTGATTGTTGCAGTCCATCGTCAGTCGGACCCAGTTGCGTTTTTGGTGCGCGGCCTCTTCGTGGCTCTCGACCTTCTGCAGGTCGTCGTCGGCCGACGTCAGCGCGCCGAGTGCGTCGTGCTCACCAATCACGGGTGACCCACTTTCCGGTACTGGAGCAACCACTGGTTGCTCGTTTCTGGGCCCACGTCGCGGCGTTCTTCGAGCCGCAGCGGGAGCGCGTCACAAACAGCATGTGCTTCGACCGACGAGTCGTTTCTGTAGTGCTCGAAAGCGCCGGGCCCGCCCTCAGCGCGGCTCGCGTGCTCCTTCGACCGAACGAGACCGAACGCAACGTTGTCGGCGACCAGCAACCTCCCACCGGGTCGCAACAATTGCACGGCACGCATCATCGCCTCTCGAGGGTCGGGGAGGTGGTTGTAGCTGCGAAGCACGAGCACGTGGTCAAAGCTCTCAGGACCTTGGAGCAGATCCAAGACCGTACCGACATGATAGCGCGCCCACGGGTGACGCGATGCGAGCAGGCCAACACGAGCCTCGTCAGGGTCGACACCCAGATAGGTCGCCTGGCCGGCTTCCACTTGCTGGGCAATATCAGCGACATACACGCCTTCCCCACAGCCAACGTCGAGCAGATCACCGTCTAATGTGCCAAGAATATCCCGAAGAAAACCGTCGTCGCGCTCGAAAGCGCCGCCGGCACTGAGCTGCCACGAGCCCCCACAGCCCGCGCGATGGGCGCAACGCTCGCACTCGCGCGAAAGCGTGAGCTTCTTCAGGTCTGCGACAAAGTCATCCGGTGCGAGCTTGCTCGAGACGTCCAAATAGATCTGGCCGAGCGATTCTTTGATCTTCAGCAACTCTTCGTCGGAGAAATCGCTGGAGTCCGTACGAAACAAGCGCATGCGGTCGTGCAAGCGCAGGAAGAGCTCTCGCGAAACGTCGCTAGCGAATTCCCCGGTGGCAGGGAGCGGGCACCGGCTCTTCGGGGGCCGGGCAACATCCCGTCTAGAGACGAAGTTGAACGAATTCGACCGCAGACGCGACACCCGTCCAGCGTAGCAGCTCCGCCATCTGGCCCGCACCGCCCCCGGCGCGCGCTACTTCTCGGTGCCTCGTTCTTCGACCGTAGCGCCTAGCGCATAGTTGCCGAGCTCGTCGGCGATGGCGTCCGCTGGAAAGTCGCCGGTGGGCGTAAACCGCACGATGTACTCCTCGTCGGTCTTTTCGAGATCGAAGTCGGCGTACTCGCCGTAGACCTTGACCGCGGAATCGATGGCGAAACCGGAATACAGATCCGTTTTGAACCGAAGCTCGGTCACCCGCCCTCTTTCGACTTGCTCTCGCCATCTGTGAGTAGCTCTTCGGACGCCTGCTTCGCCTCTTCAGCGTCCTTCTTCGTGTCCTTCTTCTTGTACTTGTCTTCCCAGCTCATCGCGATGCCGAGCGGGTCCTCGAACGCTGTGTCCTCGTCGATGTCCATGCCCAGAAGGTCGTCGAGACCCGGGGGACCGGCGGCACCCGCCATAGCCTGGGTCGACACCTGCTCGATCAAGCGCCGATTCTCTTCGATGATCAGACGGCGCCACGCCTGACCGAGGAGCTCGTTCTCGAACTCGCCGGCGAGATCGTCCAGGGATGGTTTGACATCCGGTTTGAGCCGCAACCGGACAGAGAGTCGACCTTCCTTGGGGCGGTCGAGCCACACGTAGCACCGGTCGATGAAAATGTACGCAGCGCCGTATACCGCGTCCTTCGGATAGAGCGACTCGTCGAGCTCGAGGATGAGCGTCCCCTCGGCTTTCGACGTCTCGAGATCGGTCATGGGCAAGAAGTCATGACCCTCCGCCGCCGGGCCGTCAAGCGGCTCGAACGAACAATCGACCCGCCTGCTGCAGACTATTGCGTGATCGAAACACTGAACGGCGAACATGCGCCGCCGCCGATGCTTTCGCGAGTGATCTGCACGATGATCGTGCTGGGAAGCGACGAGTCGTTGGTGCAGGCACCGTTCGACCCGCCACAGCCGGCGTTCAGCGTGAAGTCCATGCTCCACGTCGCAATGTCCGAGCCCGTGCCGCTACCACTGCGAGATGCGGGCTGGGGACAAGCCATGAACTGACCACCGCCGCATCCGTTCAGCACGTCCATTCGGTACTCCGACGCCCCTTGAACGAGCTGAATCGTCGGTTGGTTGGAAACACCTGGCACCGGGGGATTGAAGTTGACGCGGGCGTACACCGACTCGCCGACGGTCACGATCTGGCCGGCAAAGGCGCCGACGCCCGGGGTTGCCGGGTTGCCGCAGGTGGTGGATGCCGGAGAGGTCGCGCAGGTCGTGCCTTCGCAGCCGTTGCACACGTTGCCATCAGCATTGACACGACCGGGCTCGCAGCCGTCGATGACGCACGTCGCGGACGAGCAACGCATGGCGGTCACGAAAGGCAGCGTGCCACCCGGCACGCCACAGGTCCGAGCGCATAGCTCTATTGCCGGTCCGTTGTCCGGAGTGCCGTCGCAATCTTCGTCGACGCCGTCGCAAGACTCCGCCGTGGGCGTGCTCGTCTGCTGACAACCACCAGTACCGAAGGAGCACGTCGTCAACCCGGCGGAGCAAATGCCGTCGAGGCCGGTCGTGCAGGGTTGCCCGACGACCTTGGCAGGCTCGTCGATGCCCGTGGTGCAGTCATTGTCGAGCCCGTCACAGATCTCGATGCTCGCCATCACGTTCTGCACGCAACTGAGCTGGCCGAACTCACAATTGAATGTACCCGCCGCGCAGACTCCTTCGAGACCCGTAGAGCAAGGCAGAGCTCCGCCAGGATTGCCTTCATCGGCCTGGCCGTCACAGTTGTCATCGAGCCCGTTGCAGGTCTCCATCTGCGGCATGAAGTTGGCCGTGCAGCTGATCGTTCCTGCTGCGCACGAGGTCGTGCCCGCACTGCAGATGCCCATTTGCCCGGTCGAACAAGACATGCCAGCGCCGGGATCACCCTCGTCGATTCCGCCGTTGCAGTTGTCGTCGAGGCCGTTGCACGTCTCCGGTGCCGGAGAGTTCACCTGCACGCATTGGATAGTCCCGCTCACACACGATGTCTCGCCGTCGCGACAGACGCCGGACGTGGCTGGAACGGTGCAAGACTGACCCCCGCCAGGGTTGCCTTCGTCGATCTGTCCGTTCGCGTTGTTGTCCAGACCGTCGCAAATCTCGCCGTTGCCCGCATCTGAGCCGGCAACACCCGCGCCTCCAGCGGCGCCCGCGACTCCCGCTGCGCCGGCGCTGGCGCCCGCACCGGCGACTCCGCCAGTTCCAGGACCGCCCCCCGTGTTCGGACCGCCCCCAGTGCTCGGGCCACCGCCCGTGCTCGGAGCGCCGCCGGCGCCTGGCGCGCCACCCGTCACGATACCCCCACCAGCACCGCCGGTCTGGCCGCCGCCATCGGTGGTCCCTCCGGTGCCACCGGCACTCGTCGAGCCGCCGGTGTTGGCGAAGGTGCCGCCGGAGCCGCCTCCGGCGCAGGCCGCGGCGCCGAACGCGCCGAGCGCGCCGACCACCGTGAACAGTCCAAGATTTCGTGCCTTCAGATTTGAGCGAGCCATCGCGTCCTACCTCGCTAGCGTGCGTGGGAATGCACTAGCCAATCCAAGAAAGTGGGGGAGTGTCATGGGGCGACTGCCCCCGCTGAGTGCGTCGGCACCGCGTCGATGACCCGGAGATGGCGCACGTCGTCGTAGGCCTGACCGTTTTGGGGCCGAACGTTTGCTTCGACCGTTCCGAGGTCGGCGAACCAATCGTGGGCGGGGTCGGCACTCGCCGCCGTCCCCACCACATACGGGAGACCCAGCGTTTGCGCGAGACCAAGCGCTTGGCCGAGCGCGGAACGAACCATGACTTTGTTCGGAACGACGGCCCGAGCGTTGCGGGCGGCCGACCCATGAGGGCGGGCAAGCTCGAAACGGACCGCTCGGGCGCCGAGGGTGTGCGCCAGCCGGACCATCTCCCCGAGATGCCGAAAATTGGAGCGGGTCACCACGGTCGTGATCGCGAACGGCAGGTGGGCGGCCCGAGCGCGGCGCAAACCGAGCACCGTTTGCTTGAAGCTGCCGACCACTCCGGTGTGGTGGTCCTGCATGTCGACGGTCGTGCCGTGCAACGACACGTCGAAGCTGGCGCCTTCCAAGCTGTTCAAATAGGAACGATTGGCGAGACGGCGCCCATTCGTTTGCACGAGCACGTGAGCCGCACCGCGGCTTCGGGCTCGTGCGAGCAATTCCCCGAGGTCGTCGAGCAGGGTCGGCTCACCGCCAACGAAAGCGACGGTGTCGGCGGAGCTGGTGTCGATCGGCAGAGCGTCGACCTCGGCTTCGATACTGGACCGAGGCTTGGGTTCCGAGGTGCTCCTCAGCCGCCCCTGCGCGCAGAAAACGCAGTGGTTGTTGCATTGGAGCGTGACTTCGACGACGTGCACTCTTTAGGGGTTCCGGTTGGAATGTCTCGAGAGAGAAAAGCCGATCAGACGTGAACGCGGGCGGCTGACAGCCGTTCCGCCAAGGTGAGGTACTCGCTGAGGTCGACGTGTTGCTCGTTCGAACGGATGACGTCGGCAAGCGCCATCGCCACCAACCCGTGGTCTTCCACGGTCGCCGTAGTTCCATCGCCGCGGTTGGCGACGAACACCTCGAAGTACTCCGAGCGGCCCGGGGCAGCAGCAGCGCCGGGAGAGTCGTCCCGAGCGCAGATGTCGAGTTGGAACGTTTGCTTGGATGCATCGCTCACGATCACCGACGCGGCGCCGTTCTCCGTCGCAATCACCCGTTCGACCGTCCAAAGGTCGAGCCGGGAACCCGGGGCGAGCGGCGCGACGAGCTTGTCGGCCGTAGAGAGCGGGGCGGGAGTGGGCGCGGTGCGGCGGGGCGACGACTTGGCGCCCCGACGCTGCGCTTTGGAACCACCCTTGGTCTGAGCGGCCCGAGCGACCTTCGACACCGAGGTGGCGGTACCAACCACGCTCGCGCTCAAGGCAGCAACAACGGTTCGACGGCTAAGATTTCTGCGCTTCATGGATCAAGCCTCCGACTCGAATGGTCCGACAAGGGTGCTCTGAGCGTCAATCTCGCGCCAGGTTGGAAAGGCACACCGACCGCCTCGCCGCGCCACTCGAACTCGATTAAGGCCGTCGAAACGAGCGTTTCCGCCCAAGTGGTCGGCCCCAAGGCCGATGTTAACATTGGCAACATCGCCCGTCGCGAGTCCGACGCTGCGAGACGGAGGCGGGGCGCACGGCGCCGCCCGATTTCAGCCGTCGAATTCGAACGCGTCGTCGGTCCAGCGAACCCGGATCACGCTTCCGCGGGCGTATCCGCCAGAGAGGATCGTCTCGGCGAGCGGATCCTGAATCTCCCGGAGAATGGCGCGCTTGAGCGGACGCGCCCCGAGCGCCGGATCATAGCCGAGCTCGACCAGCTGGTCTTTGGCGGAGTCGTCGAGCTCGAGTCGTATCTCGCGGTCCACGAGCAGGCGCGCGACGCCGCGAAGTTGAATGTCGACGATCAGTCTCAGGTGCTCGCGGGCGAGAGTGCGGAACACCACGACGTCGTCCACTCGGTTGAGGAATTCAGGCCGAAAGAACTCGTTGAGCTTTTCGAGCAACACATCCCGAAGAGCTTCACGACCGTCGGCCGACTCGAACAGCTTCGGATCAGTGTCGAGAATCCGATCCGACCCGATGTTGCTCGTCATGATGACAACCGTGTTCGTGAAGTCGGCGAGCCGGCCCCGACCGTCGGTGAGTCGCCCGTCGTCGAGCACCTGAAGCAGCAGATTGAAGACGTCTTGGTGCGCCTTTTCGACTTCGTCGAAGAGCAGCACCGAGTAAGGGCGCTTGCGGACGGCCTCGGTGAGGAAACCGCCCTTGTCACTGTCGGCGTAGCCCGGAGGCGCGCCGAGCAAGCGTTGAGCCATGTGGCGCTCCATGAATTCGCTCATGTCGAGCCGGGTGAGCGCCGCTTCGTCGTCGAACAGAAACTCCGCGAGCGCCTTGGCCAGCTCGGTTTTGCCTACCCCGCTCGGACCGAGAAACAGAAATGAGCCGATCGGCCGCTTCGGGTCTCTGAGGCCGACGCGGCCGCGGCGCACTGCACGCGATATGGCACGAACGGCGTCGTCCTGACCGATCACGCGCTGGGCTAGTCGGTCCTCCATCTTGAGAAGTTTTTCCGCTTCGGCCTCGAGCATTTTTGCGACAGGAATGCCCGTCCACTCGGCCAAGGTCTTCGCGACGTCGCCTTCGGAGAGCGCACTCTTCGAGTCGGCTACGCCGATGTTGCGGGCGGCCGCTTCGGCCTTGGCGAGGCGCGTCTCGAGATCTGGAATGACGACGTGCTCGAGTTCGCCGAGCGTCGGCAGGTCCCGCTTTTCGCGCGCGGTGGTCTCGGAGACTCGTGCATCCTCTAGCTCCTTCTGAAGCGCGCGAACCGCCGCGACAGCGCCCCGGCGCGATTCGAGCTCGCCACGCAATTCTTTGACGAGCGGAGTCAGGTCAGCGACCTCTCGCTCGAGCTTGCGCCGAGCATCCATCGATGCCGAATCGTCTGCTCCCTCGAGCGAGTGAAGCTGGGCCTCGACGGACTCGAGTCTACGTAGCTGTCGATCGGTTTCTTCGGGCACCCCGTCGATGGAAACCCGCTTGCCGGCGGCAGCCTCGTCGAGCAAGTCGATGGCGCTGTCTGGCAGAAAGCGATCCTGCAGATAGCGCTTCGCGAGAATCACCGAAGAGACGACGGCGCTTTCGCCGATCTGGACCTGATGATGCGCTTCGTACCGACTGGCTATGCCGCGGAGGATTTCCTTGGCCTCGTCGTCGGTCGGTTCCTCGATGGTCAGCGTCGTGAACAAACGCAGCGCGGCGGCATCCCGGTCTTGGATCTTGCGGAGCCCCTCCGGCGTCGTCGTTCCGAGCAGCCGCACCTCGCCACGGGTGAGCGCTGGCTTGAGCAACTCACCGACCGCCGAGCCCGCAGGGCCCTGACCGAAGAGTTGATCGAGATCTTTGGCGACCAGCACCGTGTCGCCGGCTGCGCCGAGCTCGTCGATGAGCTTGCGCACTCGCTGTTCGATCTCCCCTCGGAGGCGAGCGCCGGCCACCAGCGAGCCCGAGTCGAGCTCGAGCAGCTTCGCTCCGGCCAGACTCGTCGGCACGTCCCCGCCGGCGATCCGCTGCGCCACCGCACGTACGATTGCGCCCTTGCCGACGCCGGGCTCGCCAACGAGCAGTGGATGGCTTTTTTGGCGCCGCTCGAGGATGGTGAGCAAACGTCGGACCTCCGATGAGCGTCCGATGACGGGGTCGGTACCGCCGCCGCGGGCCTCGTCGACCAAATCGCGAGTGAACTGAGCCACGTGCGATCCGCCGCTTTGGCGTTCGGGACGAGACACGGTCTTCAGCACGCCGACGTGAGCCCTCAATGCCCCGGGTCCGATGCCAAAGGCACCGAGGATCTCGCCGGCCTGACCGCGGATCTCTTGGCTCATCGCGTTTAGCAAGTGCCCTACCTCGACCTCTCCGGCGCGCTCGCGTTCGCTCTCGCGCTCCGCCCGCTCGAGCAAATCGAGGAATGCCACGGCGAGGTACGCGGGCTCGTTGGATCGCGGCAGCTGCGCGAGGGCCTTGGTGACCGCCGACTGAAGCTCCATCAGATTTGCGCCAGCGCGCCGAAAGACCTCGCTCACGCCACGATCGCCCTCGAGCCCCCGGACCAAAAGGTGCAGCGGCTGCACCTCGGCGTGATTCCGCTCGTCCGCCAGGGCTTGGGCCCCCGCGACCAACGCCTTGGCGTCCGCTGCGTAGCGCTCGAGCGACATGGTCGTCGCGCCCTCTTTCGACATGCGCCGAAGGTACCCGAGGCCGGGAGCCGATAGAAGAGATCGAGTCTTGGGGTGGGCGGAGACAGATTCCGTGCTTATCTGTCGTAGTGATGGCTGCGGACGTCGTGCTCTACCGAACCCCTTGGTGCGGATTCTGTGTCCGTGCCGCCGAGCTGCTCGGCAAGAAGGGTGTGCCTTTCAAAGAGGTGGACGTCAGCGATGACATGGGCCGACGTCGTTGGCTCGCCCAAGTCACGGGCCAACGTACGGTCCCACAGATCTTCATCAACGACCGCCCAATAGGTGGGTGCACCGAGCTCTTCCGGCTCGAACGGGCGGGGACCCTCGACGGGATGCTGGCCGAGGGCGGGGCGGGGGGCGCGCCAGAATGAGCCCGCCGGTCTGTTTGGGCTGAGGGGCGTCGCGCGATAGCTTTCGGACGTGCCGATTCTCGCGGAGCTACCCAACTGGTTCCTCCGGCTCCTCGCCGTGTCGTTGGGACTCGCGTTCGGCAGCTTCCTCAACGTCGTCATCCATCGGCTGCCGCGGGAGCAAAGTCTCTCTCTGCCCGGCTCGCGATGCCCCGGATGCGAAACACCCATCCGCGTGTACGACAACATCCCGGTGTTGAGCTGGCTCGTGCTTCGAGGCCGTGCCCGATGTTGCGGGAACCGAATTTCGCCGCGCTATCCGTTGGTGGAAGCGATCGGCGGCTTGCTCGCGTGGGCAGTCGTCGAGCAGATCGTACTGCCGATGGCGCCCACTACCTCAGGATGGGTGGCCCTCGGAGCGTTTGCATCCAGCCTGGCACTCGGCTTGGGGCTGATTGCACTGGCGTTCATCGACCTCGAGTTCATGATCCTCCCGGACGAAATCACGATCGGAGGCGCGGTGCTCGGGCTGGCCACCGTCCCACTTCGCACCATCGGGTGGGTCGGTTCGATCGCGGCGTCGGCCGGGGCGTTTCTCCTCGTTTGGCTCCTGTTCGACGTGGCCTACCGGGCGCTTCGAGGCCAGAGCGGGATGGGGCTCGGCGACGCCAAGCTCCTCATGCTGGCGGGGGCGTGGTTCGGATGGCAGGGCGCGACTTTCGCGCTACTTGCCGGCGCGGTGCAGGGAACACTGGTCACGTTGGTGGTTTTTTTGGTCCAAGGGCGCATCGAAGAACCTGAAGCCGTGAAACGAGAACGCGAAGAGCTCTTGGCCGAGATCGAAAACGCCGAAGGCGCCGAACGCGCCGAGCTCGAAGAGGAGCTCGCTCGCGATCCGCTCGGAACCGAGGCAACGGAGGGCCTCGCTGGTGCGAGAATTCCCTTCGGCCCATTTCTCGCGATCGCCACCCTCGAGTATTTGCTGCTCGGCGACGTCATCGTGAACGAGGCGAACGCCTTTCTCTTGATGCCGTGAAGCGCTCGAACACCATCGCCCTCGTTGCCCTGGCCGCCGCTTGCACGCCCGGGCTCCGGAAACCGCCGACGGGACCACACCCCGCGTTCGGCGCCGAGCCGATCTTCGTGGATGAAGCGCCGCCTCCAGCGAAGATCGACGAAGTGCCGCCCGCGCCGTCGAACGAAAGCTGTGTGTGGATCGATGGCGCGTGGGCCTATACCGACCGAGGTTGGCAGTGGACGGCCGGCGAGTGGATTCTCCCGCCCGCCAGCTGCTACTTCGCGCCACCCGCGATCGGGTGGATCAACGCGGACGAAAAGGGCTTGCTCTGGTACCGACCTGGTCGATGGTATGGCCCCGAGGGCTCGAGCACCGGCGAGAAGTCCGCGACGTGCGCCGAGCCCACCCCGTGCGGACCACGACGCCCCGGCGTCGATCAGTGAAGCCTGCGGCCAGACATTTCAGCCGTCGCTCACGCGCCGAACGCGTCTGCTATAAGGGCGCGTCTTGTCGCGCCACATGTTTCGCGAATACGACATCCGAGGTGTCGCCGACCGCGATCTTCCGGATGCTCTCGTCACCAAGCTCGGTCGCGCCCTCGCGGACGTGTTCCACGAAAGCAGCCCGTCCACGCCCCGCATCGTCGTGTGCCGCGACTGTCGAGCTTCGAGCCGACGAATCAAAGACGCACTCGTCGCCGGGCTCGTCGAAGGCGGTGTAGACGTGATCGGCATCGGGACTGGCCCGACCCCGTTGCTGTATTTCGGCGTCCACCATCTCGACGCCTCCGGTGGAGTGATGATCACCGGCAGCCACAACCCGCCCGAAGACAACGGCTTCAAGATCATGCGAGGAAAGGCGGCGTTCTTCGGCGACGACATTCAAAAACTCGCGACATTGGTCGAAGCGGGAGAATTTGAGCGACGCCGACCCGGGTCGATCGAAACTGCCTCCCTCGACGAAGACTACGTTCACAAGCTGCGCGATTCGGTCGACATCGAGCCCAACGAGCTCGTCGTGGTCGTCGACGCTGGCAATGGAGCCGCCGGTCCCCTAGCTCTCCGTGCCCTTCGTGGGGTGGGCGTCGACCCGACTCCCTTGTTTTGCGAGATGGACGGCACGTTTCCCAACCACCATCCCGACCCGACGGTCCCGGAGAATCTCGTGACCCTGATCGAGACCGTAAGGGCGAAAAACGCCGATGTGGGGATCGCGTGGGACGGCGATGGCGACCGTTTGGGGGTCGTGAGCGCCGAGGGAGAGATGGTGTACGGCGATCGTCTGCTTGCGCTCTTCGCTCGCGATCTCCTGCGTACACGGCCAGGGGCAACCGTGATCGGCGAGGTGAAATGCAGCGAGGCGCTCTACGACGACATCGCCAAGCATGGGGGCAAAGCCATCATGTGGAAAACGGGGCACTCGCTCATCAAGACGAAAATGCGCGAAGAAAACGCGTTGCTCGCTGGAGAAATGAGCGGGCACTTCTTTTTCGCCGACCGCTACTACGGCTACGACGACGGCATCTACGCCGCGCTCAGGCTGGTCGAGCTACTCGCGCGAGAGAAACGTTCGATCCGAGAGCTGCTCTCGGACTTGCCGCAGGGTTTCTCGACCCCCGAGATCCGAGTCGATTGCCCCGACGATCAAAAATTTCTCGTCGTCGAGCGCGTCCGGGAGGCGCTCCGCGACGAGGGTGAGCTCAGCGACATCGACGGAGTGCGGATCCGGTATGACGATGGCTCGTGGGCGCTAGTTCGGCCGTCGAACACCGGTCCGGTCATCGTCTTGAGATTCGAAGCGCCAACCGAGCCCAGGCTCGCCGAAATCCGCCAGCGCATCGAGACGGCAGTGGCAGAGGCGCGAGCGACCTGAGCTCGCGAATCGGCAACCAGACTTTGACTCGGCCCGACGAGGCCGGATAATCGACGCCAAAGTGCTCAAAGAGCTCCTATCCATCCTACGGGCGAAATCCACGCCGCTCGAAGCCGTCACCGACGACTTCGAGCACATGCTCGCGCTGAGCAAAGAAATGACGCTCGAAGCCAGCAAGGTGTTTTGGGGCAAACACCAATCGCCCGAGGAGCGCACCGCGCTCTACGAGAAGGACGTGCTCGTGAACAAGCTCGAGCGCAAGATCCG
Organism: Polyangiaceae bacterium; assembly: GCA_029261965.1. Lineage (GTDB taxonomy): Bacteria > Myxococcota_A > Polyangia > Polyangiales > Polyangiaceae > JAJDAH01. The sequence goes on from JAJDAH010000477.1 coordinate 47,565, forward strand.
CAAGGGCCTGGTCTCGCATCTGAGCCTGCGCGAGCCGGCAGACGTGCCCTATTGCCTGCTCTTGATGAGTCTGATCAAGGATCTCGAGCGAATAGGCGACTACGCCAAAAACCTCACCGAGCTCGTCGACATCGCCCAGGGCCCATTCCCAGAAGACGAAACCGTGGCCGAGCTGAGGGAAATCAGAAAGGGCGCGGAGTCGCTCGCACGTCAGGCCCCGCGAGCTTTCTCCAGCAACGATCGCAGCCTGGCCATCGACCTGACCCTCGAAGGTCGAGCGCTCTCGAAACGTTGCGACGCCATCATCGACGAAATCGCGCACTCGACCTACACCGCGCCGATCGTCGTCACCCTTACGCTCGGCGCACGGTTCTACAAGCGGCTCGTCGGGCACATGCTCAACGTGCTCTCCGGCGTCTTGATGCCGCTGCACAAGGTCGACTACTTCGACGAAGAGCTCGTGAGTGGTGGGCAGTGACCACCGAAAGGAACGAAGCTCGCGGTTCGGAGTGGACGATCCAACGAGTTTTGACCTGGGCATCAGACGACTTCAAGAAGCGCGGACTCGAGTCCGCGCGCCTCGACGCGGAGCTGCTCCTCACCCAAGTGCTCGGCGTCGACCGGGTGCGCCTGATCGTCGATTCGAAGCGGCCGCTCGTCGGTGCCGAGCTGACACGCTACCGCTCGCTCATCCAGCGGCGTCGAACGAATGAGCCGATGGCGTACATCCTCGGCGCGAAGGAGTTTTTTGGGCGCGCTTTTCGCGCCGACCGTCGGGCGCTCATTCCTCGACCGGACACCGAGACTCTGGTCGAGGTCGCGCTCGACCGAACGCGGCTGAGCTCGCTCGACGGCGACGCCCTCGACCTGTGCACCGGTAGTGGGTGTGTCGCCGTCACACTGAAAAAGGAGCGCCCGACCTGGAGGGTCACTGCGATCGACATTTCCGAAGAGGCGATCGCTCTCGCCCGGGAGAACGCCCTGAGACTCAACGCGGTGTGGGGCTCACGGTTTCTCGTGAGTGATCTGACGAGCGCTCTTCGCACCGAAGAAAAGTTCGACCTCGTTACCGCCAACCCGCCATACATTCCGTCGAGCGCCGTCGACGAGCTCGACGTCGGCATTCGGGAATTCGAGCCACGGGTCGCGCTCGACGGAGGCGCCGACGGCTTCGACTTGATCCGCCGGGTCGTGCAGCAGGGAGCCGAACGGCTGAGGCCCGGCGGGGTGTTCGCCACCGAGGTCATGCTCGGTCAGGCCGCCGCGGTTCGCGAGCTACTCGAAAAAGCCGGGCTCGAGTCGATCTCGACCGCTCGAGACTACGCGGGCATCGAACGCGTCGTCAGCGGTCGGCGTCACTCCTGAGCGCCGGGCCCGCTGGGTTGGGGGCCAGGCCGCACTGGCGCCACGCTCGGGTGATACGGGTAGTCTTGCAGATCGGGTCCGCGTTCTGGAGGGGTGGGACCGCCGTAGAACGCGAGCCGGAACCCCAAGAACCCAGCGTGACCGTCGAGCGACAAGCTGAATAGGCGTTGGTACTCCAGAAACGGTCCAGCGCTGAACTTCGAGAACTGTAGCGGTTCCCACAGGACTCCGAGTCCGATGATCGAGAGCGCACCGCTGTCGCCGACGGTCTCTTGATCCTGGTTCTTGACCTTCATCGAACCGGCTCCGAAGTCGCCGTAGATGCCGAGGTCCTCAAAGACACCGCCTTGGTAGAACAAGGGGAAGGTTTCGACTCGAAACAGGACCGCGGTGCTCCCCGCGTCGAGGTCGTTTCCGCTGACACTCGTCACGCCAACGCCGATGCCGAAGGTGAGCCAGTCGGCGAGCGCGCCGCCGAGCCACAGCTTGAAGTTGTATCCGGCAGCCGCCCCGGTATCCGCCTCGAAGCGGCTGTCACCGATCTTGTCGCCCTCGTTGGGAAACGCCTGGATTTGTGCCATCGCGCCGCTCGCCGCGACGCCAAACGTGACGTCACTCCGGCGCTTGGCCTTCTCGGCGTCGAACCCGCCCGTCCAGTCGTCTTGTTGAGCTCGGGCGGGAAGCGAAACCAAGAGCACCGCCACGAGCACTCCGGCGCCGAGCGCGACGCCAAACGCGCCGGGCGAGCTCAGCGAGGAACTTGAACGTTGGTCTCGCATCCGAACAAAACGTCGATTCGTCCGTTCTCGTCTCGTGTGATCACGTCGCAGGTCGCATCGCATGCCAGCACCCTCGTCGGCGAGGTGTTGTCATCGTAATACCAGCCCCCGCTCGGTCCACAATCCCCAGCGCTCTGGTGGAAAAAGATGTCCTCTGGGGCGCCGGCTCCGGGCGTGAACCTCACGTTGACGAGGTCTTTGTCGAACGTTTGTCCCGCCGGCGGTGCGGGGATGTCCCACTCGCAGCTGAGCTGGGCGCCGGCGATCACGCCTTGCGCGATCGCTTGAAACATCGCGTCGAAGTCGTCGTTGCGACAGGTGGGCCACCTGAGGCCACCAGTGAGGACGCTGAGTCCCTGGTAGCCCGTTCCGGCGCCGTCCGAACCCGGTGAGCATTCACCCGTCTGAATCGGTGCGGTCGGCGGCCACGGCTCGCTCGCCGGCGCGTTCTCGCTCATGGCTACGATGCTGAACCAGTTGTAGTTGCGGCTCGCCGCGGTTCCGAAGTGCTGGGGGGATAGAGCGAGCAGCGCCGCGTCGAAGTCTTGAGCCACCCGCTGTCCGCCGGCGACGCCGTTGCCGTCGTCGAAGTCGTAACCGTACTTGTTGCAAGAGACGTCGTCATCGGTGATCTCGACGAAGGTCTTGAACGAATCGGGCCTCAAGAACTCGGACCAGCCGTTGGCGGCGACCGGCGTCCAGTTGAACGGTCGATTGCCGAGATCGTTGTTGTCGTCCGCGAGCTCGTCGCCCGTGCCGAATGCCTCGAGCAGTTTGCAGAGCGAATCGCGACTCTCGATGTCGGTGCTGTGGTGGAAGAATCTCGGCGGATTGTTCTGGAGCTGCGTGTTGTGCGGATCGGCGCAGTCCGACGCACCGAGGGGCGCACGGATGCACACCGGATTGTCGCTACCACCGAGTCGACGGCCGACCTCGCCGTAGCGCGTCACCATGATCACGCGATAGTCGATGCCGCTCGCCTCGATGATCTGCGCGAAGTCGTCGTTGATGCGGTCTTGGACTTGGTTGATCTCGCCGTCCATGCTGCTCGAGTTGTCGATGACAAAGATCACGTCGACCGGCTTCTTGATCGATTCGGCCTGCTGAACGACGGCCGCGCACTCGCCCCCGTCCGTCAGGCCCCCGCCGGAGCCGGCGCCGCTTCCGCCGGCGCCGCTTCCGCCGGTGCCGGTGCCCGCGCCGATGCCCAGCCCGCCGTCGCTGGTCCCCGCGCCTCCGCTCGCCGTTCCGGCATCCCCTTCCGACCCGTCAGCGGCGCTCTCAGTACCGCTGGACGAGCACGCCAGCACAACTGCGATCGATCCCAAAGAAAGAGCGCCCCAGCGCCGCGACGTCATCGCCATAACGCCCGAAGATACCACGACCGCCCTTTGCCTGCCCTGATCCGGCGCGCGCGGCGGATCCGCGTTAGACTGGCGCCAATGGCTCGAGTCGCGGTGGTTTTCCCACCGCTGCGCGTCGCGCGCGACTTCATCGACTACCCGTACTTCGCCGACCTCGGCGCGGTGCAGGCGGCGGCCCTCCTGCGTGCCCAGGGCCACGACGTGCAGCTCGTTGACGCCCTCGCCCGCCCGGGGGCCGAGCTCGCACCATTGGACGGGGACTACGTTCGGCTCGGCACGACCATCGACGACGTCGTGGGGGCCACCGAAAACGCCGACGTGTTCGTCCTCGCTTTCACGCCGTTTCATCGGCCGCCGGAACGTGAGCCCTTGCTCGCCGAGTTGCTCGAGAAGCTCCGCGCACACGGCGACGCCTCGATCGTGCTCGCCGACCTCTACCAAACGGGCCAACACGTCGTCGACGTGCCCTCGACCGCCTTGCTCGCCACCTACCCGGAAGTCGACGCCGTCGTTCGGTACGAGGCCGAGGGGGTGCTGCCGGCGCTCGTCGCAGAGCTGGCCGCTACCGGCCGCCCAAGTCGCCCGCGGGTCGAAATTGGCCACGAATTCCCCAAGCTCGACGAGCTCCCGTTGCCCGCGTGGGATCTCACCGACCCGGCGGCCTATTGGCGCTTTCACGAGAGCGTCATGGTCGGGCTCGGTCGCCCCGAGTGGGCATTCCCGATCGACCGACGCAGCATGCCCATGCTGTCGACTCGAGGTTGTCCGTTTCGGTGCGCCCACTGCTCTTCGAACGCGGGCCTGCCGGCGGGCACGCCAAAAAACCAGCGGCGCCACTCGGTCGAGTACTTGGGCCGCTACCTGGACATGTTGAAGGCGCTTGGCGCCGAGCGAGTGCACCTGCTCGACGAGCTCGCCAACGTCAACGAGCGCCACTTCGACCGGTTGCTCGAAATGCTCGAAGAGCGCCAGCTGGCCTTCGAAATCCCCAACGGGGTGCGTGCCGACTACGTGCTCGAGAAACATCTCCGAGCGATGAAGGGGCGGCTCACCACGTTGAGCGTCAGCGCCGAGAGCGGCGTGCAACGGGTGGTCGACGAAGTGGTCGGCAAAGACCTCGATCTGGCCGCGATCCTCACGGTCGCCGAGCGCGCCCAGACGGCTGACGTGCCTCTACTCGTTCACTTCATGATCGGGCTGCCGGGCGAGACCAAGAACGAGATCAACGGGACGCTCGACTTCGCGATGAAGCTGCACGACGAGTTCGATGCCTGGCCGAGCGTGCAGTTCGCCACCCCGCTGCCCGGCACTCGCTTGGCGAAAATGGCCAGCGAGAGCGCGAGAGTGCTGCCGACGGTGCAGGACTGGGGGCCGCATTTCCAGAAGGCGCCGACCATCGCCACGCAGGACTTCACGCTCGAGGATCTCGAAGTCTTCAAGTCCACGTTCGACATGCGCTTCGCGGCGTCCGGCGGACCGAAAAAGGTGATCATGAACGTCACCTACAAGTGCAACAATCGGTGCACGTTCTGCGCCGTGGGCACGCGCACGCAGTTCGACGGTGATTTCGACCAGCAGAAGGAGCTATTGGTCAAGTATCGCAAACGCGGAGTCGAGCTACTCGACTACGACGGCGGCGAGCCGACCCTCAACCCGAGGTTGTTTCAGCTCATCAAATTCGCTCGCCGCATCGGCTACGAAAAAGTCAACGTCACGACGAACGGACGAATGGCGCAATACGAAGAGTACGCCCAGAAGCTCGTCACCTCGGGAATCACGACGCTTCTGTTCAGCATTCACGGGCCGAACCGATGGATTCATGCGGCAAACGTCGGAGTACCCGAGGCATTCGACCAGACGCTCGACGGCGTGCGAAATTGCCGACGCCTCGCGCCCGACAGCGTCGAACTCGGTGCCAACATCACGCTGACGAAAAGCAACTACAAACACATCGGTGAGACCGTCGAGCTCATCCACAGCCTCGGTCTCGGATGGCTCAACGTGCAGTTCTTGACACCTTTCGGACGCGCGACGAACACCGTGAATCCGGACACCCAAGCGGCAGCCGACGCGACCATGCGCGCCATCGACGAGTGGAAGGACCGCGTGAGGTTCTGCGTGATCAATCTGCCCTGGTGCTACATGCCCGGCTACGAAGAGTTCTTGATGGGCGACTTGCTCAAGCTCGAGCGGCACATGCTGTTCGTGAACAACGAAGAAGTGAACTTGTTCGAGTACTTGCGAGAGCAGCGCGAGTACACCGAGCCATGCGGAGGATGCACACGCCGCGTCTTCTGTGGCGGGTTTTATCGAATGGACGACGTGCCCGAGCCCGAATGGTTGATCGAACCCGAGGATCTCGTCCGCCCCATCGAGACCGACGGCCTGACAGCGCACCCGCGGCCCGAAAGGCCCCGGGGCGCGCAGCTCAAAGTCGTTGCCGACGCCGAATGAGCCAGCAAACCATGGCCCAGAAGGTCCTCGCTCGGGCGGCGGGGCGAAACAGCACCCAGGCCGGGGAATACGTCACGGCGAAAGTCGATCGCATCATGGCTCACGAGGCGTTCAGCTTGTGTGTCATGAAGCTGATGAAGATCGGCGTGAACCAGGTCTTCGATCCCGAAAAAGTAATCGTCATTCTCGATCACTATTTTCCCGCGCCAACCCAGGAGATGGCGGCGGGACACTTGATGGCGCGCAGCCTCGCAAAGTCCCTGGGCATCAAACATTTTCTCGGACACGCAGGCATTTGCCACCAGGTCTTGACCGAGCGCGGCTTGGTGCGCCCGGGACACCTGGTGTTCGGCACCGACTCGCACAGCACGACCTACGGCGCCATCGGTGCTGCTGGCACGGGGCTCGGACTCACCGAAATCAGCTACGCGATGGCCACCGGCGAGCTCTGGCTCCAGGTGCCGCCGACCATTCGCTTCGTGCTCGAGGGCCAGGCCCGCGCAGGCTTGATGAGCAAAGACGTCATCCTGCACATCGCCGGAAAGCACGGCACCGAGGCGGCCCAGTATCGGTCGATCGAGTTCGCCGGCGACGCGGCGGAACGCATGACCATCGCCAGCCGGATGACCATGAGTAACATGGGCGTCGAAATCGGCGCCAAATTCGCGTTCTTCGCCGCCGACTCTACCACTTGCGACTACCTGTTCGAGCGTACGGGAGAGAACGTAGAGCCGTTCGGCCCGGACACGGATCCCGAATACGAAGAGACGCACATCGTCGACGTCGCCGAGCTCGAGCCGCAAGTGGCCCGACCCCACAGCCCTGGCAACGTGGCAAAAGTGAGCGACCTTCGCGACGTGCCGGTGGCGCAAGCTTTCATCGGCTCGTGCACGAACGCACGGCTCGAAGACTTCGAGGTCGCGGCGAAGGTGCTCGCGGGCAGGCGGGTTCACGCCGAGACACGATTGATCGTCACCCCGGCATCCCAGGACGTTCACCTCGAAGCAACCAAGGCCGGCTTTGTTCAAACCCTGCTCGAAGCCGGGGCCCACGTCACCGCGTCGGGGTGCGGCGCCTGTCCCGGCGGTCACAACGGAGTCGTCGGTCCCGGTGAAGCCTGCATCTCTTCGACCAACCGTAACTTCCGCGGTCGAATGGGCAGCACGGAGGCCGAGATCTATCTCGCTTCCCCCGCGACGGTTGCCGCCTCGGCCATCACGGGCAAAATCACCGATCCGCGAGACTTCTGGGACGGAACGACGCTGTGAGCGCGAACGAAACCCATCGCCGCCGAGGCAAAGTCTGGGTGTTCGGTGACGACGTCGACACCGATCAAATGGCGCCCTTCGCGACCCTGACGTCTGGGTGGGACGAAATAAAAAAGGCGATGTTTCCCGAGCGTCGCGACTTCGTCGACAGCGTGCAACCCGGTGACATCATCGTCGCAGGAAGGAACTGGGGTTGCGGCTCGAGCCGCGAGCACGCCCCGGAGAACCTGAAGAAGCTCGGCGTCAGCGCCGTTCTCGCCGAGTCCTTCGCGCGGATCTATTTCCGAAATTGCATTGCCATTGCGTTCCCGAACGCGGCCTGCCCTGGCATCACCCAGGCGGTCGACGCCCGAGACGAGGTCGAGCTCGACCTCGAGACCGGCATCGTGAAAAACCTCACGCGGAGCAGGCAGCTCCGGGCAAACCCCTACACCAAGGAGATGCTCGACATCGTCGCCGAAGGCGGGCTGATGAACCGGCTCGCCGCGCAAATCGCGGCGAGCAATCGTTGAGCGTCGTTAGACATTGCATGCGCTGGAAGCGGGCAATATGGGCGCAGCTCGACCCCGAGCAGATCGCCGATCTCACGCTGTTTCTGAAATCGCTCTAAGCCGCCACTCTAGTCGCCGCGGCCCGTGGGAAACTCGTAGCGGCCGGGCGACAGTACACCGCTCGGATCGAGCGCAGCTTTGATCCGCCGGAGCACCGCACCGTGCTCGTCTCGCGGCGGGGCGAGCGAGCGCATGCTCTGAACCCCGAGGCGATACGGTAGGTATCCGAACGCCCTGAGAGCTTCGAGCAGCGCGTCGTGACAAGCCAGGGCGCGACCGTCTTCGCCGTCGACGTCGCGGTCGTAGATGATGAGCGGGACGAGGTACATGACGCGTTCGGTCTGCGCGATCATCGCGATGAGCGGCTCGAACCCATGAGCGGGCATTTTTTCTTCGCAGAGCTTCACCGCGCGGACGACATCCGCGCCGCGAAGCGGCACTGCCGGACACACCCACAAGACGCCGCAGCCGTCGCGATCGGGATCCAGCTCGCTGGCGGGCGGCGGAGCGCGCTTGCGCCAGTAGACGCTGCGCAAGCTGCCCTCGTGGGGAATGCCTTGCAGGAAGTCGAGCGCCGGCTCGTGCTCAGTGAACAGCTCATGACCGCTCGTCGGCTCTCCGGTGCGTTCGAGAATCGACAGATCGTCGACCCGAGGGCTCAGCGTCTTTTCCATGTGCAAACGATGCGCGCGTCCCTGCTCGGCGCTTGCCGCATAGATCGCGGTCAGCCCGAACCAAGTCGCCCCGCCCCACCGCTTGCTGAGCTTTTCGACGACCTCGCGTGAAAGGGGCGTCGTTCCACGTGCTTCGTCCCAGGGATACTGTCCGTCAGTCGAGAGAACACGGTAGTCGTTCCAAATACCGACCGCCGAACGAATCGTACCGTCGAGTCGGAGCGTCCGGCATGCGTCGACGAGCCCCGCGAGCTTGTCCGGATCTCGCAACCGAAACCGCACGGCGTGGAGCGAGCGTGGAAGCGGCTGCAGCCAGACGGTCATGCGAGTCACGACGCCGAGATTCGATTGGCTGAACAGGCCGTCGAGGGCCGGACCCACGCCCCAACGGTGCAAGGGACCGAGCGGGGTGTCGTCGAATCGACCGAAACCCGTGTTGACGACCTCGCCGGTCGAAAGCACGACTTCGAGCGCGCACACGTGTGCCCAGCGGTCACCGTAGGGTCCGGTCCCATCGCCGCGCTCGATGGCGTTGCCGACCACGCTCGCCCGTGGACTCGCCCCGGTGGTATTCGCGAAGAGCCGAGACCCCCGCTCTTTCAGAAAGTCGTAGAGCTGGCCGAAGGTGACGCCGGGCTCCACAGTCACGTGCGCCATCTCCTCGTCGAAGAAGGTGATCCGGTTCATGCGTCCGAGATCGAGCAGAATGGCCCCGTCGCTCGTCGGCACGCGGGAGCCGAGGCCCCAATTTCGTCCCCCACTGATTGGGTAGACTGCCAACCGGTGTTTCGCGACGACCAATAGGCAGGCCCGAACCTCGTCCCGGTCCGCCGGTCGTACGATGGCGGCGATTTTCTGCGTGGTGGCGAACGTGGCGCGCTCCGCGGCACGCACCGACGAATCGTCGAGCAAGTGCTCGGGGCCGACGACGCCGGAGAGCTCCCGTAGCGCCTCCGCCCGGCCCGGATGCTTCACGGCTTTCCTCGGGGCACGTCGCCTACGGTTCTAGCAGGATCCAGCGCTCGAGATCAGTCGCCGTTGCCCTCGTAGTACCAGTTGTAGCCGTCCGTACCGCCCTCTTCGTAGAGGGCGAGGAACGCGTCCGGCTCGTCGATGTAAACGAACGGGAAGATGCACATTTCGTGTTTGTCCGCGGTGGGTCCGAAAACCAAGGGCTCATCGAGATCGAAGTTCTTGTGGGTGCACTCGAACCGAATCTGGTCCCCCCGTTGTGGGCGCAGCACGAGTGGTGGCTTCCCGTCGGCGGCGAGGATCTCCAAGGGCGGCCCGTCGTACTGCTCGGTGGAATAGACCTTCTGCTCGACGCCATCCACGGTCGCCCACGCCTCGAACAGCGTGCCGTGCCGGTGCATGTGCGACGTCATCAAGAGGATGGCCACGTCAGTTTCAGGCACCCACGTACGTCCGATGGTGCGCTCTTCTCGCGGGGGCACGTTGATTTCGGAGTTTCCTGGCTGCGCCTCCACGGCGAGGAACCGAACGTCCTCGGCGGCCACCGTCTTGATCTTGACCCGCGAGTGCCCGGTTACCGTCTCGTTCGTGGCATTCAGGTAGTGCGCGTTGTGAATGAAGTACGCGCCGGTCGGCACTTCCATGCCAACGTATTTTCCCGTGTCGATGTAGACGTACTTGAAGACCGACCCCGCAACGATGGCGCCGAGGGTGTCGCCCACGACGGCCAGCCCCTCCGAGCTGAAGAGGTCGTAGGGTCCGCCGAGCGGGGGCACACCATCGCCCTTCCAGAGTGAAACGATGTAGTGGTGGCTCAGCGCCCCGAGCTGGTCGACCTCCATCTGCACGATGGCGCGATCCTCGAGATTACCGACCTCGTAGATCTGAAACCCCTGGTACTCCTCGCCCGGAGCCACGTCGATCGGTCCGAAGTCGTGACAAATGACCCCCAGCTCGTCGCAGCTAGCGTCGAAGCTCGGGCGCGAATTCGACCGAGGCTCGGCTCCGCCGGGCTCGGCTCCGCCGTCGTCGCCACCACCACAAGCTACACCCGTGACCGAAACGAGCGCCATGAACCACGCGCCACGAAGCGACATGTCAGCCTCCACGAAAGAACCGTTTCACGAATTGTCTTCGACGCGGAAGATGATCGCAAGCGAGCATGCGCAACACGGCGATGAGCTCATCGGGTACGCGGGCGTTTTGATTGCAATGACCCGGCCAGGGTCCGCCGGGTGTTTCAATGGGTTTCGGTTTCGATGCCGCGCGAACCGAAAAGCGCGTCGAGATCTCCGCCAACCAGATCGGCGGCGGGTTCGCTGCCTTTGAGCGTCGCATCCAGATGAGCGAGCCCGAGGCTGACCGTGATGTCGTGCCCATGCTGAGCGGGGCACAGATCGGAAAAGGGCGCCATGTCCTTGTTGACGCTGGTCAGCCCCTGGTCCTGTGGCAGCATGCGATACATCTCGTGTGAGGTGCGCGCGCTATCACAGAAGTGAAAATGGTCGGCGTTCTTGAGCACGACGAGACGCTTGGGACCACGAGTCTCGCCGTAGATTTCGTGCATGCCCTCGAGCGGGAGGAGCGTGTCCTTCTCCGCGACGATGTAGAACGTGGGCACGTCTCGGTCCCAGTCGAGCTTTATGAGGTCCCGGAGCGGATTACCCGGAATCGTGCTGGCTCCTCCGGCGGGCGCCAGGGGTAAGACGGCGCGGATGCGTGACTCGCTCGCGGTCACCGTGAGCGACGTCCACCCGCCGAGGCTGTGGCCGCAAACCCCGATGCGGTCGCGGTCGACCAGTGGCGCGGACCATTCGTCGTCGAGCACTCGGTCAATCGATGCGACGACGTCATTCGGACGAGCCTGCAGGATGAACGGCAAGTCCGAATACATGGCGCCGAGATCGCCGCTCATGACGGAACGCATCATGTCGTGGATGGTGTTGCCGATGTGGTCCGGTGCAGCCACGACGTAGCCGTGGCTCGCGAGGTGAGTGCACAGGAACGTGGACTGGCGGCGATGCCCAGCGAACCCATGGCTGAAGATGATGAGCGGCTTCTTGCCAGGGCGGGCTTCGGCGTCGCGCACCGCGCGCTGGTAGGTCGACATGCCGCCGACGAGCTCGAACACATCGCGGGTGTCTTCAGCGAGGTCCCGGCCCTTTTGTTCGTCGGTTGCCGGGTACCAGATCTCGAGCGGCAGGGTGCGACCGTCTCTCGAGGCGTTCGGGATCTCGAGGGTGCGTGCGCCAACGGGGAGAGCGCCGCGCTCGAAAGGGTCGTAGCTCATGTGGCGCCAGGTTCGGTCGCGACGCAGGGTCGAGTCAAGCCGTTCAGGCGCGTCGGGACGGACATGCCCCCGTGGATCAGTCGCTGGCTACGGGGCGCACTTCCTCGGCGCCGAAGATTTCGACGTAGTCGGAGCGCAAGCCCGGGCATTCGTCGACGTAGCGGCACTGCCCACACGGCGGGGGTTTGACACCACCGGTGAGCCGCGAGTCGACGAGGTCGAAGCAATCGTCAGGCGTGACGACGCGCACGCCGTCGGCACCGGGGTGATGCACGTGAGCTTCGTCGCCGGGGAGAAAGCACCGTGGAACGTGAAGCGAGTGCACCTCGTAGCCTCCGGCGCGGGCCGCCCTGAACACTCGGCGAAGAACCGGCGCAACATCGCTGATTTTCGGCAGCTGATCCACGTTCGCGACGTTCTTGTCAGTGAGCGAGACGAGCCAGAGTCGAAATCGTCGGAGGCCCTGCCCGACGAGCGACGCGACCCATTTTTCGAGCGAAGGCAGCGTGTCGTTCTTCAGAATCAGGTCGGCTACAGGGTCGAGGTCGCGCTCGATCAGGTGGGCCAACGCCTCGCGCCGAAGCTTCGCGGTGCCGGTGAGCTGCACGGTGCGTTCGTACGCCCCATCGTCGAACGCGTGGAACGACACGTGGAAGAGGTTGGCCCCGGCCCCGACGAGATGGTCGAGGTATGGTGCGTGCGCGTAGCGCAAGCCGTTCGACTGGATTTTTATTTCGCTGAAGCCGCGGCCCTTGGCGAAGCGCACGAGTTTGGGCAAGTCGTCGAAAATCGTGGGCTCTCCTCCAGTGAAGGCGATTCGCGTCCAGCCTCGGTCGGCGGCCTGCTCTATCTCCCGCGCGATGACACGCGTGTCCATGGCGCGCCGGCGCATCTCGTCGGTAATCGTGCAGTAGGTGCACTTGAGGTTGCAGTCGTAGCCGAGCACGACGTCGAGCAGAGGCACCCGGGCAGTCTGACACCCGCGCGGACGAGAAGTGTCGATTTCACGCAACCGGGGATGCGCGCCATCCGATAGGGGGGCATGACGGACCGCATCCAGGGCGCGGCCTTGCCACGACCTCCCTCCCCCAAAGACCGAGCCGGGCGCGGTCCGTCAGCTAATTTCGCCGCGACGCTCGAGCGACGCACGCCGCTCGGGCCGTCGGAGGCAGCCGCTCACCTCCACGAAGCGTGGAAGACCGAACTTGGCAATCCTCCACCACGCGCGGTGGGGATCCTATGGGCCCAGTGGGCTCTCGAAACGGGGCGCGGCAAGCACATGCGCGGGTTCAACTACGGCGGCCTGAAGGGAACGTCGCCCGAAGGGAAGAGCGCCGTGTTCTCGACTCGGGAGGGATTTGGTGAGACCGAGCACCGGATCCGTTCGCGGTTCCGAGTGTACGACGACGCCGGGCAGGGCGCGCGCGACTACGTTCGAACCCTGGCGACGTCGTACCCGGAAGCCATCGAGCGAGCTCGAGCCGGCGACGCCGCCGGGTTTTCCGACGCCCTCGCCCGGGCGCGTTACTTCACGGCGAGCCCGGACGCTTATAAAAGCGCGATCGTGAGTCTCGAGCGCGAATACACACGGGTGGGACCCGTCGACGGACGGCTTCGGGCGCAGGATCCGGGCCCGCTCGTGGAGGCTTTGCTCCATTCGTTGGGCCGTGTGATCGCGCGTCGAGCAGCCGGCTGAGCACGCACAAAACTGGGCCGATTCACGCTCCCCATGCAACCGCGGGGCATGCGGAACAGCCTCAGCACGCTAATCCTCCACGCTCTGACCACCGTCACCGCCCTTTGGGCGGCAACCGCCGCCCCCGGCTGCAATGGCTCGAGCGACGCCGGGCCCTCGCTCTCCAAGGGCGCAGCGGGTGGGTCGGAGGAAATCCCGAAAGTACCCGTACCTCCGGCGGACGGACCGAAACTCGGTGCGTTGGCCGACGTGACGCCGATTCTCGATCGACCGAGCAAGAGTGGAATACAGATCGGTTATCTGCACGCTGGTGCCAAAGTCGCGCGCGCCGAAGAGGCCTTCTCGACCGACGGCTGCGACGGCGGCTGGTACCCGATACGTCCGAGGGGTTTCGTGTGCGCTGGGGAAACCGCAAGCACCGAGCTCGAGCATCCGACGCTGGTCGCCATGGCGCTCCAGCCGTCCCTCGAGCAAGCGCTGCCCTACACCTACGCAAGGACGCGAAAGGAAACGACGCTCTTCGAACGAGACCCGGACCGCGAAAACGCGGTGCGCCCGATGGGGAAGATCTCACGCCGAAGCGGCATGGCCGTCGTCGGGTCGTGGTCGGCGCTCGATCACGAGGGACAGATGTCCCGGCTCGGCATGCTCACCAACGGCAAATTCGTGAAAGCCGCGGACCTCCGCGCGGCGGAGCCCAGCGAGTTCGCTGGCGCCAACATCGACGAGAACGCCAAGCTACCCATGGGCTTCATCGTCAAGCGTGGCGTGCGCGAGTGGCACATCGAAAAGGGCGAAGCCTACAAGCGCAAGAAGTTCACCTACCACCAGACGCTTCCTCTCACCGGGCGCTTCCGCACGGTCCGCGGCCAGAAGTTCTGGGCGTTCGACGAAGATCGTTGGGCGCGCCACCAGGACATCACGATCGCGCGGCGACGCAACACATACCCGGACTTCGCCACCGGCGAGCAAAAGTGGATCGACGTCAGCATCGTGACGGGAGTGATGGTGCTCTACGAAGGCAAGCGTCCTGTCTTCGCCACGCTCGTCAGCGTCGGAACCGATCGGCTGGGCGATCCCAAAGAAAGCGCATCCACCGCACGCGGAACCTTCGAAGTGAGCGCCAAGCACACCACGGCCGCCGGAACCGATCCGAAATCCTTCGCCAACGGCGTCTCGATCTACGACACGCCGTGGGCCCTGGAGCTTTCCTCCGGCCAGCTCATTCACGGATCTTTCTGGCACGACCGCTTCGGCATCGAGCACGGCCCGGGCAACATCCAACTATCGCCGAGCGACGCAGCGAAAGTTTGGCAGTGGGCGGACCCCGGCCTGCCGGAATCGTGGCATGGCGCGATGCGCCCGACCGACGGAAGCAAGACGCTCGTCGTCGTGCGCAAGTAAGCGATCTCACAAAATCTGGCGGGATCCGCAGGCGGATCGGCGCACCCTCCGCGCCAGATGACGGCGCGCCCCCCACGCTGTAGGCCTTGGGGGTCATGAGCGAATTCTGCAACGTCGAGCGCGACGGCCGCGTGCTGACCGTCACCATCAACCGTCCCGAAGTCCTGAACGCGATTCATCCGCCGACGAGCGACGCGCTACAAGCCGCATTCGACGAGTTCGAGAGCGATCCTGAGCTTTGGGTGGCCATCCTCACGGGCGCTGGCGACCGCGCGTTTTGCGCGGGCAACGACCTCAAGTTCCAAGCTGCGGGCGGGCAGATCACGATTCCCGCCGGTGGCTTCGGCGGGCTGACCGGGCGCCACGACATGGTCAAGCCGCTCATCGCCGCCGTCAACGGCGTCGCCATGGGGGGAGGCTTCGAAATGGCGCTGGCCTGCGACATCATCATCGCCTCGGACAACGCGCTGTTCGCGCTGCCGGAGCCACGCGTGGGCCTGGCAGCGATGGCCGGCGGCATGCATCGTCTACCGCGACAGATCCCGCTGAAGCAGGCGATGGGCATGCTGTTGACCGGCCGCCGCGTTGGGGCAGAAGAGGGGCAGAAGCTCGGTTTCGTGAACGAGGTCGTGTCGCGAACAGACTTGATGAGCACCGCGCGAAAATGGGCGGCTCAGATCCTCGAGTGCGCGCCGTTGAGCGTGCGGGCGAGCAAACAGTGCGCGATGCAGGGGCTCGGCGAGCCTTCGGTCGCCGCCGCGATGGCCCGCCAATACGACGCCGTCTCGGCGCTCTACTCGTCGAAGGACTTCGTGGAGGGACCTCGAGCATTCGCCGAGAAGCGCAAGCCCGAGTGGAAGGGTGAGTAGCTTCGGAGTGAACGCTTCGCCGAGATCGCGCTCGTGGGCCGCCCGTTGGCTGGTCCTGTTCGCCTTCGGTGGCTGCGAAAATTCGGCTCGCGCCCGCGCGAGCAACCCCGCGACCGTGGAGGTTCCCGAGGTCTCCGAGATGGAGCTCGCCGACGCGCCGGGCGACTCGGGGGTGCCAGAGGCGGAGCGGCCACCGTTCGAAGCGGCGAGCGCCCCGGACTACTTCGAGGGGACCTGGAACGGCGAGTACCACGGGACCCAGGCCTTCTCGACCTTGTACGTGCAGCCCGGTGGCACCTTCACGGCATCGGTGACTGCTGGGCCGTCGCACCGATGTTCGGCCCAGGGCAAGCTGTGGTTCTCAGACGGCCTTTTTCAGATGGAATTCGACTACAACGACTGCGAGTCGTCCGACGATACGGCACTCATCACCCGGCGTGTGCTGTATGCGAGCGAGAACGAATTCCAGGTCGCGGACGAAAAGCTGCTGTCGGCGGTTCAGCGGCTGCCCGATGGCGGTGTCTTCGGTCCCGTCTGGACCTACCGCCGTCAGACACGCGAGGATTGATAGCTCATGAGCGATCCCGCCCCAGCGACCGCGCCCATCCCGACGCAATACATCTGTCTCGACTGCAAGGACGGGGAACTGACGCTCGGTCTCGGCGCGGACAAAGCATTCATGCTCGCGCTGGCTCTGTGGGACGACGGCACCCAATCGCACGTCGCCCGCAAAATCATCATCGGGCAGTGGCACATGAGCGGCAACGAGCTGCACCTCCGAGGAACCGGCGTCGAAATCACCTACGAAGCGTCGGTCGTGGAATTCGCCGTCGGAAGCAACTCGAATTCGGCCAAGGCCTGGACTTGGGTGCGGAGCAGCCAAGAAACCTTCGCCGACCGCTTCAACATGCTCGACCGCGAGACCGTCGAGACGCTCATCCGCCAATCGATCTCCGACGGTGGTGTCACGCCGTCCTGAAAGTGGCCGCTCTCAGCGAATCGCTTCGAGGATTTCGACAGTCGCTCGCGATCGGTTGAGCGTGTAGAAGTGGATGCCGGGAGCGCCGCGTTCGAGCAGCTCGCGGCATTGCCCAACGGCGTGCTCCACGCCGATCGCCCGAACCTTCGCGACGTCGCCACCGGTCGCCTCGAGTCGCGCCAGGAGCTCCTTGGGGATCTTCGCTCCGCACATCGCGGTGAACCGCTTCACTTGCGCGAGGTTGGTCACTGGCATGATGCCAGGGATGACCGGCGGATCGATGCCGTCGGCGCGAGCTCTGTCCACGAAACGAAAGTAGTCCTCGTTGTCGAAAAAGAGCTGCGTGATGAGCACATCGACGCCTGCCCGAACCTTGACGCCGAGGTTCCGTAGGTCGGCGTGAGCGTTGGGCGCTTCGGGGTGGGTTTCCGGATAGCACGCGCCAGCGAGGCAAAAATCGTAGCCGCCGGTACGAATGAACTCGACGAGCTCGGAGGCGTAGCCGAAGCCCCCTTCGGTCTTGACGAACCGAGCCTCGCCCTTCGGAGGATCGCCACGCAGCGGCAACACGTTTTCGATGCCGCTCCCGGCGAGCTGGTCGAGCACACCCTTGATTTCGTCTTTCGTGGAACCGACGGAATTGAGGTGCGCCATCGTCTCGATGCCCGTTTCGCGCTTGATGCGCGTGACCAGGTCGACGGTCAGACGCCGGGTGCTGCCACCCGCACCGTAGGTGACGGACACGTAGGCGGGTTCGTAGCGCCGCAAATGGGCGACCGTCTCGAAGAGCAATTCCATGCCCGCCTCGTCTCGAGGGGGAAAAAACTCGAACGAGAAGCAGGGCTCCGGGCTCTGCCTCTGGGCGAACGCCTTCAGCTTGTCGACGATCTTCACTGCGCCATCCAGCCTAGCAACGCGGTTCACGCGTTGCCAAACTCGCGAATCTTTCCCCGCGCTCGCCGCCCTGATAGGCGCTCAGCCGAGAATGCGCATCCACGTCGTCGCAGTCGCAGGAACCGGCATGGGAGCACTCGCCGGCCTTCTCGGAGAGCTCGGCCACGACGTCTCGGGTAGTGACGTCGCTTTCGATCCGCCGATGGGCCCTGCGCTACTCGAGTGGGGAATCGAATGTTTGCCCGGATTCGACGCCAAGAACCTCGAGCAAGAACCGGATCTCGTCGTCATCGGAAACGTCTGCCGAAAGGACAACGTCGAAGCTCGTACCGCCATCGACGGTGGGATGGAATACACTCACATCGCAGGAGCTCTTCGGCGATTCGCACTCGAGGGCTGCTCACCCCTGGTCGTCGCCGGCACCCACGGGAAAACGACGACCAGCTCGCTCACCGCGTGGCTACTGGACGGGCTCGGCTTCGAGCCAGGATTTCTCGTCGGGGGCATCCCGAAGAACTTCGGAAGGAGCTTCCGAGCGCCGGGCAAGCGGCGCTTGCCGGTCGACGGTGGCGGAGAGCGACATAGGCGCACTCCGTTTGTCGTCGAAGGGGATGAGTACGACACGGCGTTCTTCGAAAAGACGGCAAAGTTTCTTCACTATCTCCCCGAGGTCGCCATCGTCACCTCGATCGAGCACGACCACATCGACATCTACCCGACGAAGGAGAGCTACGTCGACGCCTTTGAGAAGTTCGTGGCCTCGGTTCCTGAAAGCGGTCTCCTCGTCGCCAACGCTGCGGACCAGACGGTCGTCGACGTGGTCAATCGCCACGCCAAGGCGACCGTCGCCTGGTACGCGCTTCAGCACGAAGTGGCGCTCGAGCCGCCGCATTGGCTCGCGGCTCCGGCGACGATGGACGCGAGAGGAACGAGCTTCGACCTATTCGCCGGCGGCGTGTTCGCGAGCCGCCTCGCGGTCCCGATGTCCGGCGAACACAATCTCAAGAACACCCTCGCGGCGATCGCCGCGGCCTGCCAGGGCTTCGGCGCGCGACTCGACAAGATCGGCCCGGTCTTGGCGGGCTTCCAGAACGTCAAACGCCGACAGGACCTCATCGGCGAGCCGCGCGGTATCTTCGTCTACGACGATTTCGCCCACCATCCGACCGCTGTTCGCGAAACGCTCGGCGCCTTCCGCTCGCGCCACCCGGGCGGAAAGCTGTTTGCGGTCTTCGAACCTCGGAGCGCCACTGCGTGCCGAAACCTGCACCAAGCCGAGTACACGTCGAGCTTTGGCGCCGCTGACGCCGTCCTGCTCGCGCCGCTGGGTCGCTCGGGGCTCGCCGATGACGAACGGCTCGATACGAGCCGCCTCGTGGAGGAGCTGCGAGCCGCTGGCACCGAAGCCCACAATTTCCCTTCGGTCGACACCATCGTCGAGCATCTGGTGAAAGCTGCTGCGCCCGGCGACACCATCGCCCTATTGTCGAACGGGGCGTTCGGTGGCATCCACTCGAAGCTCGTCGAGGCACTCGAATGACCGCAGACCCAAATTCCACACCCGCCGTCGAAAAGAAGTCGGTCCCCGAAGATTGCCCGTGCGAGAGCGGGGCCAAAACTGCCGACTGCTGCGGGCCGTTCGTCGCCGGCAAGAAGAAGCCCGAGACCGCCGAGCAACTGATGCGGTCTCGGTACTGCGCCTTCGTGCTCGGCAACGTCGACTACATCATGAAAACGCACCACCCGAGCACGGTGAGCGAGATCGACCGCAAGGGCGTCGAGGCGTGGTCGAAGAGCTCAGAGTGGAAGGGTCTCGAAATCGTCGACACCCAAGCCGGCGGAAAGGACGACGACAGCGGCGAGGTCGAGTTCATCGCGAAGTTCGGCGTTCGCGGATTGGTTCAGACGCACCACGAGCGGGCCGAGTTCAAGCGCGACAAGGGCCGATGGTTTTTCGTCGACGGAAAACAGATCGGCAGCGACCCCGTCGTGCGAGATACGCCTCGCATCGGACGGAACGACCCGTGCTCGTGCGGAAGCGGCAAAAAGTACAAGAAGTGCTGCGGCAAAGCCGGCTAGCAGGGATGAAGCCGGCTAGCAGGGATGAAGCCGGCTGACAGCGTGAAGCCGGCAGAGACAGCGTGAAGCCGCCCGAAGAGCTTGCAAGAGTCGCGCTAGAAGTGGCGAGCGAGGCCGCCGCGCTCGTACACGCCGGTTGGCGAACACGATTCGAAGTCTCGAAGAAGGGGCAGACGGACTTACTCACCAAGTTCGATCTCGAGAGCGAAAAGCTAATCCGCAACCGACTCGCCCGACGCACGCCGGACATTTGCATTCTGGCGGAGGAGAGCGGTGGGGCGCCGCTCGACGACAGCCCCACCTGGTGCTGCGACCCCCTGGACGGCACGACCAACTTCGTTCACGGGCACCCGTTCTTCGCCGTCAGCATCGGTCTGATGGTCGACCGCCAGCCGCTAGTGGGCGCGGTGGTCGCCCCGGCGCTCGAAACCACGTGGGCGGGATGGAGCGGCGGCAGGGCCCTCAGAAACACCGAAACATGCGGCGTGAGTGACACCGAAGAGCTGGGCAACGCCTTGTTGGCAACGGGGTTTCCGTACCGAAACCGCGACCTCGCTCCTGGCAACAACTTCGACTCGTTCATCGCGGTGAAAAAAAAATGTCGCGCAGTCCGGCGATGTGGCTCCGCCGCCATCGACCTCTGCCTCGTCGGCGACGGGACCTACGCTGGGTATTGGGAACGGGGGCTCAACGCGTGGGACCTCGCCGCCGGCGCGGCCGTGGTCCTGGCGGCGGGTGGACGACTGAGCAACCTTCGGGGCGGGCTCGCCGACGTCGGCACGGGCGATGTCGTCGCGTCCAACGGTCGTATTCACCAGGAGCTCGTGGATTTGCTCGCAACCTAGTGTGGTGGAGCAGAGCTCGACCACACGCTGGAAAAACCAGGGACTAGTGGTCTGTCTCAAAGTCAACAATCGCCACTGCTCTAGCGCTCGTTCAGCTTTTGCGGAGCGCGCCAAGCGTCGACGCTCGCCACGGCTCGAACGATCCTTCCTCGAACCAACTGTTGATGTGCTCCACGGCCGCCGTCAGTCTCAGGATCTGTGCGTCGGTCAGGGGGCTTCGCCCGCTCGTGTGCCCTTGAACGATTCGATCGATGCCCTTGCACACGGTCGGCGCCGCGCCCGGACCGCTGCCCGCCTCGACCGCGCTCGAGACCATGGCTTCGACGAGCTCGACCGTCGCGTGGTGCACACCAGTCACGCTCGGGCCGTCCAGATCGTCCACGACATAGCCCTCGGGCTCGGTGTCGATGCGCGAGGTTTTTTCCGCGGGGACTACCTCGAGGAGATCCGAGCCGAGGCGGATGACGTCTCTGGCGACGAGCTGCTGCGGAGCTTGGAGCTTCTCGTCGTTCACGTAGGTGCCGTTGCTGCTGCCGAGGTCGCTGATCTCCAACCTGCCCCGCTCGAGACGAATGGAAGCGTGCTGGCGAGAGACCAACTTGTTGCTCACGACGATCGAGCAGTACGGGCTCCTTCCCAGGGTCGTCTCACCATGTCGAATGGGAAACCGAGTACCGCGATATTTGAGCCAGAGTGCGCCCATCCCCTCCGTCGTGTACGGCATCTAGCACGAAGAGTTGAGCGCTTTTTTTCCGAACGCCCGAGCAAAAAAAAACCGTAGCTCAGAGCTCGATGGCGTCGGCAGGCAACGCGCGGTCGCTCGCTTCTTCGAGCTCGTCCGGGCGCATCAATTCGAACCTCGAAATGTCGACCCCCACTCGATCGACCACATCTTGGGAAACGTGAATCGGGGCGGCGTTGCCGATGGCCAATGCGATGGCATCCGATGGCCGTGCATCGACAACCGACACCTTGTCGCCGCGTCGGACCAAAACGCTGCCATGGAAAACCTCGTCGTGCAGCCGGTCGACCCTCGCGCTGATGACGCTCCCACCGAGCTTGCCCAGGATCTCGTCCAAAAGGTCGTGAGTCAGCGGCCGTGCGTAGCGCTGACCTTTGAGCCTGAGGGCGATGCTCAACGCTTCGGTGCCACCCACGAAAATCGGCACGCCGACCTGCTCGTCCTCGTTCTTGAGCACGACAGCGTTGCCCTGAGAGGTCGGCGCGACGCCCCCGACTTCCATCACGATGTAGCCGCGCGGAGTCGATTCGACCTCGCTCTCTGCGGGCGCGAGCTCCGGCGGTACCGCAATGGGGATCGATGCGAGACTCTCTTCGCCTTCGAGCTGATTGCGAATTTGAGTGCAGCCGACCGCGCTCCCGAGAGCGAGAACGCCGAGAACGCCGAGAACGGTCATACGTAAGCGCGCGCTCACTGAAGAAGTCTAGCCCTCCGTCCGACCCGACGCTGCGAAAAAGCCCTGTCGTGAGGTTTCCCGCTGATGCAGATTGCCAAGCGAGGGCGATGGACGCCCGAGACATCGCTCCGCGTGCTGCATCGCCCTGCGCAAGTGTTAAGTTGTCTCGACCGGTGCAGACTTCGATGTTCGAACAGCTGGGCGGGGAGCAAGCGCTTCGCCCGATCATCGACGCCTTCGTGGACCGCGTCTTCGACGACGTCATGATCGGTTTCTTTTTTCGAAAAGCGAATCGGGCGCGCATCAAGGCGAAGGAGTACGAGTTCGCGGCAAGCCACCTCGGTGCAGACATCGCATACACCGGGCGACCCATCGCCGAAGCCCACGCGAGTCACCCGATCATGGGCGGCCAGTTCATGCGACGACTCACGATCCTCGACGAGACCTTGCGGGAATTCGACGTGCCCGGGCACATTCGCCAGCACTGGCTGACCCACACGGAAAAGCTGCGTGAGCAGGTCACCCGCGACTCGGGCGGCGAGTGCGATCCGGCCGACGCACTGGATCGAGTCCGCGAATTGAGGCAAACAGACGACGAGACCGAATGAAGAACGTCGGAAAACGAATGACTCTGGGCGCCGCGCTCGCACTGGCTGCATGCCACACCGCGGGCAGCAGTTGGATGGCACAGCCGCTTCCGGGTGAGTCCGACGACTTTGCCTCTGAGCTGCCGCCGCCGCCACCCGAGCCCGAGCGCACCGAACGTCCTCGGCAAACCCGGGTCATCGGCCAAGGAGAGCGGGTGAAAACTCCCCGTCCGATCCAAGCGCGCCCGCCGTCCAAACCGAGCAAGGCGCAGCTACGAGGCAAAGTGCTCGGGAAGTTTCGCAACACCTACTACGATTTTCCGAGCGAGGGCGACCATCAGGGAGAGCCCGTCGCGCTCAAGAACGCGAAGTGCAAGACGATCCGCGACGTGCCCCGGGGTTTTTACGAGACCCTTTGCGTGCAGGGGAGCGGAACCCTCGCCGACGGCACGACGGTGAGCTTCGCGAAACGCGACTGCAAGTGCGCCGAGATTTGTCCGCGCACAGATCAGAAGATCTGCTTCGACGCGCTGCCCCGAAGCAAGTTCCCGTGGGGACGAGGCGCCACGGGCAGAGCGATCACGCCGTTGCTCACCGTCGCGGTCGACTCCGACGTCATCCCTTTGGGCACCGCACTGTACATCCCAGAGTACGACGGCCTCCCACGCGACGCCACGCAGACGTCGTTTCACGATGGGTGCTTCGTCGCCGAGGACCGCGGTAGCCGCATCAAGGACAAACACGTGGACGTATTCACCGGACACGAATCCATCACCAGGCTCTGGAACCAGCTCTTGCCGAGCAATCGCGGCGTCACGGTCGTGCTCGAGAGCCCCCGCTGTGCGCGCGCCAAAATCGCGCCAGAAGGGTGAAACAGGCGCCACGATGATTAGACGCGCTACTCGGCGAGTTCTGGGCAATGCCGCAGCTGCAGTAGACCGCGTCGCGACGCACGCCGCCTTCGTTCAGACTTCGCGTGGACGGAGAAAGAGCCAAGCCGAAACCCTCAGCCATTCAGAGCGCGTCGAGGCGCTCGACCTCTTGGCACGAGAATACGAGACGTCGAAAGCCGAAAACTTCTTCCGCCCACCGAGGGAGATTTCCCCGTCCGAACGCGTGGTCCGAGCGATGCCCAGCGGCGGGTCGGTAGTCGACCTGGCCTGGTCGAGCGACTACCAGCCCTTCCTGGGCGGGATGGCTGAGCGATACGATCGCCCGGAAAATCGCGTCGCTGCGGCGCGCATGTTCCGCGGCCGAGAGCCCCGACCCGTGGCGATCTGTGTGCACGGGTATCTCGGCGGGCACTACGGGATGGAGGAACGAGCGTTCCCGGTCCGCTGGTTCTACAAGATCGGCCTCGACGTCGCGCTGTTCGTGCTGCCGTTCCACGGAGTGAGAGCGAACCCCAGACGAAATGCTCCGCCCTTCCCCGGCGCTGATCCGCGCATGACGAACGAGGGCTTTCGCCAAGCCATGGCGGACCTCTCGGACTTCGTGCAGTGGCTCGGTCACCGCGGCCACTCGGACGTCGGTATCCTCGGGATGAGCCTTGGTGGGTATACGACGGCGCTCGCCGCAACCGTGGTGCCCGACCTCGCCTTCGGAATTCCAATCATCCCGCTCGGCTCGTTCCCCGACATCGCTCGCGACCAGGGCCGCATCGGCTCCGCCCCCGAGCAGATCGCGGAGCAATACGCGGGCCTCGAGCGCGTTCACCGGGTCATCAGTCCACTTCGACGAAAGCCCCTGCTGAGTCCCAAGCAACTCTTGGTGATCGGCGCGAAAGCCGATCAGATTACGCCCATTGCCCACGCTCGACGCCTGGCGACGCATTTTGGGGCACCCATGGAAGCGTGGCACGGAGGGCACCTCCTACAATTTGGACGCGCCGAGGGGTTCCGACGGATCGGCCGCCTACTCAACGAGCTCGGTGTCATCGCGCGCGCTTGACCAGCCGAGGCTCGGCTCGCACGCGCAGCCAGCCTAAGCGGCGTTCTTGTGAACGACCATTTGCGGGTACGGAATGTCGATACCGGCCTCGTCGAGTGCCTTCTTCACGGCCACGAGCCCAGCTTCTCGCACCACAGCGTAGTCCCCGGTCTGGCTCCAGACTCGCATCTGCCAATCGACAGTCGAGTCGCCGAGGCCTGTGAGCACGATTTGAGGCTCCGGCTCTGCGAGCCTACCGGGCAGCGACTTCGCGACCGTTTCGAGCACTTCGCGCGTCTTTTCCAGATCGGCCGAGTACCCGGTACCCACGTCGATGTCGACCCGTCGTGTTGGGTGAAACGAGACATTTTCGATCACTCCGCTGGCCACCTCTTTGTTCGGCACGATGATGCGACGGTTGTCCGGCGTGTCTATCTCGGTCACGAACAAACCGAGGTCCGTCACCTTGCCCACCTGGCCGGCGGCGTTGATGACGTCGCCCACCTTGAACGGTCGGAACACGATGAGCATGACGCCGGCCGAGAAGTTCGACAGCGTGCCCTGGAACGCGAGACCGACAGCAAAACCGGCGGCGCCGATCAGAGCGGCGAATGACGTCGTCTCGACCCCGAAAACGCCGAGGCAGCTGAGCACCGCGGCTGCAAGAACGAGATACTTGACCAGATTGCCGAGAAAGGTGGCCAACGTGGCCTCGACCCCACGGTTCTCGAGGCGCGACGCCAAGAATCGCCCGAACCACGCGGCGATGCGTGAGGCGACCCACAACAGGACGAGTACTCCGAGAATTCGAAGCCCGTAACTCACGGCTAGGGGCGCGAGAGACTCGATGAGCTTGTCGGTGTCCATACACTTCTCCTGATGAGCGCCGTGGTGATGACCTGAGCGCGTTTTCGGAGCGACCCTGTGCAATGCACGTGCCGCTCGGGGGATCGGATTGGGGCATCGACTACCACGGTCTTCTTTGGCGGCCGATGACTCGCACTGCAGTCTGGAGCCTGCAGTGGTAGCCTGCTTCAACCCACAGCGCATGGCGTCCCCCATTGGTGCACGACTTGGTCTGACGCTCGCGATGACGCTGGGAGTCCTCGCCGTTCCCGCTCACGCGGACGACGGCAGCAAGCATTGCTTGGACGCCGCCAAGGCGTGGCTCGCCAGCTGCCCCACCACCCGCGATCTCGAGCTGGTCAACGCCACATGCCCGACCGGGGGAGTCGTCATCGTCGTCGAGCCGCTTGGGGGCGCGCCGCTCCGGGTCGAGGTGACGCGGAGCAAGGAGCGCGGCTTCCGACGAGCAGGGGATCTCGGAATCAGCCCTGTCGGCGAGTTCACCGACTGGAATCGAGAGCCTCGCGAAGCGCGGGACGCCCTCGACGCCGTCGTCGCCTGCGCCGAAACGAACCCCGACGTGCCAATGAGCAAGGGAGAGCTCAGTCCGGGGACCCGCGCGCTCTCGGGCCCCCGCGACCCGACCCCAGCGACGCCCTGGCTCTTGTTCGCTGGTCTCACCGCCATGGTCGCTACTTGCGCGCTCCGGTGCCGACGCGGCGGCACCAAACGTGCGCTCGCCGAAGGGGCGCTCGTCGCGGCGCTGTGGCTCGGCACGTGGATCTTGCGACGGTTGATTCATCCGTGGGGATTTTTCCACCAGAACGGCCAAGGCCCGCTTTGGGTGGAGCTGTCCCTCGACGCGGAGTTGGACCACCTGCGCGGCTATGGCGACGGTTTCCGCGAGCTCACGAGCTTCATCGCGATTCGGTCCGCCACAGACCCGGATCACGCGGTCCTCCTCGCCATCTCGGGCCTCGGTGCCTGCGCGGCCCCTGCAACCTGGCTCATCGCGCGCCGAGCCAGCGCTCCGCCCATGTTCGCCGGGGCGCTGGCTTTACTCGTCGCGCTCGATCCCGTGCTCGCGCGGGTGAGCCAGAGCGAATCGTACTACGGGATCACACCGGCACTCTTGTTCCTGGCGTGTGCCGTGCTCATGACCGGCGCGCGCCGGCCGCGGCCGCTCGAGCTGGGGCTCGCCGTCGTCTCTGCAGGGTTGCTCATCGCGCAGGCTGCCCGCGTACACCCCGTGTGTTGGATCGCCGCGGCGACGACACCCGCTGTCCTGCTAGTCACCCGAGGGCGACTCAAAACACGCCTGAAGAACACGGTAGCTGCCGGTTTGGGCATCGGTGCTGTCGTGGGCCTCACGACCGGAGGCGCCCTGTACGAGGTCGTCACAGGGCCGCTCGGACAACAGTGGACGCCGAGCGGCCCGCAGCTGCGATCGTTGAGTGCACTCTGGGCCGATCCGAAAGCGTGGACAGCGATGGGACTCTTGGCTCTCGTCACGGTCATCCGCGAACGGCCCAAGGCGACGATCCCCCTCGGCCTTGGCGCGTTCGTGCTCGGCGTCGTCGCCTTTGCCGACGTGTTGGCGAATCAGAACGAATGGATTCACGCGGCCTACTTCCGCCTGCCCGCCGCGGTCATGGTGGCGATGGTCGCCGGATGGTTTGCCCGCGCATTCGATCACCGACACCGTTGGCCGGCGACAGCGGGCAGCACGATGGCCATCGGTGCCGTGCTCGCGACGTCTCCTGGCGTTGGTCCCTGGATGCCCACCGACGTTCGAGAACAAGACTTGGCTTTCGAGTGGCGTAGCCGCCTGCCGCGCGGCTCGACCGTCTTGTACCTCTGGAGGGTCGAGAAGGAACCCGAGCGAGGCGCCGGCTGGGACATCTTGCGACTCCCGCTGTACGGACAAGGCTTCGCTGGGGGATCGGTCGCACTGCCGTTCACCCCCGACGACCCTCCCAATCCCGAACGTCTGACCGGCAGCGTGTACTACTACCGCTCGTCGCTCTGTGACACGAGCTCGGGCCGAGAAGCCTGTTCGGCGATGGAGAACGCCTATCGATGGGTCCCGGTAGAGCAACACCAGCTGCCGTCGATCCCGAGCATGTTGGACTCCCGCTACGTCGCAAACCCCGTTTCGCTCGGCGTCTTCCGTCTCGAACGGCGCTAATAGCCGGCTGTCTCGAGTCGCCGGCGAACTAGTTTGACGAGCTCCGGCTTGATCACTTTGCCAACGGGATTGCGCGGAAAGTCCTCGAAGAGCAGGACTCGCTTGGGAACCTTGTACGCGGCGATGTGCTGCTTGGCCCATTGGCGAAGCGGCGCCTCCTCCACTTCGGATTCGCGACCCGCTCGGGAAATGACCGCGGCGACGGCGATCTCGCCCCAGGTTTCGTCGGGCACGCCGACCACGGCGACATCGTTGACCGCGGAGTGCTCTCGAAGCACTTCTTCGATCTCGAGCGCGCTGAGCTTGTAGCCACCACTCTTGAGGATGTCGACCGAGGTACGACCGAGGATCTTGACGTAGCCGTCCTCTGTCCAAGTGGCCGTATCCCCCGAGCGGAACCAACCGTCGGTGAATGACCGGCGCGTCACGTCCTGTTGGCCGTCGTAGCCTTTGAAGACACTCGGCCCGCGAATCCAGATCTCACCAGGCTCCCCGGGCGCCGCATCGTCGCCGTCTTCGCGGACGACACGAATGTCCATTCCCGGTAGCGGTGGGCCGCAAGTGCCGGGCACACGTTTACCCGAAACCGGATTCGTCATTCCTACGCCGATCTCGGTCATGCCGAACCGTTCCAGCGGGTACGCGCCGGTCAGCTCCCGCCATCGCTCCCCGACGGTCGACGGCAACGCCGCCGACCCGCTCGTCACCAACCTGAGACCGCCGGCATTTTTCTGCCACCGATCGCGGTCCGCCGCTTCCGCCGTGTCCAACGCATCCAGGAGCTTCTTGTGCATCGTCGGCACACCCATCAATACCGTCGCCTCGGCCATCAGGTCCCACATTCTCGGCGCATCGAACTTCTGAATCATGCGGGTCCGACCGCCCGCCAACAGCGAAACGAACAGCGAAATCCCCAGACCGTGGAGATGATGAAGGGGCAGCGAATGCAACAGCACATCGTCGGGGCTCCACTGCCAGGCGCTGGCGACGAGCCGGGCGAGTTCGGCGAGGTTTGCGTGGGTGATGAGCGCGCCTTTGGGTTTCCCCGTGGTCCCGCTCGTGTAGAGGATCACCGCGGTGTCGTCGTCGCTTCCAGGAGAAACGTGCGCTGTCGGGAACTGCCGCAGCTCTTCGATCTCGAGCACGGGTCGGTCGCCGGCGTAGCCACTCACGCGACGTTCTAGGTCGCGGGAGACGATGA
The DNA here is from genome assembly GCA_029261965.1 of Polyangiaceae bacterium. Lineage (GTDB taxonomy): Bacteria > Myxococcota_A > Polyangia > Polyangiales > Polyangiaceae > JAJDAH01. The sequence continues at coordinate 76,217 of JAJDAH010000477.1, forward strand.
TCGCCTTCGACCGCGAGTTTTCGACGAACCAACGCTGCTCTGCTTCCGGGTGCAACGGGCTCAAGGGAACGACTACGGCTCCAGACAACACGGTCCCGAAGAACGCCTCGACCCACCCCGAGCTCTGTGTGACCAGCATGGCCACCCGTTGCCCCTCCAGGCCGCGCCCGCGGAGCGCGGCGGACACCGCGCTCGCCCGAGCACCGAGCGTCTCGAAGCTCACGCTTTCGTGGTCGTCGTCGATGGCGACTTTCGCCGCATCTACGCTCGTGACCTGCTGCCAGCGTTCGACCAGTCGGCTCGTCATCGAAGGCCTCGACCGAGTTGGCGATCGTGCCACAGAAGCATCTCGAGCGAGCCCACCTCCTTCAGCCAAGGTTGATTGTGCGGACCGGGCGGGACCACCAGCTCGTTCGGCACCCCGAGAGCGCTGAGGCGCTTCGAGAGCAATTCGTTGGCTCGGCGAAACGGGTCCTCAGTCGAGGTCTCGACGTGTATGGGCCGGGGCCCCGCGATCTCGATCGCACGAGCGATGCGCTCGGCATAGCGGGCGGCGGAGCCCACGCCGAAGGCAGACTGAACTCCCCCGAAGGATCCAAAAAGCTCTGGCTTCCGCACGAACACCTCCGCACCCACGTACCCACCCAGGGAGCATCCGTCGAGCCCAGTGTTCTCCGGCCCAGACAATACGGGAGCCTTCTGACGCACTGCCGGCAGGAGCGCATTTTCGATCCAATCGGCGTAGCTGTCGAGGATCCGAGGAGCAGGTCCGAGACGGCTGGGGTTGGGAGTCACCGGGCACGCGAAAACGAGCCCACGGAGCGGCTGGCGCCGAAGCTGCTCGTCGAGTTCGCGAGCCCGCGCGTCGGTGAGGTATTTGTGGCGCTTCAGAGTGCGCTCGACTGGGGGCCGGCGGAGGCGCTCGTACGCTCGGACCAAGCCATAGAGGTCTGCCCAGGCGCGGATCCCGAGCTCCTCGTTGCCGGTTTCGCCGAGGCCGTGCAGAAGTACCAAAAGTGGAAGCTTCGACCCCGCGGGAACGTGCTTCGGGACCAAAACCAGGCTTCGACGCGCGATCTTCGCATCGCCATCGAGCACGAGGTCGAGCCGCTCCAGGTCCCCCGACTCTGGGGTCGCCCCCCCGGCGGGCGGTGAGGCGACCGAAGCGGCGGCCAAGACCGAAAGAAACTCGCGACGTTTCATGCGATAGCTTCCTTGTTAGCGGGAGCCGGAGCGGGAGCCAAACGGCGAACGGTCTTTTGTGCCGAATGCGAATCGTTGCGCTATCGTCAAACCTCCAGGCCGATGATGCGATACCCGATTTTTCCGCCCCTACTTCTGCTCGCGTGGGTTTCCGTCGCTTGTTCCGGTGGTACCCAAAAGGGGCCGGGCACGATGGTCCCCGAGGATCCGTTCGAGGATCCTGCGTTCACCTGCGGCGAGTGGGCGAAGGTTGCCTGCGTCGAACGGGTCACGAGCTCGTGCCTAGCCGAGAGCACCGAGGCGTGCGTCGAAACCCAAAGCGCATTCTGCCTCTCGCTGATTCCCGCGGACTACGACCCGTCGACCGCGGAAGCGTGCATCGCCGCGGTCGAAAAAGCGTACGCGGACGCTCGCCTGACCCCGGCCGAAGTGGCCGTCGTTCTCGACGGTGATGGCGCCTGTGAGTTCATCGAGCAGACCGCGGCGATGGAAGGTGGACGCTGCGACGAAGACACCGACTGTAACGGTAGCTTGCGGTGCAAAATTCCCACGGGCGAGCTCACCGGCGTGTGCATCGTCGCGGACGTCGTTGGCGGCGGACTGCGATGCACCGAGAGCAATCAAATCTGCGACGTGGGCTTTTATTGCAACGGGATGAACTGCATCGCGCGGCAGAATCCTGGTGAGTCCTGCTCGCCAGACGTTCCTTGCCTCGAAGATCTCGCTTGCGAAGGGTTGCCCGGCGAGCGCGTCTGCATTTCGCGGGGCAGACTGGGTGCCACTTGCACCTTCGACGCCGACTGCCTGAGCACCATCTGCCAGAAAGCCGCGGGAGCAAACACCGGACTTTGCGCCAACGAGATCATCCTCTCGGGCACCGAGCCCATCTGCGAAAACCTTCGCTAGTCGGCTCGGCGGGCACTCTAGCGCACGCCTCGAGGCTTTTTCCCGGCGCTGTCGCTGGGGCTACCCATCGCGCAAAAAAGTCGAGAGACTCGCCGGCGATGACGTTTCGATGGTTGCTGCCCGGGCTGGCTCTCATTTTTGTTGCTGGGTGCGACGACGCACCGACGAAGAAGAACCCGTTCGATCCCCCGCCTTCGGACACGGTCAAACCACCACCGAGCAAGCCTCCGCCCAAGCCGACCGGGCCGCCGCCAATCTTGGTGGGCGAGAACAGCGTCAAAGTGCGATTCAACGAAGTGATGGTGAGCAAGCCTGACGGCAAGCAGCAACTCACCAAAGCGATCGAAGAGGCGAAGGAACACATCGACGGCAAGGAGGTCAAAGTCTCGATCGATCGGAAAGCAACCCTCGCCACCGTCGAGCTGGCGATGGATGTGCTGTACGGCAATGGCGCCACGAAGCTCCTCATCACGACGAGCACCCGCAACGAGTATCCCGGCCAGCTCGAGTTCACTCCGAAAGCCAAGGTGAGCTCGCCGGCCAAGTGCAGTGTCATCGCGAAAATTCTGGCCGACTACAGCACCGCCGTTTGGAACATCAGCGGCGGCACCGCGCGCAAGAAGACGAAGGGCATGGCCGGGCCGGACCTCACGACGACCGGCGACACGATCGAGCGCAAGGCCGCCGGGTGCAAACAGTCGAAGACGTTCTTCGTCACTGCCGCCAAGGAGGTCGAGTGGGGCCTCGCGTACGATCTGGCAGCATCCACCGGAGTCTTGGACAAAGAGAAAGCGAGCTTCGATACGGTCGTGTATCTGCCCGAAGTCGCTGCAGGAAAACCCGTCGGCATCTAGCTGGGAAGCCACCGGCCGCTCCGCTGGCTATAGTGCCGGCCGTGACGATTCTAGACACCCTTCTGTTGGGCCACGACGACGACCGCAAGGTCGAACGAATCACCGAGGCGCTCGATGCGATGAGCCCGAAGGGGCGACTCGCCGCCGTGCGCGGCATGAGCAAGGCCACCATGATCCGGCTCTGGTCGCTGTTCGAAGACGTCAACGAGGTGGACGCCGACTTTTTCGTGCCTTCGAGTATAGACCCGCTCGTCGAAGTCATTCATCACGGGAAGAACTCGCTTCCGGCGTACAACTTCTTCCAGAAACGGTTCTGTCGAGCGGACGACGACTCGGACGATCTGTACGGGTACAATCACCAGGACAACGCCTGGATCACCGGGCCCGGCTACTACGTCGCCCACGCAAGCGAAGAAAACGACCCCACGAGGATCAGTCCGTACTTGATCGACTACACGCGAGCTCCACCCAAGAAGGTCGACGCTTGGCCGGAGATCATTTCGAACAAAGCCAAGCTCGGCCGTTTCGTGTACGCGGGAATGAAGGACTACATGCGGGGCATCTCCGAGCACGTTTCGGTCGGAAAGGCCGTCCGGGGCGGAAAAGAAACCGAAAACTACTTCATGCTTTGTCGCGAAGACCGCGAAGATGGCTGAGCTCAATAGCGGAATTTGCCCATAAAAGGCCCGATTGTGGGCTGGGGCTCACTTACAGAAGACGCTCCGTGCTTGCACTGAGGTTCGAGAGCCGCAAAGCATAACGGTGTGGCAGGGCCCGGCGGGATCAGGAAACAACTCGGTAGATACGAGTTCATCTGCGAGATCGCCAAGAGTTACGTCGGCCCGCTTTGGGCGGCGAAAACCGGGTCCGGCGCTGGAGAAGGCCTGCCAGCGACAATTCGACGGATTGGGACCCGCGCCGCGGAAGAAGACGTCGTCGATCACATCTGTGAAGCCGCCTGGTGGGCCATGGAGATCGAGCACGCCGAGGTGGCGCCAACGCTCGACGTCGTCGTCGGTGACGGGGAAGTCGGGATCGTTTCGGACTACGTCGATGGCGAGCCCTTGCGTTCTCTCATGCGACAAGCCGGGCTCAAACGGGCACCGATTCCACACAAGGTCGCTCTGAGAATTGCGGTGGATTTTCTCGAGGGCCTCGCCGCCGTCCATGCACACGTGGAAGAGGACGACGAAGCCGGCAGGCCCGCGCTCGGCGGATTGAGCCCGGACTGCGTGTTCGTAGGCAGCGACGGGAGCGTGCGCCTCATCGACGTCGGCATCGCCGGGGTGCTGTCGAGCAATCAGACCTACGGACGACATCCGGAGCGCGCGAGCTATGCCGCCCCGGAGCTCATGCAAGCCGACGGCGAAGTCGACCACCGCACGGACCTCTTCGCCGCTGGCGTGATGCTGTGGGAGATGCTCTCGAATCGGCGGCTCTTCGTCGGCGTCAACTACGACGGGATCGCAAGAAAAGTACTCGATGCTCCCATCGCGCGCCTCGACACGATTCCATCGGCGACCGGGGACGGCCTTCCGTCATCGTTGGTCGACCTAGTCGCCAAGGCACTCGACCGCGCCAAGGAGGCGCGGTTCCAGAACGCCAAGGAAATGATCTCCGCAATCGAAAGCGCCGATGTCGGCACGTGGGACGACACAGCCGAGCTCGTCAAGAAGCTCGCCGCCTACTCGCTGTCGCCGCGGCGAAAGGCGCTCGAGCGAGCCACTGGTGTCGACACGGTTCCATTGAGCTCGCGGTTCAAGTCGCACATCCCTCCCAAGGAACCGGGCCGGAAACGAACGCCTCCCCCCATGGCAACACCGCTCGGGACAAGGGATGTTGCGGTCGCCACGGCACCGCCACCGCCAGTCGCTCCGCCGGCTCCCGCTGCCCCCCTGCCGGTCCCCCCGGCGCCAACTGCGACGAAAGCCGCCCCGCCACCGCCACCTCCGCCGCCACCTCCCAAGGGTCGCTCGCCCAAAGCCACACTGTTGGGGATCCCCCCGCCGGCTCGGATTGGGTTCCCCGAAGATGAGGCGGGCACGAAGCCGAGCGTCGGAGCACCTCCAGTGGACGAAGAGGCGCCGATAAGCGTCGAAGCGGTTTCGATCAAGGAGATTGGCCCGGCCGAAGACCCCCCAGGCGTGGCGGCCCCGACGAATCCTCCAGCCGACATTCCGCCACCGCCTGCTTTCCAGGCCCCCCAACCGCCGGGGGCCATCCCCGTCCCGCCGGGATTTCCGACAGCGGAAGCCAACACTTTACCGAGCGCCACGGGGACGGAAACCACGGCGACACCGCACGCCGTGGTGGCCTCGCCGCCACGACCACCCGGAGCGGCGGAACCACCTCCTCCCCAACCTGGGGAACCAGGGCCGCCGGAGCCGCCACCCGGAACGCCGCCGGTCCCGCCAGCCGAAGCGCCGGCGGGCGAAGCGAGGGCGCCAGGTGAGCCCGCCGAAGTCAACGCTTGGGTGCAAGCGTTGCAGGACCGTGGCAGCGCCCACGACGTCGACGAACGCATCCCAGACGAAGCGCCCCCCGATCCGTCGCTGCGCGCGCCGCCGATCATCGACGGTGGCATCGCCCCGGCCGACGTCGGCGCCCGCGCTGCTGCCCGCGTTCCCCGCGAGGAACGGAAACGGCGAGGGAAGATCGTGGTCGTGTCGGTGCTCGGAGTGATGCTCCTGCTCTTGGGGGTCGCGGTCGTGATCGCCGCGACGCGGTCCGACGACGAGATTCCTCAGACCGACGCGCCCGTGGCCGAGCTGGCGGCGTCTGCCGCATCCTCCGCCGAGGCGGCGCCGACTCCACCTCCGGAGCCGTCGGCAGTGAGCCACGCCGACCGCGCTGACGCTTCCGCCATCGATGTTGCACCGGTCGATGCCGGCGCCGATGCGGATGCCGAGCCCGAACCCGACGCCGCGGAAAAAGCCGAGCCGGAACCCAAAGTGGAGCCTCGACGGACGGTCCGGCGGAAGAAGAAAAAGAAGCGCCGACCCCGACCAAAACCGCGTTTCACGCCGGACGACCTCTGACCACCGAGGCCGTCCGCGCAGGAATCCGGCAGGAAAGTCGGCGCAGGCGAAACGAGCTTTTTGTCGCCGGCACCGAGGCGCTACGATGGGCCCGATGCGAATGAAAAGAGCTTGGGCCGCGGCAGTCGTATTCGGTGCATTGGCAGGCCTGGCCGTGAGCGCTCCCGGGCCGGCGTTTGCGCAGGAAGCCCCCAAAGTCTCGAAGAAGGTCAAGGAAAAGGCCCTCAAGCAATACCGCAAGGCAAAAAAGAAATTCGACGCCAGGAAGTTCGACGAGGCGCTCGCGGGCTTCCAAGAGTCCTACGCGACATTCGCGAGCCCGAACTCTCACTTGATGGTCGCGCGTACTCTGGCCGAGCTCGGACGTCACTTCGACGCCATTGCGGAGTACGAGAAAGTGCAAGCCGAGTCGCTCGAAGCAGCGAAGGAGCAACCGAAGTATCAAAAGACGGCGGAGAGCGCGCGAACCGAGCTCGAGGAAGTGAAGAAGAAACTCGCCGTCGTCACCGTCAAGGTCACGGGAGCCGGCGCCGGCGCGACCGTGAAGCTCGGCGACGAATCGCTCCCGAGTGAACAGTGGGGCCAACAACTCCTGCGGCTGCCCGGGGCTCTCGTCGCCGTCCTGACTACTGCCGATGGCAAGGAATCCCGAAAAGAGCTCACGCTCGTCGCCGGTGGCAGCGCCACAATCGAGCTCAGTCCACCAGCGCCGGAAGTTCTGCCAAGCACGCCGACCGAAACCGCGCCCACCGAAACGGCGTCGTTCGACAGTTCCACGGCGACACCGAGAACCTGGGCGTATGTGACCGGGGGCGTCGGCCTCGCCGGCCTCGCCGGTTTTGGCGTGCTGGGTTTTCTGAGCAACAACAAGTTCGACGACCTCGAGAAAGCGTGCCCGACTCGAATCGCTTGTGACCCGTCTCTTCAGAGCGACGCCGACCAAGGCAAACGGTTTCAGACTGCGGCCAACGTATCGCTGGTCGTTGGCGCCGCCGGGCTCGGCGCTGGCCTCGCGCTCTTGTTCACGACCGGGTCGAGTAGCAAGGAAGTCGCTAGCAAAAAGAAAACCGTCGTGGGCATCGGGCCGGGTTCAGTCATGGTGTCCGGGAAATTCTGATGCGGGCGGCGGACGGATTCGTGGCGGTGTTGGCCGCAAGCGGCGTCTTGGGGCTGGGCACCGCCTGCGACGCGGACTTCGACAGCTTCGACTTCGAAGACGGAGCCGCGGCTGCCGCCGGCTCGGGAGCTGGGGGCTCGACGACGGGCGGCGCGCCAGGCAGCGGCGGCACTGGCGGATCCGCTGGCACGAGCGGCGCTACCGGCGCGGCTGGGTCCGGTGGCCTCGCTGGCGCCGGAACCGGTGGCAGCGCCGGAATGGGTCCCTGCGGAGCGCTCGATGGCGACCAACAGTGCGGCAGCTGCGACAACGACTGCACCCAGCTCGGCGCCGTCGGGCTCGTCTGTGCCGGCCGCGTGTGCGGGTGCGACAGCAACGTGCAGTGCGGCACGGTCACCGGCACGTGCTCACGCGGCGTTTGCTCTTGCGCGGGGAGCTCATGCAATCCGGGAGAGGTCTGCGAAAGAATGGGCGTCGACACGGTTTGCACTTGCGGAGGCCGCGCACCTTGCGGAGCGGGTGAGACGTGCTGCGAGTCGCCCAGTGGTTGCATCGATCTCGAGAGCGACGATTCGAACTGTGGTGCCTGCGGTCGTGAATGTCCGTCGAGCACGAGCTGCTCGGGAGGAGCTTGCTCGTGAGCCCGACCCGCCTCTTGCCTCTTAGGGTTTCGAGGATCGTCCTCGGAGCGTCGAGCCTCGTCATGATGCTGGGCTGCACCAACGGCTTCAACAGCTTCGACTTCGGGGAGCCGCGCGACGCGGGCACATCGAGCGGCGGCACCGGCGGCACCGGTGGCACCGGTGGCAACGACGCGACCGGCGGCGCGGCGGGCACTGGCGGTGGCAGTGGCGGCATGAACGCGTGCCCCCCGGGAGAGCAGTCCTGCGGCGGCTCGTGCGTGGCTTTCGATGATCGGCGTAACTGCGGCGCATGCGGAAACGACTGCACGCAGCAAGGTTTCGGAGCCGGGTTCGTTTGTGAGAGCGGGCACTGTGTCTGTGGCCTCAGCCCGCGGTGCGGGGACACCGAGGCGGTTTGCACATCGAACCTCGGCCCGTGTGCTTGTGGGGGAGCCGACTGCCGCCCAGGAGAGGCGTGCGTCGATCGAGGCGGCGCAATCGAATGCAGTTGCAATGGCGGGTCGGCGTGCGGAAGCGGCGAGACCTGCTGTCAAACTCCCGACGGTTGCCGCGACCTGGACGCCGACGACGAAAATTGTGGCCGATGCGGCAACGCGTGCTCAGCCGGACGTAATTGCGTCGACGGCGCTTGCCAATAGCGCCCGCATTCGTTCGCGACTCGAAGACGCGACATTAGCTCACTAGTTCGTGACGATCACGAACCGCGCGATCGTCACGCAGTCCTGCGCAAGCAGAATGTCCGTCGTCTGCGTCACGCCGCCGAAAGCGAACTCGATGGTGCGGGTGCCTCCTGGAAACTCGTCGATGGCGTCCACGTTGAAGATCACCGCTCGCCCCGAAACATCCGTGGTCGTTTCGGTCGACGACCAATTCTGCGCGACGTTGTACGCGACGGTCGCTCCCGTGGGAGCCGTCACCGAGACTCCGTCCAGCCCGGTCGCGCCGTCATCGAAAAACAGAAACACCTGAGCCTTGTTCGGGTCGATGGTTTCCGCCGTGAGGAGCGACGCGATGGCGGTATCCACGACGCCACGCTGAACCACCACGGCGTCGACCGCGGCCGGATCCGAGGTATCGGGTCGGCGGATCCCGCACATTTCTTCTTGAATGACCGTCGTCGGATTGGCCGCGAGCCACGGGGCGTCCGAGCTGACTCCAGTAAGGCTGAAGGTCGACGACATGTTGGGATCGAAGTCGGTCTGAACGAAGCCGCCGCCGAACGCCGAGGCCCGAATCTCCGCCAGGCCCTCGAACGGCACGCCGACGACGAGCTCATCCGAGTTGAGCGCGACGACGGAGCCGGTGATGTCCAGAGGCTCGGTCAGCCCACTATCTGTCGGACCCGCGTCGCCCCCCGTACCCGACGGGCCTCCACCTCCGGTGGCCCCCGGCGGACGGGAACCGAAAGCTTCGACCGGAGGTGGGCGTTCGGCGGTGTCCGAGCATCCCACGAGCAGCGGCAGCGCTGCGGCACAAAGCAAACACAGCCTCATCCCCCGAGACTAGCGTCGACGCCGACCCCGAGCAAATTGGTTGCGAACGTCAGTCGCCGCCCGCTCGCAACTTTTGGGCGCGATTGTAAAAAATGCGCTTCGGGCGACCCGTCCTTTCCGCGAGCTCCGCCGCGAGCTCCTTCGGCGTTGCTCCCGCATCGAGACGGCTAGCGATTTCCTCGTCGATGGCGTCGTCGTCGAGCTCCTCCAAAACGTGCTCGATTGGTCCGAGGATGATGGTGACTTCACCGCGATACGGCTCTTCATCGACGGCGAGCTTCTCGAGCGTGCCGCGGATGGTCTGCTCGTAGCGCTTCGTCATCTCGCGACACACGGCGACCTCGCGCCGAGGCGATCGCTTGGCGAGGTCCTCGAGCGTGCGTCGAGTGCGGTTGGCCGCTTCGAAGACGATCACCGGCTCCGCGGTCTCGGCGACACGCTCGAGCGAAAGGTCGCGCTTTTTTCCCCGGCGCGGGAGGAAGCCCAGAAAAAGGAAGGGCCCGTCCACGAGACCGCTCACGGCGATCGCGGCGGTTACGGCGCTTGGTCCGGGCACGGCGACCACCTCGATCCCACGAGCGATCGCGCGGCGAACCAAGTCCGTCCCCGGATCGCTCACCGACGGAGTGCCGGCGTCGGTGACGCAGGCTAAATCCTCGCCTTCGAGCATTCTATCCAACAATCGATCGATGGCGCTCTCGGATGCGTGGGCGTCGATCGCGGTGAGCTTGACCCCGCGGATGCCGAGATGCGTCAGGAGCTCGCGCGTGCGCCGGGTGTCCTCCGCAGCGATGCCGGCGACCTTGGCCAGGGTTTGCGCGGCTCGCTCGGTGATGTCCCCGAGGTTGCCGATGGGCGTCGCGACGACGTGGAGCTTGCCCTGGCTCACCGGGCCCCGAACGCTCGACTATCCGCCGACTTCGACCGCGTCACCGAGCGTCTCCCGCAAGAACTCGCGCAGCCTCTTGGTCATCCGCGCTTCTAGCTGTCGCACGCGTTCTCGGGACACACCGAACTCGTTGCCGAGCTCCTGCAAGGTGAGCGGCTCGTCGGCCACGACGCGTTTGTCGAAAATGATGAGCTCCTTGCCCTCGAGGGTTTCACGGAATACGTCGAGCCGCTCGCGGACGATTTCGGCGATTTCGCGTTGTTCCGCGACGGCGTCTGGCGCAGCGCCGGTGGACGGCAAGAGCTCCAGTCTCGTGGTCTGGCGTCCTTCGGCGTCCCCGACGGGCACATCCAACGATGCGTCGCCGCGCGACAACCGACGATCCATTTCGACGACTTCTCTTTCTTCGACCTTGAGACGTTTGGCGATTTCGGCGTCGGTGGGCTCGATGCCCATCGCCGTCAACTTCGCCTTCTCCTTGTTGAGATTGAAAAACAGCTTGCGCTGGGCCTGGGTCGTCCCAATCTTCACCAAGCGCCAGTTGTTGAGGATGAAGCGCAGCATGTATGCGCGAATCCAGTAGGCGGAATACGACGATACTTTCACTCCCCGGTAGGGGTCGTACCGTTTGATCGCCTGCATGAGACCGATGTTTCCCTCTTGGACGAGGTCCATCATGTTGCGATAGGCGCGCCGGTACTCGTACGCGATCTTGACGACGAGTCGAAGGTTCGACGTCACGAGCTTGGCCGCGGCGTCCACGTCACCGGTCTCCGCATAGCTGACGGCCAGCTCCTTTTCCTCCTCCGGCGTCAAGAGCGGATGCTTCTGCACCTGGTTCATGTACGCCTGAAGCGCGTCCATGCGCGCCAGCGATTTCCCACCGCCGACCTTGGCGGGCGTGCTCGCCGGCACTACCTCCCCCGTGGCGTCGACTACCGCCTGCTCGGCCAACGCCTCGTCATCCAGATCCCCATCGGAATCGTCGGTGGACTCGCCGTCGTCGGAGCTCTCCGGGGGGGGCGAAGATGCCCGAGAGCGTTTTTTGGTCTTTTTTCTGGCGGCCACGCGATCTCCGGAGGCCGGAGAGGGTGTGTCCGGTGGGGCCCTCGGTCAAGCCGAAACCCGGTTTGAGTCTATACTCGCGAGGGTTGAACCAGCGTTCGGCGGAACCGTGATCGATACGAAGCACGACGTAGCCAGTTTTCCCATCGAGGACCGCATCGCCTACGCCACGGTCGTCGGCTCCATGGCGGCGGCCGACGACGTGGTGTCCGGCGCCGAGTTGAGCCGCGTGAGGGAGATGTGTTCCTTGCTCAAGCTCACGAGCGAGCAAGCGGAGCATATCGTCGCCGCCACCGAGAAAGGCGGCGCGGAAGCGACCGAACGCGCGCTCACCCGACTCAGGACCGCAGACCTCAAATTCACGCTCTACACCGACTGCCTGGCCCTCGCCTACGCGGACGAACAGGTAGTTCCAGAGGAGGAGCGCGCGCTGGACGAAGTCGCCCGAGCCCTCGGGATCAACGCCGAACAGGTCGCCGTGCTGCGAGAGTACGTCGAGGTGACACGAAAGGCCGCGACCGACGACGCCAGCGAACAGGAGCTCGAGGAAATCGGCGCTCGGATGAGCGCCAAGATGGAAGCGGCGAAGATTCCAGTCAGCACGGTCGCGGCGTGTTCGACGGCGGGGCTCATCACGACGGGCGTCACCGCCGGTTTCGCGGCGCTCGCGGCCGGGCTCGGAATCGGAACGGGCATCGGTGCGCTCGTTGGTCTCGGCGTCGGCACCATGTTGGGGGTCAAGTGGCTGCACAACCGCCTCGTGTCCACCGACAACGAAAAACGATTCGAGTTTCAGAAGCAGGATACGTCGATGACACTCGCCGAAGGCCTGGCGGAGTTCCACTCGGTGTTCCAGAATTTGAAAGAGGCCAAAGACATGTCGTCGCCAGAAGCCGTCGACCTGTTCGCGAAACACGACATTTGCCACGTCGTTTTCGGGTGTGACAACAGCATCGAAAACGAAGCGCTCGTGGACACATGGACGGTCTTTGGCACCGACGTGAGCATCCAGAGGTACGTCGAGTACACCAAGGTTCCCGAAGCCAAGGCAGTTTTCGAAGAAACCGGCTACATGAGGACTCTGCTCGGATCGATCAAAGCCACCCCGAAGCTGTTCGACGTTTTCATGCGAAGTCGAGACATGAAAAAGAAGTGGCCGTTCGACGGACACGACGCATTCATGGCCCGACCCCTCGGTGCCATCCGCGAAGAATTCGGCATTCGAGTGCTCTGAACGGATCTCGACCGACCGCCGCTTCTCGCCCGAGGGCGCGCTGATATGCTGCGCGCATGTTGAAACGGCTTCTGCTTCACCCCGGGCTGCACTTTGCGCTCGTCGGCACGCTGCTCTTTTTCGCCCACCGCGTCGTTCGTAGCGAAGGAGATGATGCGTCGATCCTCGTCACACGCGCCACCGTCGAAGCACTCCGCGATCAGCATGTCGAGCGCACGGGCAAAACACCGACCGAGGAGCAGGAGGCTCAGCTCATCGACGCCCATGTGCGGGCCGAAGCGCTCTATCGCGAAGCCATCGCGCTCGGACTGCACGAAGGCGACGCCATCGTGCACCGTCGGCTGGTGCAAAAAATGGAGTTTCTCGTCGAGGACGGAGCGCATGTCGAACCGCCGAGCGACGCCCAGCTCGAAGAGTATCTCGAGGCCAACCGCCACGCGCTCGTCGTACCCGAGCGTCTGAGCCTGACCCACGTCTTCGTCGGAGATCGCTCGGAGTTGCGTGCGGACGAGATCCTGAGGAAGCTGCGCTCCGGAGAGGCGGCGGCCGATCTCGGTGACCCGTTTCTCAGAGGTCCCGAGGTCGTCGCCAAGACGCCTGCGCAGATCGCGGGCCTTTTTGGCGAAGCGTTCGCCGAGAAGGTTTCGAAATCGGCGCCGAAACGGTGGCACGGCCCGTTCGAATCGAGCTACGGGCTGCACCTCGTCCGGGTCCATGAGCGCGTGGCTGCGCGCTCGCCCGCGCTCGAGGAAGTGCGCCAACCCGTCCGCGCTGCATGGCTGCGGGAAAAGCGCGAGGCCGCGGCGCGAGAACGAATCGAGGGGATTCGACAGCGCTACCGAGTCGACATCGAGCCTCCGACTCGAAACGACGCGGATTCGGCGAAGCAGGCCCGTCGATGATAAAAATACTTCTGTGGGCGCTCGGGCTCTGGTTGTGGAGCGCTCCGGCGATGGCTCACGAATTTCGCGCGGCAGTCCTGTCGATCGACGCCCGGGCCGACGGCGTTTACGAGGTCGCCTGGACGGTGCGACGGGGCTCGAGCGCCGAAGCGCGCCTCCGGCCCCACCTTCCCGGCCACTGCCAGAGCGGGCCAAAACACGCCGAACGGCATGGCGCGACGACTCGATCGTCGTGGACGGTGAATTGCGGTGCTGTCGGCCTGGCAGGTCAAAACATTCGAGTCGAGGGTCTCGCGGACCCAGACAGTGTCTTTCTGCGAGTGAACGCCGAGCGTGAAACCACCGTTACCCTGCATGCCGGCGCGCCCGCGCACACGCTATCAGCCACGGGCGCAGAGGGAGGAAACGGCTGGATGGCGTATGCGCGACTCGGGGTCGAGCACATCGTCACGGGCATCGACCACGTCGCCTTCCTCCTGGTCCTGGTGTTGTGGGTCGGCGGCGGCTTGCGGTTGGTCAGCGCCGTCACTGGTTTCACCATCGGGCACAGCATCACGCTGGCCCTGGCGGTGACAGGCCAGGTCGCGGTGCCCGCCGAGCCGGTGGAAACCTTGATCGCCCTGAGCGTCGTGTACGTCGCCCTGGCGCTCGCCCTAGGGAAGCGAGCCACCGAAACGTCGACGCCATGGTTGGCACCCGCCGGTTTCGGCTTGCTGCACGGTCTCGGGTTCGCCGGCGCGCTGACCGAACTGGGCATCCCCACCGCCGAGATCCCGAAGGCTCTTTTCGCCTTCAACGTCGGCGTCGAGCTCGCCCAGCTCGGTCTCGTGGGCGTCGCTCTGGGCGCGCTGTGGCTCGTGAGGAAACATCGCCAGCCCTGGGCGCGGACGGCAGTGGCCTACGGAGTCGGCAGCGTCGCCGCCTTCTGGACGTTGGACCGCGCGGCGTGGCTCTGGGGGGCAAGCTGATGAGGTGGTCGCGCGTTTTTGGTGCACTCACGACGGCGTTGGCCGCTTGTGGCGACCCGCAATCCTTCGTCTTGCCGGCGCCGGACGCTGGCGAGCCCCCAGCGCCGTTTCGGTACACCGAAGAGCGCGCGCCGTGCGCCGATCGAAATCCGCTGAGAAACGTGTATTTCGGCGATCTCCACGTGCACACTCGTTTCTCCTTCGACGCCTACTTTTGGGAAACTCGCGCGGACCCGAGCGACGCCTATCGTTTTGCCAAGGGCGAGCCCATCCGGATCCCACCGAGCGACGCCACGGGGCAGCCGTCGCAAACCGTGCGACTCGCGCGAGCCCTGGATTTTGCCGCAGTCACCGACCACGCCGAGTTTCTGGGGGAAATATCCACCTGCGACATGCCCGGGCAACCAGGGTTCGACAGCACGTTCTGCCAGAACTACCGAGCCTTGGACGCCGATGCGTTTCTGGCGCTCGGCACGAGCCTGACCTCGCCCTCGCCCCCGCGGCAGGCCGAGGTCTGTGACGAAAGCGAATGTCAGAGCGTCACGCGCAACGTCTGGCAACGCATCGCCGAAGCCAATGACGCCGCCTACGATCGCTCGTCGGCGTGCAGCTTCACGACTCTGCACGGCTACGAGTGGTCCGGCAACACCGACTTTCGCAACCTGCATCGCAACGTGATCTTCCGCAACGGCCAGATCCCCGATCGACCGGTGTCTTACTACGATGCGCTGACGCCTGAGCAGCTGTGGGCACGACTCGACACATTGTGTGAAGACGTCGGCCCGGAGTGCCAGGTTCTGGCCATCCCTCACAACTCCAACCTGAGCAATGGAGGCATGTTCTCTCCGGTGTACCCCGGCGCAGAAACACTGTCGGACGAGCGAGAGCAGGCCGCGCTGCGCGCGCGCGTCGAGCCCCTCGTCGAGACGTTCCAGCACAAAGGCAACTCGGAATGCACCCCGAGCATCTCTGGAATCATCGGCGCGCCCGACGAGCTGTGCCGTTTCGAAGAGATCGTGGGAAACAACGAGGACTGCGGCGACGAGATCGGCAATCTCGGCATTCTCGGCATGGGATGCGTCTCGCGTCACGACTACGTACGCAACGCCCTTCTGCTCGGCATGGCGGAAGAGGAGCGCCTCGGGGTGAACCCGCATCGCTACGGTTTCATCGGGAGCACCGACACGCACAACGCCACCGCCGGCGCAGCGGAAGAAAACGACTACGACGGTCACGTCGGCAACGAGGAGGACACGGCGGCGGAGCGACTCGGTCCTGGCTTTGCGCAGCCGAGTGGCATCATCGGCAACCCCGGTGGCCTGGCGGGTGTCTGGGCCCTCGAGAATTCACGCGACGGCATTTTCGACGCACTCGCTCGGCGCGAAACCTTCACGACGAGCGGAACACGCATCGCGCCCCGCCTCTTCGGCGGGTGGGGATTCGAACCAAACCTCTGCAACGACCCGAAGATGCTCGAAAAGGCCTACGAAAGCGGCGTGCCCATGGGCGCAACGCTGCCGGCGCGGGGAGGCGCAATGGCACCGACATTGATCGCGGCGGCGCTGCGGGACGCCGCCGGCGAGGTGCCGCTACAGCGCCTTCAGATCGTCAAGGGTTGGATCAGCGCGAATGGCGACTCGAGGTACGAAGTGTTCGACGTCGCCGGTGAGGCCGACAACGGCGCGACCGTGGACGACTCGACCTGCACCCCGTCCGGTTCGGGGTTCGATTCGCTGTGCAACGTCTGGACCGACCCTGATTTCGATCCGGCACGGCCCGCGTTCTACTATCTCCGAGTCGTCGAAAACCCCACTTGCCGTTGGAGCTGGCGGCAGTGTCTACAGTTTACGAGTGGTGACCTTCCACAGGGGTGCGCGCGAACGGACATTCCGCACACCATTCAAGAGATGGCTTGGTCGTCGCCCATTTGGTACACGCCGCCGAGCTGAGACTCAGTCGACCCGAAGCGACTCGATGAGCTGGCGGACCTGGGACGTCTCCGGTCCGTGCTTCAGGAAAACCCGCGGACCTTGCCAGAGCAGGGCCGGGCCCGCCGTAGCGAAGATCTTCCACGGAAATCCGGGTCGGAAAGCGAACGCCAGACCAGAAAACATGCTGCGCACGGCTCCGGCCCAAAATCCTTTGCCCTCGACGACGATCGCGACGGAATCGACACGATCACCTAGCTTCTGCAGCATCGAGATCGCGCGCTTGCGCGTCTCGTCACCCGCGAGAGGCGCCGAGCTCCGCACGACCAACAGCACGGCCACCCGACCCTGCTGCTCTGCGATCTCCTCGAGCTCGAGATCGAGTCGTTCGACGTCGCGAGGATTCGCCGCGCCCCACCACGAGCTGACGTGCAGCATGCCGACGGACGCGCTCGCAAAGCTCATCCCGACGGCGGGAACGGGTGATGCGCGCATCTCGAGCTGAGCATCGGTGAGGGAGGCAGCGCGGATGGGGTGTGCCATCGGACCTGAAGGTTAGGGACACTCCTGGGCGATGTCTGTCACCCCTTCTTGGGGGACAGACGCTCGGGGGTCCCGGCACTACGACTTCGACAAGCCTTCAAAAAGCGTACAAAACGCACCCCGTTTCAGCCGAGCCACGACGCGATTAGGCTGTGGCGTCGTGTTACTGGTCGTCGAGGACAGCCCTACGATCGCAACGACCATCGAGGCCGCTCTCAAAGATTGCGGCGGCGTACGCATCGAAAGCACGGTTGCCGGCGCCCTCGAGCTCGTGTCCGAGCTCGCTGAATACTCGGGCTTGATCGTCGACGTGGGTTTGCCGGACGGCTCGGGTTTCGACGTGCTCGAGGCTTGTCGGTCCAGCCATCCCGGGCTGCCGGCGTTGGTGCTCACCTCGCACGAAGATCACGACACGATTCGTCGCGCGCAGATTCACGGCGCGCAGTATCTCCCGAAGCCGCCGCCGGTTGGCAATCTGCTCGCGTTCGCGAAGAGCGCCCTGTCCTCCGAGCACGGCCGGCGTGCCCGCCTTCACGAAGCTGCCCACCGGTTGGCCGACGAACGCGGTCTTTCGCCACGCGAAGAGCAGATCGTTCGTCTGTCGGCCGAGGGCGTGAGCCCGGGGGCACTGGCCGAGGCCATGGACGTGAGCCCCAACACCATCAAGACCCTGACGCGGCGGCTGCTGCAAAAGTGCGGGGCGGGGCGGCTGTCGGACATCACCGACCGGCTGCGAAAATAGGCATCTCAGCCCTCGAGCGGCGCTCGAGACCCCCCCGGCCGCTGCTGTGGTAATACCCGCCCGGTGTTCGACGCTTTAGCCCGAGGGTTTCGGGAGGCGCGCAATCGCCTGTCCGGTCTCACCGAGCTCAACGAAAAGAGCATCAAGGCAGCGCTGCGCGAGATCCGACTGTCGCTGCTCGAAGCGGACGTGGAACTCGGGGTCGTCAAGCGCTTCCTCGCTCGAGTGGAGGAAGCGGCGCTCGGCTCCACGGTGCAGACCCGCATCAAACACGGGGGAGACACCCACCAGGTCACGGCGGGCGACCAGTTCATCAAGATCTGCAACGACGAGCTAGTCAAGCTACTCGCCCACGACGGCGAAGTCGTCGCCTACGCGCCGTCGGGCAGTCGGACCGCGGTGATGATGGTCGGGCTCCAAGGCTCGGGTAAGACGACGACTGCCGCAAAACTCGCGCTCTGGTTCCAGAAGCAGGACCGCAAACCCATGCTCGTCGCCGCAGACATGCAGCGCCCCGCCGCGGTCGAGCAGCTCAAGGTCCTCGGGGAACAGATCGACGTCCCCGTTTTCAACATCCCCAACGAAACCCCGGTGGCCATCTGCACCGCTGCCGACGCCGAAGCTCAGAAGCTCGGTTGCGACGTGGTCATCTACGACACCGCGGGCCGACTCGCCATCGACGAACCGTTGATGACGGAGCTCGGAGAAATCAAGAGTGCGGTCACGCCGGACAATGTACTGCTCGTCATCGATGCGATGATCGGCCAGGACGCCGTCACCACCGCGAAGAGCTTCAACGAGCGGCTCGCCATCAGCGGCGTCGTGCTCACGAAGCTCGACGGTGACGCCCGAGGCGGCGCAGCGCTGAGCGTGAAAGAGGTGACGGGGGCCCCCGTTGCTTTCGTCGGCCTCGGTGAGACTCTCGACAAGCTCGAGGAGTTCCGGGCCGAAGGCATGGCGGGCCGAATCCTCGGCATGGGCGACGTCGTCGGCCTGATGAAGGATTTCGAGGACGTCGTCGATCAGAAGAAGGCGGAGGAGGACGCCGCCAAGATGCTGTCGGGCGACTTCACGCTCGAAGATTTCCTCAATCAGGTGCGAACCATCCAGCAAATGGGCTCGCTGAAGGATCTCGTCGAGAAGATGCCCGGTCTCGGCGGAATGATGCCGCCAGGAGCCGACCTGGACGACGGCGAGCTCGTCCGGATCGAAGCGATGATCCAATCGATGACGAAGGCCGAGCGGCGGGATCCGAACAGCATGGTGCGCGAGCCGACTCGAGTCGCACGCGTCGCAAAAGGCTCAGGGCACACCGAACAAGCTGTCGGCGAGCTGATCCAGAAGTTTCTCTTCATGAAGCAGATGATGGACGGCATGGGTCAGAACATGGGCATGCTGGGGAACATCCCGGGCATGAAGAACGTCGCCATGGCTCGCAACATGCGTCGAGCCATGAAAAGCGGGAAGATGCCCGGTGGCGGCATGCCGGGAATGCCGGGGATGCCGGGGATGCCCGGAATGCCGGGGATGCCGGGGATGCCACCCATGGGAGTGCCCGGAATGGGAATGCCGGGAATGGGAATGCCCGGCGCCGCCGGTCCCGCGTCCGAGCCAGCGAAATCCATGAAAAAGCTCTCGAAATCGGAAAAAAACGCTCGAAAGAGCCAACGCAAACGCGAACGAGCCGCCCGCAAGAAGGGGAAAAAGTGATGGCCCTCAGGCTGATGACCGGAAGGTGGCTGGCGGCAGGGACGCTCTGTGCGGTCGCTGGCTGCAGCCAGCAGGGCGACAAGCGCGAGCCGCCGAAGGTGGATCGCGCGCTGCAGCAATACATCCTCAGCACGGTGCCGGGTGATGCCGGCACCGAAATCACGCGTACGCATCTCGACTTCGAAGGCAAGATCCACCTGGTCGGCTACGAGATCGAACCGGCAGACCGCGTGGCCCTCGGCGGGACAGTCCAACTCAAAATGTACTGGCGAAGCGTCGCGCCGCTGTCCGACGGATGGCAACTGTTCACGCACGTCGTCGATGGAGCCGGACGACTCGTCCAGAACGCAGACGAGAACGGCCCGCTCCGCGCCCCAGCGACAAACGCTCAGGGCGAGCGCACGCAAAAGCTGCCGCCCAGTGACTGGGAGCCGGGCAATGTCTACGTCGACGAGCAGTCGATCGAGATCCCCGCCAACGTGAAGTCCGAATACGTTGCCATCGCCGTTGGGATCTGGCGCTACAAGCACCGCAAGGACGCCGATGGTGGGGCTCTCGAACCCATCGACATGCGTCTGAAGGTAACGAGTGGGCCGTCCGACGGACAGGAGCGGGGGATCGTCGCCAAGTTACGAACCGATTACCGGCGTCCCGCCCCGGCCCCGGCCCCGGAAAAAGAGCCAGAGGAGCCGGCTGCGGCGGCTCCGCAAGGATGAACGGAGGAAACCCCATGCGCCGTATCGCTACAATTGCGCTCTCGACCGTGTTGGCCACCGCCTGCGTCGGTGGCTCCAAGGAAGTGAACGAGACGGACAAGGCCCGGCTTGCTGCCTTCGTCTTGGACAAGGAGCCAGCCATCGCGCACAAGCGCGAGATCAACTTCGAGGACAAGATCCGCTTGCTCGGATACAAAACCGAGCCAAAAGGAGCTGTTCGTCCGGGCCAGAAGGTGAAAGTCACCTTGTACTGGAAGGTCGACAAGGCGCTAGGCGAGGAAGGGTGGAACCTGTTCACCCACGTGCTCGATGGAGCTGGCGAACGCATTCTCAACATCGACAACGTCGGCCCGCTTCGTGAATGGAGAGAGACCCGGCAGGTGATGTGGCCGAGCTCGTGGAAGGTGGGCAAGGTCTATGTCGACGAGCAGGAATTCACGGTTCCGCGCACCGTGAAAACCAACAAGATTCAGATCGTCACAGGCCTCTGGAAGGACGCCAAACGGCTCAAGATCACCAAGGGCCCGAACGCCGGAGAAAATCGCGCCCTCGTCGCGGCCTTGCCGACGACCGCGGCGCCCGCCGCGCCGAGCAAGGTGGTCACTCGAGCGCCGCTCATTCGAGTCGACAAGCTCGAAAAAGACTCGAAAATCAAGATCGACGGCAAGCTCGACGACGACGCCTGGAAAAGCGCTCCTTCAACCGGCGCGTTCGTCGACGTCAAGACGGGCCGACCGAATTCGAGCTTCCCGGTGAAAGGGTCGGCGAAGCTTCTGTGGGACGACGAGGCGTTCTACATCGGCTTCGACATCAAGGATCCCGACATCATCGGAGGGTTCAAAGCGACTGACGTCGACCCGCACCTCTGGACGAAAGACACCGTCGAGATCATGATCGATCCAGACGGCGACGGCGACAATCGCGACTACTACGAGATTCAGATCAACCCGCAGAACCTCGTCTTCGACTCGCAGTTCGACGAGTACAACAAGCCGCGAAAGGAACCGAACGGTCCTTTCGGACACCAGGATTGGTCCGCGAAGCTCGAGAGCGCCGTCACCGTCACCGGAACACTCGACAAACCCGGAGACAAGGACACCGGCTACGTCGTCGAGGCCAAGATCCCTTGGAAGTCGTTCGGCAAAGCCAAAAAGACCCCACCCGAGCTCGGACAAACGTGGCGCATGAACTTCTACGCCATGCAGAACAATTCCGGAGTCGCGTGGTCTCCCATTCTCAATCAAGGCAACTTCCACAAGGCGTCGCGATTCGGAAAGGTGCTGTGGGCTGAAAAAGGCTGGAAAGAGCCCATTCCTGCCCCACCATCGAGCGCTTCGGCGGTACCCGCGGGGAGTGGCCAAGTCCCGCCGCCTCCGGTATCCGGCAAGAAGACGATCATCCCACAGCCAAAGCTCGACCCGAGCAAGCTGCCTAGGCTAAAACTACCGAGCGGTGGTCCAAAAGCGAAGTGAGCTGAAGCGCGCGGCGGCGACATTGGCCGCCCTCGGTCTCGTCACATTCGCCGTCCCCGCCGCGGCTCAAACTCAGGGGTTCAACCCGGGCAGGGCCGACGCGGAGAAGGCCCGCGAGCTGGCTGCCCAAGGCAACTGCGGCGCTGCCCTGACTCGCTTCGACACCGCCGTGGTGCGCTTGCGGACGGACCCAACGGTTCGACGCGACCGGGGTAAGTGCCACGACCAGCTCGGCAATCCGATGCCGGCCATCGAAGACTACCGCGCATATCTCTCGATGGCGCCCAACGCTCCAGACGCTTTCAAGATCCGCCAGAGGCTCGACGCGCTCGAGAGCGAGCACCTGAGCCCCGCGGTCGCGCCGGACCACGATCGAGACGGTCGCAAAGAGGACATCAAGACGCCGCAGGATCTCGAGGATCCGTTCGCCATCGAAGACCCGAACGCAAAGAAAGCTGAACTGGACGACGAGTACGACCCGGTGGTGCGAGTGCCGGCGCGAGGATGGCTGCTCGGCCCCTACCTCGGATGGCGCAAGTGGGAGAACGACGGCCCCAACTTCAACGACACGCTCTCTTTCGGCGCCATCGTCGGCTACGCGTACCGCCGAGGCGCCGAATTCGAGTTTCGCGGCGCGTACCTCAAGACGAAATCCGAATCGAGCTTTGGAGGCGCATCAGGCTTCGGGATCAGCGCTGCGCACTATTGGAAAGTCGGCCTCAATCGAACTCGAACTCTCGAGCTGATGCTGGGTGCCGGCTTCGGTTTCGAGCGCCAGGAAACGAGCGGCCTCGGGCTCACTTTCAACTTCTTTCTGGGACGCCTCAACCCGATGTTGCGGTGGGCGGTCACGCCGGCGATCACTCTGCAAGGCGGCCCCGAGGTCGGGGGTGGCGCCGTCAAAGCCGATGTGGCTGGCGGCGCCAGTGCGAGCGCCGAAGAAGTACTTTACTACGGCATCGCGATCGCAGCGCTCTGGCGGTTCGGCGTCGGCTCAGGCGACGATCGACACGACACGGTCGATCCCGACGAGCCGCTCGAAGAAGAGGATCTCTGGGACGACTAGAGCTTGTAGGTGCGACGAAGCTCGGCTTCGAGCGTCGCGCAGTCTTCCGCGAGTGATTTCGCTCGGGCGAGTTGTGTCTCGCTCTGCCTCAGAAGCTCGAGAGCTCCGTCGTCCGCGGCGTCGGCCGACAACGCAGCCTTCACCGCCCGAAGTGCTTCGAGCGCGCGGACGTGGCGCTCGTACGCTTCCGCACAGAGCGTCTTGAGCCGGCAGACGTCCTCGGACCGACATTCGGTCGCCTTGAGCGCAGATAGCCATTGCGGCTTCGCGTCGTTGGGCGCCTGGCGAAGCGCCTCGACCGCGCGAGTGACTCGGTCGGCCTCGGTCGTCGTGCGGGCCGCCTCGCGGCTACAAGCCCCAACCGGTAATGCCAGCGCCCACGAAAGCACCACCGCGGGGTGGAGCGCCCGAGGGCCCGACTTCAATCGGCGGCCTTCGGGGGCGGGCCCATTTGGATCCGCTCGCCGATGTACGCGCCGATGAGAGTGAAAACCACACCGAGAACCGACATCAAAAAGTACATGAAGCCCGGCATCGTCTTCACGGTCTGGCTACCGAACAACAAGAAAGCCGTCGGGATAGCCACCAGGAACACGGCCACTACCGGTTCGATGAACGTTTTTCCTGGCGAGATCAAGCCGATGAGCATCCCACCGGTGAACCAGACCGGAACGGCTACCAGCATGCCGGCGGATCCTTCGAAGTCGAATATCGGGATGACCATGGGCAGGCCCATGATGATCGCCGCGGAGAGCACGCCATGGATGAGGATCGAAATCGCGAACCACGAAACGCTGAAGCCTTCCTGCTGATATCGCCTTTCGAGCTCCTCTTGGCGCGTGAGCGATCTCTTGAGGTCCTCGATCTTGGCGCCGCAGGAAACACAGCGATTGTTCGGCAGCGGCGTCGAGTTCTTGAAACCACAGGACGGGCAGATGATGTGATTCGGGGCCATGAATCTCCTCGCGCCCGAGCGTAGCCTACCCCACCGGGTTCCGAAAACCCCTCGGCGCGAGGGGGGACATGGGATGCGCTGGCACCAAATCCGCGGTATTTAGCCCCATGCGGAACGCTCACCCCGCCGGACCCCACACGGCCGGGCGGAACCTCGGTCGGCGAGAGTTGTCGGAGGTTAGGAGCAGCCCCCGCTCGGTCCCCAATCTCGTGAGCGCGTACGACCGATGACCCGCCCCGATCCCGCCGTCGATCTCCCGCTCGGGCTTCCGGCCGAAGGCGCTCCCGACCCGGATCTGTCGGATCTACCTGAGCCCCGGCGGCCCTACCGACGCCTGACGCTCGGGGCGATGACCCTGACAGCGGTGTTGTCTCTCTTGGTGGCGTTCAGCGTGCGAAGCCAGGTGACCTATGCGCTCGAAAGCGGCCCTCCGGTGGAGCTCGGCAACCTCGCGCACCTCGAACCGACGGCGGAGCTGGAGAACCGGTGGGCTCATGGGGAGGCGCTGCTCGGAAGTGTGGGGGCGGTTCGCTACGGACGTCCGCTCGACGGCGATAGCTTCCGACTAGCGCCGGTCGCGGGGAACGACGACATCTGGGTGGAGATTCGTGTTCCTAGAGGACTCGAAGGTCCTCGATTCGTGCCGCCAACATCGTTCGTCGGTCGTTTGGTACCCGTGGCCAAAGCCGGCTTGGGGCACGACGCCCTGACGAAGGCCTCGTCGCACATGCCGGAGGGTGCGTGGTTGTTGGTCGACGGCGACGCGCCATCGACCTCGCGATGGTCGCTCGGGATTGTCGCGCTGCTGCTCCTGTTCGCTGCATTCAACGTTTGGGGCATGACGCGCATCCTCCGCCCCGTAAAGGATGGCTGAGCGGCAAAAGCGCGCCGACGTCGTCATCGTCGGCGCCGGCGTGATGGGATGCGCCGCGGCCTGGGAATTGGCGCGGCGCGGTCTCAGTGTCGTCGTGCTCGAAAAGAGCGTGCCCGGCGCCGAAGCATCCAGCGCCGCCGCGGGCATCCTCGGCGCCCAAGTGGAGGCAAGCGGGCCTGGGCCGATGAGCAAGTTGTCGCTCGCTAGCCGAAGCCGCTTCCCCCGATGGGCGGAATCGTTGGCCGACGCTACCGGGATCGACATCGAGCTTCGTCGGGTTGGCGTTCTCAAAATCGGCCTCGACCGCAAGAGCTCCGCCGCTTTGGCCGAAGACGCGGTTTGGCAAAAAGCCGCAGGTCTCTCGGTTCAGCGGGTCCCTCCGAAGCGCGTGCGGGAGCTCGAACCGGCGATAGGCCGGAACGCCGGCGGGGTGTTTTTTCCCGACGACGCGCGCGTCGACCCCCGCCGTTTTCTTCGAGCCCTCCATATCGCGGCCCTGCGCGCTGGGGCGTCTTTCAAGAGCGGGGTGAACGTTCGCACCGTTGTCACGCGCGCGGGTCGCGCCACGGGAGTCGCGCTCGAGGGCGGCGAGGTGATGGCGGCGAAACACGTCGTCGTCGCCGCGGGCAGCTGGACGAGCCAGGTGCAGGGCCTCGACCTCGCCAAGGACACGGTGCGACCTGCTCGAGGGCAGATAGTCGAGCTCCTTTCGCCAGCCCCGGTGCTCGAGCGCGTCGTCTTCGGCCCTCGTTGCTACCTGGTGCCCCGCGACGACGGCCGCACCCTCGTCGGCTCGACTCTCGAGTTCGTCGGCTACAGGCGGGAGGTGACCGCCGGCGCGGTGCGCGAGCTGCTCGACGCTGCCATCTGCATCGTGCCCACGCTGCGGCACGCGGCACTCAACGACGCGTGGTCGAACTTTCGACCGCATACCGCCGACGAGCTTCCGCTGGTCGGTCCCACGGCAATCCGCGGCCTCACGCTGGCGACCGGTCACTATCGAAACGGGATTCTGTTGGCGCCAATCACCGCGGAAATTGTTTCGGCGGTCGTCCGCGGGAAAAAACCGCCCATCAGCCTCGAGCCCTTTTCGCCGGGCAGATCCCGCGGATAGCCGACGTTCGCGGCGCCGACAGCGAGCCCGCGAGTGCTGGTGGTCACCCGCGGAAATCACGGCTAAGCCTCGGCCGTGGCCGTCACCTACCGAGAGTCCGGGGTCGACATCGACGCCGGGGATCGACTCGTCGAACGCATCAAACCGCTCGCCCGGGCCACTCGAACCCGAGAAGTGGTCGACGGCATCGGTGGCTTCGCCGGCCTGTGCTCCGTGCCCGGCGACATCGAAGACCCACTCTTGGTGAGCGGTACCGACGGCGTCGGGACGAAGCTGAAGGTAGCGTTCGCCACGGGCAAGCACGACACGATTGGTCAGGACCTCGTTGCGATGTGCGTCAACGACGTCATCACGACAGGTGCGCGTCCGCTTCTATTTCTCGACTACTTCGCGTGCGGCTCGCTCGACGTGGACATCGCCGAAGCGGTCGTTCGTGGGATCGCGGACGGATGCCAGCTCGCTGGGTGTGCACTCCTCGGGGGGGAGACCGCGGAGCACCCAGGGATGCTGCCCGACGGCGAGTACGACTTGGCAGGTTTCTCGGTCGGCGTCGTTTCTCGGAAAAGTGTGCTCGGGCCGCACCGAGTCCAAGCCGGCGACGCGCTGGTCGCGGTCGCCTCGAGTGGGCTGCACTCGAACGGCTATTCGCTCGCCCGCCACGTGTTCGAAAAAGAAATGAAGCTCGGCTACGGCGACCACGTCGACGAGCTGGGCGGGAGCGTCGGGGCGACGTTGCTCACCCCGACTCGCATCTACGCCAAAGCCACCCGAGCCCTCTGTTCGGACCTTGGCGCCGGATTGCACGCTCTGTGTCACATCACCGGCGGCGGCATCGTCGGCAACTTGCCGCGGGTGCTACCCCGGGGCACCCGCGCGAGCCTCGAGCTTCCACGGGATCGGCCTGCGGTTTTCGACGTGATCGAAAAAGCGGGACCGGTCGAGGTAGACGAGATGCGACGCACGTTCAACCTAGGGGTCGGGCTTGTCGCCATCGTCAGCGCCGAAGCCGCCGACTCCGCGGTCCAGTCCTTGCAAGACGCTGGGGAAAAAGCGTGGCGTTTCGGTGAGCTGGAAAACACGCCCGCTGACAGCCCGCCAACGGTTTCGATCCGCTAGTGTCCTAGCCGGTGGCAAAGCTCGCGCTCGGCGTCTTGGTGTCCGGAAGCGGCACGAATCTTCAGGCGATCTTGGATGCGATTCAGGACGGATCGCTCGACGCCATGATCCGCCTCGTCGTCTCGAACAAAGCTGATGCCTACGCCCTGACCCGCGCCGAGCGCGCAGGGGTCCAGACCAAGACGATCCCACACAAGTCGTTCGACTCGCGCGAAGCCTTCGACCAGGCCGTCGTGGACTCGCTCCGCGACGCCGGTGTGGATTGGATCGTGCTCGCGGGATTCATGCGGCTCATCACACCGGTATTCCTGCGAGCGTTTCCGTGGCGAGTCATCAACATCCACCCCGCCCTCTTGCCGGCATTCCCAGGCGTGCGCGCTGCGGAACAAGCGGTGGCGTACGGCGTCAAAATCAGCGGTTGCACCGTGCATCTCGTCGACGAGGGCACGGACACCGGGCCGATCATCGCGCAGCGTACCGTCATCGTGCACGAGGGAGACAGCGCCGACACACTGCAGGCCCGGATCCACGAACAAGAGCATCAAATCTTGGTCGAGGTGTTGCGATGGATCGCCAGCGACCGAGTCACGGTCCAGGCGGGTGACGGCGACCAGCGCGCGCGGGTGAAGGTTCGAGAATGAACCGATACTACGACGTCATCGTTCTCGGCCGGTCGCTGGGGGCGTTGGCGGCCGCGGCGCTCTTGGCGCGACGCGACTTTCAAGTGCTCGTGCTGGGTCAGGGCCAGAAGCCCGCGTCCTACCGCTTCGAAGGCAAGACGCTCAAACGGAGAACCTTCACGTTGCTGAGCGGTTACTCGCCCGCGTGGACACGCATCCTGCACGAGCTCGCGCAGAGTCCATCGTTCCGGCGCCACGTGGCGCCGTTGGACCCGCTCTTTGCGGTCCTCACCAGAGAGCGGCGCGTCCAGCTGCCACCTTCGCTCGACCAGTTCTCACGCGAGGTCGACCGCGAGTTCCCCGAAGTTCGCCAGCTCGTCGACGAGCTGTACGCGACATTCGCATCGGTCAACGCTGCCGCCGACACGGCTTTCGAACGAGACGCGGTCTGGCCACCGGGCAGTTTTTGGGAGCGGCTCGAAACAAACAGACTTTCGTCGACCTTGCCGTTCGTCGCGGGAGATGGCGCCCGAGACTTGCTCGGAAAGTTTCCGGCGGGGCACCCCTACCGGGAGCTCGTCACTCTCCCGGCGCAATTCGCCTCGGACCTCGCAGTTCCTGGGGACCAAATGCCGCCCTTCGCTCTCGCCAGGCTCCACGGCGCCTGGACCCGGGGCGTGCTTGGCCTCGCTGACGGCGAGGACGAGCTCGAGCAATTCCTGGTCCGGCGGATCCAAGCTCACGGTGGACTGTGCCGCCTCGACGAGAAGGCCACCGAGCTGGTGGTGCGCCGCGGCGCGGTGGTCGGCGTGCTGGCTGACGGCGAGGACGAGCCGTTTGGTACCGCGAACGTCTTGTGCGACCAAATGGGCGAGATGCTGGCGGAGCTGTCGGGTGGTGACGGCATCACCAAGACCGCACGACAAGACTGGCCCCATGTCACCGCTACGAGCGGACGGTTCGTGGTTTCACTGCTCGTCCGCACCGCCGGCGTGCCCGATCCGTTGCCGGCGGAGTCGTTTCTAATCCCCACGGCGGCGGCGCGCCGCGATCCCCGACGACCAGTGGTGCACCTGCAGCGCGTCGACGTGAAAGCTGACCCAGACGCTGAAAAAACACCGTCTTGCACCCTCTTGGTCGCGGAGACCATCATGCCGACCCGGGGGCCCGTCACCCTGCTCGAAGCTCGAGACGCAGTGCTCACGACCGTGCGGGAGCACCTGCCCTTCATCGACGAGCATCTGATGGTCGTCGACTCGCCCAACGATGGTCTGCCGCTCTACGAGTACGTGAACGGCGTGAGAAAAGAGATCGACCGCATTCATCTGACCGAAGGAACCGCCGGACCGGAGCCCATGCGCTGGCAGTGGACGGTGGATCCGCCCGGCTATGCGGGGCTCTCTGGCGAGCCGATTCGGGGACCGATACCTGGCACCTATCTCGTCGGCAGCACGGTTCTTCCGGGCCTCGGGCAAGAAGGTGAGCTCTTGGCGGCTTGGGGGGCGACGCGTGTCATCACCCGGCAGGACCGAACCCGGCAGAAAATGCGGCGTCAGATGTGGAGCCGGATCGAGACGTCATGAGGCTGCGGGCGCCGTGAGGGTCACCGCCGGAACGTTGAAAGGCCGAAGGCTGGCCGCGCCGAAGGGTCTGAAAACGAGGCCGACTGCCGACCGAGTGCGGCAAGCCGTGTTCTCGATCCTCGCCGACGTGCGGGACGCGCGCGTCGTGGACCTCTACGCAGGAACGGGGGCGCTCGGCATCGAGGCGTTGAGTCGCGGGGCCAGCACCGCCACGTTCGTCGAGTCGGGGCGAGCAGCCCTGGGCGCGATTCGAGCGAACATCGAATCGCTCACCTTGAGCGATCGTTGCCGAGTGGTCACCACCGCGGCGGAGCGGGCGAGCCTCGAGCGCTTCGGGCCGTTCGATCTGGTTTTCTGCGATCCCCCTTGGGACTCGATCGACGATGCAATGACCGTGGTCAGTCGTCTCGCCGCTCGCGGGGTGCTCGCTCCTGGCGCGAGATTGGCGATAGAGCACGCCAAGAGCGCGGGACCAACGGTGCTCGGGACGTCTCGGCTCGAGGTCTTCGACGAGCGCTTCTGGGGCGATTCGGCCGCGACGTTCCTGACTTTCCGGCCCCCCGAGGTCAGCGGGCCTTGAAAACGCCCTCGGGGAGCATGCCCTTGTCCGGCGGTGCGTTTGTGCCGTTATAGTAGGCGCCACTTTTTCGCGAGGTCCGACCCAGACATGGCACCCACCCCCTCCATGACGCCGCCCACCAAGGGCGGCACCGGCGGATTCGTCATCGCCGCCATCATCATGCTGTTCCTGATGGGCGGCCTGATCTACTGGAAGATGAGCGGCACGGAGGCAGAGCCCGTCGCGGCTGCGCCACCGCCTCCGCCACCGCCGGCCGCACCCGTGCTGGAAGAGCCGCCGCCTCCGCCTCCGCCGATCGAACCGGACGCCGCGGCGGAGGAGACCAAGAAGGTCGTGCACTCGGGAGGCCGCCGGAAGGCCGGACCAGGCCCATGCGGCGGTAAGTGCACCGGCAGGGAGACGCCGGCGCTGGTTCGGGCCCTGGGCGGCCGCGCCGGCCAGGCGCGAGGCTGCTACAACCGGGCGTTGAGGCTCAATCCGACGCTCAAGGGCAGGATCACCGTCAATGTCCGGGTGGGCCCCGGAGGCCGAGTCTGCTCGGCTTCGGTGGGCTCGAACACCCTCGGAGACGCCAGTGTGGCCTCGTGTGTTGTGCAAATGTTCCGCTCTGCTACCCTGCCCTCGCCCCAAGGGGGTTGCGTAGATACGGCAGTTCCGATCAACTTCGTCCCCAAGAGCTAATGCCAGCATCATCGAGCCAAAATCGTTGGCTGACTCGTTCCCGGGTCGCCGTTGCCTCGGCCGCAGCGATCGCCGCTGCCATCGGCCTCGGCGCGTGTTTCAACGACGGGATCACGACGTCGTGCCCGGAGCCACTCCCGCTCTACAACGTGAAGACGTTGAAAGACGGCGGGCGAGCGCCGGACCCTGAAGGCAAGCTTCAGCAAGCCATCGACCAGAACTGTGTGACCCCACCCGGAACCGCACAGTCGGTCACCGACGTCACGCCCAAGGGCACGCTGAACCAAGACGCCAGCACGAGCTAACCACAAGAGCTCGATGCCGAAGCGCATAGCTTTGGTGGTGGCGTACGACGGCGCGGGTTACTCGGGTTTTACGCGTCAAGCGAACGCCAGAGCGGTCGTGCACGACCTCGAAGCGGCCATCGGCGAGATGGACCCGGCTGCGAGCCCAGTCGGTTGTGCGAGTCGAACCGACGCCGGCGTGCACGCCCGTGGCCAGGTGGTCGTTTTCGACACGGAGCGAGACATTGAGCCCAGAGGTTGGGTGCTCGGGCTCGCGCGATTCCTTCCGCCGGAGATCGCGGTGACGAGGGCGGCCCGCGCACCGCTCGGCTTCGAGCCCCGACGCGACGCCACCCTCAAGCAGTACCGTTACGAGCTCTTGCGGAGTCAACTGCGCGACCCCTTCTTCGAGCGTCGGGCCTGGCGCATCGTCGAACCGCTCGACGTGGAAAAAATGCAAACCGAGGCGCGAGCGCTGCTCGGGGAACACGACTTCCGGGCCTTTCGTTCGTCCGCGGATCAACGAGAAAACACCGTTCGCAGCATCCGACGCGCACAAATCGACGAAGTTCCGGACGAAGTCCGGCGCCTCAGCTTCGTCATCGAGGGCAACCGCTTCCTCCACCGAATGGTCAGGATCATCGTCGGTACACTCATCGACGTCGGCCGAGGTCGCCTCGAGAGCGGCGCGATCAAACGCGCCATCGCGAGCGGGAACCGTACCGATCTCGGCATGACCGCACCGCCCGACGGCCTCTACCTCGAGTGGGTGGAGCTGAACCAGCCTCTCGCGGACGAGTGGCCCCCGCACGGCTGAGCTCGTCCTGACGGGCGGCGAGCTATCAGGGTTTGGTGATCGTCAGCGAATTGAAGAACTTCACCACGTCCGACTTCGGAATCGTGCCGGGAACGCTTACAGCGGTCAGCTGATACATCCGGTTCTCGGCCAACACGATCCGACCGGAGAACGACAGGCCTTGTTGCGCCGACGCCTCGAACTCCCGTCCGGGAAAGCCGTTGACGGTGATGGTTTTCTTCGACTTGAGCGTGCCGCTGACCCCTTTGACCGCGCCGTTCATCGCGCCGTCGAGGATCTTGTTCGGATTGCTCAGCTTGGTCAGCGCTGCGGGGTAGTCCGAATAGTTCGCGATCCAGGCGCTGCCTTTGTCGCCGGTCACCGTGAACAGGTGGAGCTCGATTTTGCCGACGGCGGTGGGCGTCGAGTCGTTGCTCGCGGTCGGTGTGCCGGGCAGCTGAACGCTGAAACGCCCCTCGGTCGAGGTGAAGAGCTTCCACTTCCCGGTCGCCGCCGCTCCCAATGGCGATGCGCCGGTGGGTGTGGGAATGGGTTGGGTCGTCGTGACGACGGGTGCCGGGCTCGGATCCGAGCCGCCCGAGGCCTTTTCGATCTCCTGCGCAAACTTTTTGCAAGCGAGTAGCGCCAGCAAAAGCGGAATCAGGATGAGTATTCGTCGTCGCATGTGGATCGCCTCCGCTTGCCGCGCGCCGATGAGAATCGGACTGAGACCTTCGAGGCTACATCAGGAATCCGGCGACCGCGACACCCATTGACAGCGCGCGCAGGCCAGCGGTAGCTCACGCCACGCCGATGGCCATCGAGATCCGGGAAACGCCGATCGGCGGCAAGCTCGACGACTTCCTCGACGTCGTGGACGACATCTACGCGAGCGACCCGTGCTTCGTTCGTCCGATCGACATGGACCTCAAGAATCGGTTGAGCAAGAAGAACCCGTTCTTCGAGCACGGCGAGGCGACGACGTTCACGGCGTTTCGTAACGGAAAGTGCGTCGGCCGTTGCTCCGCCAGCATCGACCGCGGTCACCTGGATCTGTATCAGGACGACGTCGGATTTTTTGGTTTCTTCGACACCGTCGACGACCAAGAGGTGGCCGACGCGCTGCTCGAAGCCGCTCGAAAATGGCTCACGAAACGCGGCATGAAAAAGATGCGCGGCCCGCTGTCGCTCAACATCAACGAAGAACTCGGCTGCCTCATCGAAGGCTTCAATACGCCACCAATGGTTCTCATGCCCCACCATCGACCCTATCAGGCTGGGCT
Organism: Polyangiaceae bacterium; assembly: GCA_029261965.1. Classification (GTDB taxonomy): domain Bacteria; phylum Myxococcota_A; class Polyangia; order Polyangiales; family Polyangiaceae; genus JAJDAH01. The sequence goes on from JAJDAH010000477.1 coordinate 108,593, forward strand.
GATCGAGAAGGCAGGCCTGGAGAAGATCAAAGACCTCTTCGCTTGGCGATACGAGGTCGGGCACGTGCCCAGGCGCGCGCAAAAAGCGCTCGTCGACACGGAAGCCGACGACAGCATCAAGATCCGCAACGTCGACATGAAAAACTTCGAGCGCGACATTCGCGTCACGATGGAGGTGTTCAACGACGCCTGGAGCGAAAATTGGTCCTTCGTTCCGCTGACCGAGACCGAACTCAGGCAGGTCGCCAAAGACCTGCGGCCCATTCTCCGTCCCGAGCTGACTTTCATCGCGGAAATCGACGGCGTTCCGTCAGCGGTGGCCATGGCGCTTCCGAACGTCAACGAGGCGATCGCCGATCTGAACGGAAAGCTCCTGCCTTTTGGGCTGCTCAAGTTGCTCTGGCGGCTCAAGGTCAAAGGCACCAAAACGGGCCGCCTCGTCATTCTCGGCATCAGCAAGAAGTATCGAATGGTTCGCCGATACGCCGCTCTCAGCGCCGCTCTTTACGCCAAGATGAACGCAGCTGCTCAGACCCTCGGCTTGGAATGGGGCGAGCTGAGCTGGACGCTGGAGGACAACGTGCGAATCAACGCGGGCATCAAGTTCATGGGCGGAAAAATCTACAAGAAGTATCGAATTTTCGAGAGCGAGATATGAAGCCGGTTCTCATCACCGGTGGTTCGGGCTTTTTGGGTTCGCACGTCGCCGAACAGCTTTCTCGGGACGGCCAGACGGTTCGTGCCCTAGTTCGGAAGACGAGCAATACGAAGTTCCTCGAGACACTCGAGAACGTCGAGCTGGCCGAAGGCGCAGTGAGCGATGCCGAGGCACTCGAACGTGCGACTCACGGCGTCGACACCGTCGTGCACTCGGCCGGACTCGTGAAAGCCATGACGCCCGAAGACTTCCACACGACCAATGCCGGTGGGACCGAGATCTTGCTCGACGCGGCCATCGCGGCCGGGGTTCGTCGCTTCGTTCTCGTCTCGAGCATGGCCGCTGCCGGACCGAGCCCGGACGGCACGCGCATTACCGTGGGGAACGAATCGGGGCCGGTCACGCACTACGGCCGCAGCAAGCTTGCCGCAGAAAAGGTCGTGCTCGCTCGTAGAGACGAGATCGAGGTCGTGATTCTTCGGCCTCCGGCTATCTACGGAGCGAGGGACCAGGAGATCTTGGCGTTCTTCAAGGCGGTGAAATCGCGCGTGCTGCCCACCGTGATGTCGCCGGAGGCCACGCTGAGCATGATCTACGGGCCCGACTGTGCGGCCGCGTGCATCGCGGCCATCGCTGCGGACGTGCCCACCGGGAGCATCTACTTCGTGGAGGACGGGGAGGTTCATCACTTCGGGGACCTCGTCGAAGCCATCGAGGCGTCGCTCGGAACGAGAACACTGATTCGTTTTCCTCTGCCCCGTTTCGTGCTTCGAACAGCTGCCTTCGCGAGCGAAACTTATGGTCGCGTCAGCAACCAGGCCATGATGCTCACGCGCGACAAGCTGAACGAACTCTTCGCGCCGCACTGGGTCATCGACGGGACAGCGGCGCGGGCCGAGTTGGGTTGGGAGCCGAAGGTAAACATCCGCGAGGGCATCCAGCGAACCGGGGACTGGTACCGAGAAGCCGGCTGGTTGTGACGAAGCCGCCCGCTCACCGACCTGCGCGATAAAACTCCGCACCGCCCGACGCTCGAAGCAACGTCGGTGCATTTTTTGGCGTACGACCGAGCGCCTCGACGGCTTCGGTGTCGAGATACAGTCCCGGTCCCCAGCCTTCCGCTTCCTCTTCGCGCGCGGCGGCATCGGCGCTGAGCGCACGACGTAGTGGCTCGCTCGGCCGCGAGACACTCGTCAGCGCGACGTCCCCGGCAAACTCCGTGGAAAAGGGCACGGCCCCCTCGACTTCCCAACGGCTACCGTGAGTCAGCACCCCTACGGTCGAAAAGCCGCGACCACTCAGCCGAGCGCGAACCATCTTGATCCAACTCAGCGGGTCCTCCGACTGGTCCCCTTCCGCCACCTCCGCGTAGACCGCGTGGCCGATGTCCATCGCACGCACCCCCCGGCCGAGCGGAATGGCGTCGAGGCATTCGACGATCGTCCGCCGAAAGAGAGTGAACCGAGCGACGAACTCATCGCGCTCGAGGGCATACTCGTCGTCTTCGACATCGAAGTACGAAATCAAGAACCCGAAGGCGTTTTCGTCGATCATCCGCCTCGGAGCGAGCGCGCCGCGTGTATCGACGCGAGGGCGGCGCGCGCCTTGTTGCGGGTTTCTTTGGCTTCGAGACGGGGAATCGAGTCAGCCACGATGCCCGCTCCCGCCGTCACCTCGAACCGATCGCCCTTCATCACGACGGTTCGGATGGCGATGGCAAAATCGAGATCGGTGCCGGGTGACACGTAGCCCAACGCTCCGCCGTAGGCTCCCCGCGGCCGACGCTCGAGCTCGCGAATGATTTGCATGGCTCGAACCTTCGGAGCTCCGGTGAGCGTTCCAGCCGGAAAGGTCGCGCGAAGGACATCCCACGGGCCTGCGTGCTCACCCACGTCGCCAACGACCTCGCTCACGATGTGCATCACGTGGCTGTAGCGCTCGACCGTCATTTGCAGCGGCACGCGGACGGTGTTGGTCCTGGCGATCCGGCCGATGTCGTTGCGGGCCAAATCGATGAGCATGACGTGCTCCGCGCGCTCTTTCGGATCGGAGAGCATTTCTTCCGCCAGCGCGTCGTCCTCTTCCTGGGTATGTCCTCGACGGCGCGTGCCAGCGATTGGTCGGAGGAAAACCTGTCCGTCCTCGACGCGAACCAGAGTTTCGGGACTCGCACCGGCAACCGACACGGCTTGGGCGCCGTCCTTGGCCGGGAGCTCGAGCAGATACATGTAGGGCGCGGGCGAAAGCACCCGAAGAGCGCGATACACGTCGAACGAGTCCGCGGAGCCCGTCGGCGTGGAAAATGTTCGAGCGGGTACGATCTGAAAGGCATCCCCCGCGCGGATGTACTCCTTGCATCGCTCGACGTTTGTTTCGTAGTCGGCGTCGCTCGTGTCGACGGCGACATCGTCCGGAAGAGCGGCAGTGTCCGGCCGGGGCAACGGTGAAAGCGCCGGCACCGAGTGAAGGATCGCTTCGGCACGTTCGATATCGGCAGGTTGTGCGCCGGCAATCGTCGCCGTGTGCGTCAGGTTGTCGAAGACGATCACGGTCGCCTCCCCCACGAAGCGCGCGACTTCGTCGTTGCCGGGCCACGGCTCGACCTTGGTCGTGTGGTGTACGGCGTCGTAGTTGATCAGGCCGACGTGCGAGCCCGCGAACTTTCGCGCGACATCGAGACCATTCGCCTCGGGGTTCGAGCCGATGCGCCGAGCCAGCTCGGTGAACGGATCGACATCACCACTTCCACGGACGACGACGTGGGAGCGCGGCCGGAAGCCGAGGATCGAGTAGCGCCCCCACCGCTCACCGCCTTCCACACTCTCGAGCAAGAAACTGCCATCACCCGCATCCGCACGGAGGGCGGCGTAGGCACCGACCGGCGTCGTTCCGTCGGCAACGACGACTTTCTGATGAACCGATGCCATGGCGTGGCCGCCGAGGTTACCAGGGCAACCCGAGGTGTGCTCGGGATGGAGTCCGCTCGCGGGTTCGAGGTAGGATTCGCACCCCATGGTACGCGCACACTCGGCCTCGCTCGCGGCGGCGGGACTCGCCATCGTCACGGCGTGTGGAAGTGTCGAAGTAACACTGAATGACACCGAGGGCCGCGAGTTCAGCGCCAAATGCAAGAACGACCGATGTGAGCTCGAGCAGAGCTCGGGGCTCGGGGCACCTGCCGGAAAGCCTGCGCTAGCGCTCACCAGGGAGGGCTGGCTCGTCGGCATCTGCAACGTGGCGGAGGGTGGACAGGTGGCGGGACCCGACGATTGCCGGGCCCTTCAGTGCAAAACCGACGCCGAGTGCCCACCGCACCACGGCAAGCAGACTGGCGACTGCATGAATGGTTGGTGCGTGGATCCGTCGAAGGAGCTTCTGGCGGCCGACGCGGTCATGCTGTGCCTGGCCGGCACCGGCCTCGGGCACGACGGCCCCGATCAGATCGACAAATATTCGATGGCACTCAACTGCGGCTCGCCGTGTAAAATTCCCAGCCCTTGTCGACAACCGTAAGCGTCTGTAGGCTGCCGCGCCCTGACTGAAGGATGACGCACGAGCTGATGCGACCAAGTGCGGCGCTAGCCGCGTACGCCGAAACTCTCGTCGAAGGTCGACGTGCGCTCGTGCTCTGTGACTCGAGCAGTGACATCCCGGAGCTCTTGCTCGACCGGGGCGCGCGGCTGGTTCAAGTGTGTGACGCCGACCAAGCCCGGCTCAGCGAAGCGGCAACGAGAAACGCCTCGAGGAACATCACGTTCACTGCGCTACCGGACAAGACGCTGCCGGTTCGTGACGGCTCGTTCGACGTCGCCATCGTGGAGAATCTCGCCACACTCGCGAGCCCGGCTCACATCCTCGAAAAGCTGCGACGTGCACTGACCCCTCAAGGGGTGGCGCTCATCGCGTCGCCGAACGACGACGCCAAGGCTCGACTGCTTCCAGACGCGGACCAGCACCGATCGGAGACACCGAGCTACTACGAGTTCTACGACCTCGTTGCGGAGCACTTCGAGGAGGTAGCGATGTTCGGACAAACGCCGTTTGTCGGCTACGCGCTCGCGAGCTTTGCGCCGGATGGAGAACCCGTACCAGCACTCGACACCGGGCTCGTCCCGGGTGGGGCGGAAGAACCCGAGTGGTTCGTCGCGATGGCCAGCTTGCGGGCGATCGAGCTCGAGGACTTCGCCGTCATCCAGCTGCCGTTTCGCGGCACCTTGCCGCAAGCGGCGTCACCCGACGTCGGCGAGGAGATCCGAGCAGCCAAAGCCGCGGAGCAAAAGTCGCGCGAACGCATGGCGGAGGTCGAAACCGAGCTCACTCGACTGCGAGAAGAGGCTCGCGCCAAGCCCACCGAGACCGAAAGCGACGGACGACTGCAGCAGCTCGAAACCGAGCTGAATCGCCGGGAGGCGTGGATCGCCCAGCTCGAGTCGCGAGCGGCGGCCGCAGACGCCAGAGCGGACGAGATGGAAGTCGAGCTGAGCCGTGTGCGAACGCGGGATCGAAAACCCGAGAAGAGTGAAGCCGAGGAACAGCTCCAATCCAAGCTCGGAGCGGCGGTTCGCCGAGCCGGAGAGCTCGAAGCCGAGCTAGCCGGGGCGCGCTCCAAGAACGAGCGCGCTGCTCGACTCGAAAAGGAGCTCGGACGGGGGAAGCACCGCATCACCGAGCTCGAAGGCCTGCTCGAGACTCGCTCGAAGAAACTCGAAGCCGAGTTGTCGGCGCTCACCGACGCGGGAGAGCTCGGCGACGAGGATCCCAACGCCGAGGAGATCGCGCGCCTCGAAGCTCTGCTGGTTTCGCGCGCCGACGAAATTCAGATGCTCGAGCAGCAACTTCGTGCCGCCGAACGCATCGGAAAGGAGCTGGTGCTCGAGGTCGAAGAGCTCCGCGCCCCAACCAGCGACGATTCTCCGGCGAGCGAGCCGGCGTCTCCGGACGCGGATCTCGATACGAAGATCGAGCACCTGGCCCGAGTCAACGCCGAACGCGAGGCCGACCTCGAGGCCGCCAGGTGGAGCATCGAGGAGCTGGAAACACGGTTGGCAAACGCCGCCGAAGCGGGTGTGGCGCGAGAGCTCGACCAAGCTCGCGCCGAAGTGCAGCGTCAGGCCGTTCTCATCGAGCAACTCGAAGGAAGAGCGACGAGCGAGCGGGCGCGTTGACAGCGCCCAGAGCCGCCTTAGCTTCCACTGTGACTTTCTCTGTCTTGGACCCAGTCCGCCGATTGACATGAGCCAACGCCGCGATTTCTACGACGTTTTGGGGGTGTCACGCGAGGCCGGTGAGGACGAGATCCGCCGCGCCTACAAGAAGGCCGCGGTCAAGTTTCACCCCGACCGCAACCAGGGGGACGCCGAAGCCGAAGCGAAGTTCAAAGAGGCGACCGAGGCGTATTCGGTGCTTTCGGACCAACAAAAGCGCGGCATCTACGACCAATATGGCCACGCCGGCCTCGAGGGGCAGGGCGGGTTCGACTTCAACTCGGCGGGCATCGGCGATATTTTCAGCCACTTCCAGGACGTCTTTTCCGACTTCTTCGGCGGGTTCGGTGGGTTTGGGGGACAGGGAGGAAGGCGCCGCGGCCCCGAACGCGGGCGCGACATCCGCATCGAGGAGGTCGTCACTCTCGGCGAGTCGTTGGTGGGCTGTAAGAAGGAGGTTCAGGTCCGCGGTGCGGCTCCCTGCGAGACTTGCAAGGGCAGCGGTGCAGCGCCCGGGTCCACTCCCGAAACCTGTGGCGCTTGCCGGGGCTCCGGTCAGGTCACGACTCAGCGCGGTTTCATCATGTTCAGCACTCCGTGCGGCGACTGCGGTGGGTCGGGGGAGTACATCGCGTCACCCTGCGAAGACTGCCGAGGCCGCGGCGTGGTCGAAAAGACGCGCAGCGTGCTGGTGACTTTCCCTGCCGGCATCGACTCGGGCCAACGCATGAGAGTTCCCGGACAAGGCATGCCGGGACCCGCCGGCGCGCCGCCCGGCGATCTCTATGTGGACGTCGAGCTCGCCCCCGACGAGCGCTTCGAGCGCCAGGATCTCGACCTGCTCACTCGACACAAGATCGCGTTCGGCGATGCCGCCCTCGGAACGGAGATCGAGATCGACCTCCCGGACGAAACCACCGCACAGGTGCGGGTGGAGCCCGGAACTCAACCAGGGAGCGTCGTGAGCCTCGAAGGCAAGGGTGTACCGAGCCTCGACCGGCGAAACCGCGGAGCGCTTCACGTCTTGATCGATGTACACGTGCCCAAGAAACTGTCGAAGAAAGCAAAAAAGCTCCTCCGCGAGCTCGAAGAAGAGCTCGGCGACGAAGCGCGGCGTGCCAAAGCCGTCTGAGCAAAGACGCTCAGCGACCGAGAAGGCGCGCCAGACGGTTTCGACTCACGCCGAGACGTCTCGCGGCCTCGGTCTTGTTGCCGGCGCAATCTTCCACCGTACGCTCGGCGTAGATGCGAACGGCGTCGTCGAGCCGAAGACCCGCCGTCACTGCCCAGCCGTCGGTAGGTGAGCCGCCCGCCGGCGCTGCCTCTCTCGCCGACCCCGGCAGGAGCTCCTTGTCGATTCGTCCATCGGGGGAAAGCACCACGGCACTCTCGATCCAATTTTCGAGCTCGCGGACGTTCCCGCTCCAGCGATGCGACCTGAGTGATTCGAGCGCGCCAGGAGAGAAAGTCGTCGGGGGGCGCGCGTACCGTTCAGCGAACGCACTGGCGAAGTGGCGAGCGAGGATTTCGATCTCCTCGGGGCCGCGTTCGCGAAGAGGCGGCACGAGGATCTCGACGACCCGGATTCTGTAGTAGAGATCCTCTCGGAAAACCCCGTCGGCCACGCCACGCTTCAAGTCGTGGTGAGTCGCCGCGAGAATCCGAACGTCGGACTCGAGGGTCTCCCGACCGCCCACTCGCTCGAAGGTGTGGTCCTGCAAGAACCGAAGAAGCTTGCGCTGAGTATCGAGCGGGAGATCGCCGATCTCGTCGAGAAACAACGTCCCCCCGTCGGCAACTTCGACTTTGCCCTTGACGCGGCGATCCGCCCCCGTGAATGCGCCGCGCTCGTGCCCGAAGAGCTCGCTTTCCACCAGCTCCCCAGGAAGCGTCGTGCAATCCACCGTGACCAGGGGCCCGGCCTGCCGCGGCGAGTTGACGTGCACGGCCCTGGCGAACAATCCCTTGCCGGTACCCGTTTCACCCCGAAGCAACACCGTCGCATCGGTTTGCGCGGCAATTGCTATGCGTTGGTAGACCTGCTCGATTGCCGGGCTGCGGCCGACGATTCGATTGAACGGGCCACGCATCATGAGGCCGGGGCCCGCGCGATCGTCTGCGCGAAGGGTCGTCATGGCGAGCGCGCTACCGAGCTGCATGGCCAAGGCGTTCAGATAGCGCTCGTCTTCGTCGTCGAAAGGGCCATCTTGACGGTTGAGCAACTGAATCACGCCTCGCACCGGGCCTCGCGGGTTCTCTCGCACCGGTGCCACGAGCAAGGTCTTGGTCGTGTAACCCGTCTTGAGATCCGCGCTCGGGTCGAACCGCTCGTCGCGACTCGCGTCGTCCACCCTGACGGCCTCCCCAGTACGGGCGACAAAACCGACGATTCCGCGCTCCAAGGGCTGCCGTAGCTCTCCGAGCTCGGGCAGGAGGGCCACACGGGTCACGAGATCTCCGGCCTCGGCATCGACCAGCCAGATCGTGGCTCGATCGGCCCGCAACGCCTCCGCCATTCGTTCGCATGCCGAATCGAGCAGAGCGTCGAGGTCTACCTCCCTTCCCAGAAGAGAAGCGAGATCGACGAGCAGCGACAGACGTGACATCGAGATGGGACCGACCAGAGCATAGGCCCGGCGTGACGGCGACGTCACCTTCGCCGCCTCGTGCCGACCCCCCGACTCGCTCAGGCCGCCCTCGCGACAGGGTCGAGCTCGATGACTGCGCCTTCACGAGCAGCCACCGTGCTGACGAAGAGCTTCCGAGCCCGGTCCTCTATCTCGTTCACCTCGGTATCCGACCGCTTCGGGTCGTGGTGGAAGAGCACGAGATTGCCGACCCGGGCCGAATCCGCAGCCCGGGCCGCTGCAGCGAAGGTCGAGTGCCCCCAGCCGACCTTCGACGGGCCCATATCGCCACGGTACTCCTCGGGCGTGTATTGCGAATCGTAGATCAGCACGTCCGCTCCATCGGCCAATTGCTCGAGCGCCGGATCCACACAAGCGAAATGCTCGGTGTCAGTCGCGTACACGACGCTTCGACCCCGATGCTCGATGCGATACGCCATCACGCCGCCCGGGTGATTCAGCTTCGCTGTCGTCACGATCGCTTCGCCGACGCGAAATCGCGCGCCGCTCGCCACTTCGACCAGCTCCGGCCGCGAGCCGAGCTCATCGAACCGCACGGGAAAATTTGGCGACCGCATTTGCGCTCGAAGCGTCCCTTCGAGACTCGTTCCATCGAGAGCTGCACCGACAATCTTCAGCTTGGAATCCGGCAAATAGAGCGGAACGAAAAACGGCAAACCCTGGATGTGATCCCAGTGATGGTGACTCAAGAGCAACGTCGCATCGGTAGCGCCGTCTTTCATCAACGAGTCACCGAGAGATCGAATCCCGGTTCCTGCATCCAGCAAGATGCGGGTCTGTCCGCACGTCACTTCGACAGAGCTGGTATTGCCCCCGACCTCCGCGGTGTCGGGACCGGGTGATGCGATGCTGCCGCGAACTCCCCAAAATCGTACTTCCATGATGCCTCCTATCGGCGATGAGTGGTGGGAACGATGGTGCCCAGGGTGAGCCGGGTAAGCCGGTGACCAGGGTGACCGGGATGAACCTTTGCGAAACCCGTGCCGGACCGTTCATCGGCCGCTTGCGGCCAGATCGTCCACCGACACGCTCCGTTTCGAAGCGCCAATCCCGGAGCGCCGCTCCAAACTGGAGCGATTCCTGGCCCCGGAGACTCGCCGCTCGGCAGGCGTGCGAGCGACCGACGGCGACGGTACTATTGGCCATGACCCTCATCTCCTTCCGAACAGCGTTCGCAACAGCCGTGCTCGTTTTCGGCGCCACGGCGCTCGGCGCGGGCTGCGGCAGCTCGAGCAACCTCGACTTCGGTCGCCCATGCGACACCGCCAGAGACTGCGGCGGCGGAGAGCCGCTTTGCAGTGGCGGCCGGTGCGTGGAATGCACCGGTGATTCGGACTGTGAATCGGGCCAAGAATGCAACAAGACCGCCGGCGAATGTGCCGATGTGTGCGAGTCGAGCGCCGACTGCAACGACGACCGAATTTGCGATACCGGACCGAACGTGTGCGTCGAATGTCGCAACAACGACGACTGCTCGTCGCGTCGACCCTTCTGCGTCACCAAGATCGACGAGTGTGTCGAATGCAAGAGCGACGGCGACTGCGAGCGCGGGGTCTGCGACTCCGAGGGCGAATGCGGAGGTTGCAAGAACGACGGCGACTGTGACGGCGACGAGCCGTTCTGCGACCCCGAACGCAACCGCTGCATCCAGTGCGAGCGAGACTCACATTGCCGCGTCAACGAGGAGTGCGTTCGCGGAGAATGCGAATCCCTCGGGTAATCGAAGATCGTGACGGTCAACGACGCCCTCGATGCCATCGACAAACGCGACTACGACACGGTGGAGTCGCTCCGGGATCGAATCCAGGCAGAGCACATCGCGCCAATCCTCGGCACGTGGCGTCGGTCACTACCGTGGGAGGCCAAGGACCTCTATGTGGCCTTGCTCATGGACCAGCGTGACGCGTCGCTGGAACCCCTGATGCAAGATGCCCTCGACGCTCCCATGGTGGAAACGCGGGCCTATTCGATTTGCTACCTCACCGGGAGTTTCTCGAAGTTCGACCAGCTCCTCGCGGCCGGTGGATGGATCGATCCGGCCAAGGTGGACGCGCGCATCGCCGAGTATCGAGAAAGCACCGGGGTGCGATCGAAAAACGCGTGCCCCAATTGCGGCGCGGCGGCTCCACCAAGCGCTCGGGCGTGCACCTACTGCGGGCTCGAGCTCAAACCGGCGCTCGCCGCCCAACCCGACCCCGGCCTCTTCGTCGTCGACGGACGACACTTCGAAATTCGGACCGGACCGCCGATCAGCAAGACCGACGCGGAGCTTCGAGAGGTCTCCAGCGTGGTTCGTGCCCCAGACGTCGCAGTGAAGTTCCGGTCGATGGACCAGCCGTTCGGATTCGACATGCTCGTCGTCAGGCTCCTCCGCGTGGACGGCTCGCAGCTCGTGACGCTCACGGCCAGCAACAACCAGGTCAAACCGACCTCCACGACCCTCTACAAGAGCTGGAAGATTCCGCGCCCGGCCGAGTACGAAATCCACGTGCTCGACGCCCACCAAAGGCTGCTTGCCAAAACGCGCGTGCGTATCGTGCCCGGCTGAGCTGCGCTGATGAACGTCATACAAGGAGATCTCGTCGAGCTCGCGCTGACGAACCGTTTCGACGTCATCGTGCACGGCTGCAACTGCCAGTGCACGATGGGCGCCGGCATTGCCGTGCCCATCCGGGCGAGCTTTCCCGAAGCCTACGAAGTGGATCGCAAAACACAGAAAGGCGACGACGAAAAGCTCGGAACCATCTCCGTTGCACGAATCGACCGTCTCCGCGCACTCCTGTGGGTCGTCAACGCGTACACCCAATTCGACTACCGGGGTGGTGGTGTGCTGGTGAACTACGACGCGGTCCGCTCGGCGATGCGAGAGATCCGATCGCGATTTGCTGACCAACGCATCGCCTACCCGAAGATCGGGGCCGGGCTGGCCGGAGGCGATTGGCCCACTATCGCCGCGATCATCGACGAAGAGCTCGGGGGCCTCGACCACACGCTCGTTCAGCTTCCCGGCTGAGCGCCCGCGCGTTGTGCCTGTCTCGCCTCAGCGACGGGACAAGCGCTGGAGCTCTTCTAGAGTCGCATCGAGCTCGGGTCGCTCGTCGGGCGCTTGTTTCAAGAATTTCTGGATGTCGTCGTGGGCAGCGATCGCACGATCCGCGACGGGATCACTACCCTTGGCGTAGGCGCCGAGCGCGATGAGGTCACGTTTGCTCTCGTAGGCTGAAATTAGAGTACGAACCACGGCGGCGGCGGCACGATGTTCGGCGCTGACCACGGTATCCATCACGCGGGAGAGCGAAGCCGGCACGTCGACCGCCGGGTAGGTTCCGCGCGCGGCAATTTCGCGCTCGAGCACGATGTGACCATCGAGGATTCCTCGCACCTCGTCGGCGATGGGCTCGTCCATGTCTCCACCTTCGACCAGGACCGTGTAGATCGCGGTGATGGACCCGCGTTCGCCTTGCCCCGTGCGCTCGAGCAGTCGCGGAAGCATCGCAAAGACACTCGGTGGGTAGCCACGTCGAGCCGGCGGCTCGCCGGCGGCCAGTCCCACTTCGCGTTGAGCCCGTGCCACTCGGGTCACCGAATCCACGAGCAACATGACGCTCTTGCCCTGGTCGCGAAAGTGTTCGGCGGCCGCGGTCGCCACTTGAGCGGCCCTGAGCCGTTCGAGGGCTGGGGCGTCACTGGTCGCCACGACCACGACTGAACGCTCGCGCGCCTCGAGCCCTAGCGAACGGTCGAGAAATTCACTCACCTCTCGTCCGCGCTCTCCAACGAGCGAAACGACGACGACGTCCGCCGTCGTTCCCCGCGCAATGGCGCCGAGCAACGTGCTCTTTCCAACTCCAGAGCCTGCAAACAATCCGACACGTTGGCCCACCCCCAGCGTGAGCAACGCGTCGATGACCCGAACGCCAGTCGCGATGGACTGGTCGATTGCGCGACGGCCGAGGGCCGGAGGTGCGTCGCGGTCGACGGGCACGGTGGTCGCCGCCTCGAGCGGTCCCCCGCCGTCGACCGGACGACCGAGCCCGTCGAGCACACGCCCGAGCAAGTGATCGCCAGCACCGACTCGCAACGCTTCACCGGTCGACTCGACCGAATCGTCGGGACCGACGCCGGTCAGATCACCGAGGGGCATCACTATCACCTCACCGCGATCGAATCCGACGACCTCAGCAGGAAGGGACGACCCCCGACGGGCGATCATCACCACATCGCCGACCCGAGCACCCGGCAGCGTCACCCGAACTGCCAGGCCCGTGACCGCGAGCACACGCCCGACCGGGCGTAGCGCCGGCGCATCGGCGAGCCCACGCTTCAATGAGTCGAGGTCCACGGTGCCCAGAGGGTACCGGGAGGCCGCGAAAACCGCCTCCCCGGCGCGCATTCTGGCCAAGATTTGCCCCTCTTGCTGCCTCGGTGCCACGATTCGTCGTTGTGAAGACACGGGTCCTGGGGAGCATCGTGCTTTTGGCGTTCGCCGCGGGGGGCTGCGAGGCGTCGCTCAACGCCAAGGTGAACACGGGCGAGGACGACGTCGACTTCGACGAGCCGATTAGCGAAGCGTCCGCCGCAAGTGGGGAGGACGACAACTCGTTGACCTCGGGTGCGCTTCTCGGCGCACGACACGATCTGACCCTGTCAGCCAGCGTGCAGAAGACACCGACTTGCAGCTGCATTTTTGCGGCGCTCGGCAGCGCGGGGGATCCGCGGTTCGAGTGGCAGTCGACCCGCCCCCGCACCAACCCCAACACTCAGCTGGTCGTTGCCATGACCTCCGAGGGCATGCCCTGCGAGACCACCGACGCAGGCGGTCTGGGCGCGTCCTACTGGGGCTACGTGCGCTCCGGGGACGACATCATCGTTTTCGTCGAGTCAGCGCGGGCTGGTCGACCGCTCACCTCCGGCGCGATCATTCCGAAACCCTTCGGCGATGGGCAGGTCATCATTCGCCCCGCCAGCAAGAAGACTCCGTTCGGTCGCCCGCTCAGCAAAGACAAGAAGAGCTGCGAGCTCGGCAATCCCGGACCCGCGCGGGTCAGCGAGTCGACCAGAACCGGCGTCGACTTCGAAGAGTAGTCCCCTACTCTCTTTGCAAATCGAGCACCCAAGCTTGGTCGCAACGCGCGGACAGGTCGGCCTCGGGATCCGGACGAAAGCCGTTGCGCTCGTACAGTCGAACAGCGTTCGCCAACACGGTCGCTGTTTCGAGCCTTACGCGCTGGTAGCCGGCGTCGCGCGCGGCGTCGAGAAGCTCGGCGAGCAGCTTGCGTCCGAGACCGCGGCCGCGTGCTTCGGGGAGGAGATACATCTTGCGCAGCTCGCACTGCTCGGCATCGAGGCGACGGAGCGCACCGCATCCCACGATGGTCCCGTCAGCGTCGACCAGCACCCGAAAGAGGCCGCCTCGGCTCTGGTAGCTCGCCTGCAAATCCTCCAGATCCGCGTCGGTGGACCCGGGGGCGGGACTGAGCCCGTGCTCGCGAAGCACCCGGTAGACCAGCTCGCGCACGACGGGGCCGTCCTCTGGGCGAACGTCCCTACTGTCGTGGGACACGGTTTCGCTACTCGTCATCGAGGCCAGGTGCGCTCAGCGCCTCGCTCATCTCCGCCTCGCGTTCGGCAATACTGCCCGCCAAAGACTCGCGGGCGAATTCGGAAACCTCTCGCTCGGTGGCCGGTTGTCGTCCGTCCGCCGTCGACGCCGCCCGAAGAGCGTGATGAAGCTCCTTGGCGGACTGGTACCGCTCGGAGGGATCGTGACAGAGTGCGCGTTCGATCACTTCCTCGAGCTCGCGGGGAACTTCGTCGGGCAAAGCGCGCGGCGACGTACCGTTCTTTATCTGCGCAAAGACGTCGACGAGGCCCCCTTCGAACGGAGACGTTCCGGCCACCAGCTCGTACAGGACGACACCGAGCGCCCAGACGTCCGACCGCCGATCGACGACGCCCCGCAGGGCTTGCTCGGGTGACATGTAAGCGATCTTGCCCTTGATGACCCCTGTACGAGTCTGCTCCGCGAGGCGATCCGCCGCCTTGGCGACTCCGAAGTCGATCAACTTCACCTCGCCGTCGGCGGCCAGGAGAATGTTGGGCGGCGACACATCGCGATGCACGACACCGAGCAACTCACCGTCCTCTCCCCGGAGGTCGTGAGCGGCGTCGAGCCCGAGACAGCACTGCGCGACGATGTGCACGGCGATTGGCCTCGGCATGCGCGAATCCCCGAGCGAGGCGAGAACGGCGGCGAGCGAATCTCCGTGCACCCACTCCAAGACGACGTAGGGCAGCCGCTCGTGCACCCCCAAGTCGCGCACGCGCACGACGTTGGGATGGCGGATCCCGCCGAGCAAACGAACCTCGTCGAAGAACATACGGAGGAACGCTCGCTCGACGGCGAGGTGAGGCAAGATGATCTTGATGGCTGCCACCTCACGTCCCCCTCGCCGCCGGCGGCGCCAAGCCACCCAGATCGCCGCCATGCCGCCCCGCGCGATGCGTCGCACCAACGTCCACCTCCCGAGGCGCAGACCCGGAGCGGGCATCGTCGTGGGAGTTCGATAAGCGCCGGGAACCGAAATCTGATCCACGGCTCGTTGCCACCGCTGATGAAGACGGCCGCTCGGCGGCCCCGACATCGAACGCGGAGGCTCGCTCGGCGGCGCTGGTCCTCGTCCGTTCTCGACCATTCGAACACCAGCGTCGTCATCGCGCTCGCTTTGGTCAACCAGGCTCGCGACCCCGAGCATATTTGTCGCGTACCGAGAAAAGCGCGATAGCTTGGGATCGTGGGCTCCCGCCGCTGGCTCTTCGTGGTTCTCGGGCTCGCCTCCAGCGCCGGCTTTCTCTGGCTCGCGTTCGCGCGGCTGGAATTCGACGATGTACGAGCGGCGTTTCGCCAAGCCGACCTCGTTCCTTGGCTACCCTTGGCGGCCCTCAGTTATCTCGCGGGTCACTTCGTGCGAGGGCTCCGGTGCCGGCTGCTAGCGAGTCAGGACGCGAAGCTGACCACGCTGACGGCAACCAACGTCGTCGTGCTCGGCTACGCAGTGAACAACATCGCCCCGGCGAGGCTCGGTGAGTTCGCGCGGGCGGCGATGCTCACCCAACGGAGCGGGCTACCCTACATCCAGAGCCTGTCACTCACTTTCCTCGAGCGGATCATGGATGGGCTCGTGATGCTCGCCCTGTTGGCCGTCGCACTCTGGGCGCTGCCGGTCGGTGGCTGGGTCACGACGACGATGGAGTTCGCCTCCGTAGTATTCGGCATCGCCTTCGTCGGGGTCCTGCTCGCCGTGACTGCCGGCGACTACCTCGTCCGGTTTGCCGGTCAGGTGGGCCAAATCGGCGGTCGGCGCGTGCACGATCGCCTGGTGCATGCCGTAAACCAGGCGGTGCAGGGCGTTCGCTACCTGCGCGCTCCCCGCGCGGCACTCGTCGTCGTGCTCCTGAGCGGCATCGTGTGGCTCTTCGAAGCCGGCATGTTCCTCTGCCTGCTTCCCGCGTTCGGCCTCGAGCCCAGCCCGTGGGTGGCCTTGCTGGCGATGACCGTGACCAACCTCGGGATCCTCGTACCTTCGAGCCCGGGATTCATCGGGCCGTTTCACTTCTTCTGCAAGGAAGCGCTGGGCGTCGTCGGTGTCGCCGAAGCCGTGGGGTTGAGCTACGCGGCCCTCGTGCATCTGACGTTTTACGTGCCGATCACTGCGTGGGGCGTCGTCATCCTGCTCGTGCACGGTTTCCACCTGAGCTCGGCGATGCAGGCGCGGGCAGCGGCGAGTCCCCTGGCCTTGCCCGATCTCGACGATATGCCGCCACCGCCGGACCTGCCGCCGAATCCCGAGGCGCGCGAAATCACGCGCGCACTTTGCGAGGCCCTCGTGCCTGTCGATTCCCTTTCCGCCGAGAGCCGCCATGAGGTGCTGCTCGAGACTTCGGCGTTCGTCGAAGGTCAGCTCGAAGCCTTGCCCGCTCGACTGCGCGTGCTCTACCAAATGGGGATCCTCGGTGTGAGATTAATCACCCGCATCGTTTTCGTCCGCAGTCTTTGCGGTCTCCCGCTCGAAAGGCGTCGACGCTGGGTGGAGAAGTGGGCGTACGGGAGCTTCGGCCTCGGGCGGCAACTGTTCCGCGCCATCCGCGCGACGGCGCTGCTCGCCTACTACGAGCATCCCCTCGTGCGGGCGGAACTCGCAGCGACCACAAAACTCCGCCCGAAGGAAGCGTCCTCGCGTGACTAGTCGGGCACAGGTTCTCGTCATTGGCTCGGGGGCCGGCGGCTCGGTCACCGCGCTCGAGCTCGGCCGCGCCGGATACGACGTCTTGATCCTGGAGGAGGGCAACCGATACGAGTTCTCGGACTACGGGCAAGCCACTCCCGAAGCGATGCGCCGCCTGTACCGTCGCCGCGGCATGACCCCCATCCTCGGGAAAGTACCGATTGGCTACGTCGAGGGCGCCTGCGTCGGAGGAAGCACCGAGATCAACAGTGGGTTTTGGCACCGCGTGCCCCAGGAAATTCTGCTTCGCTGGAAAGCACAGTTCGATCTCGACGTGAGTGAGGGCGAGCTCGGCGAACACTACGACTGGGCCGAAGAGCGTCTGGGCGTGGGTCTATGGAAAACCGAGTGGCCGAAAAGCACCCAGGTGTTCGCGCGGGGGATCGAAGCCATGGGCTGGTCGTATTCGGAGGTTCCGCGGGCAGCGCCGGGCTGCCAACAGAGCAACGCCTGCGCTCGAGGATGTCCCACGGGCTCGAAGCAGGGAATGAGCCGCGCCCTCCTGCCCGAAGCAGAGTCCCACGGCGTCCGCGTCCTAGCTGGAGCACGGGTCAACCGAATTCTCGAACGGAGCGGCCGCGTGCAAGGCGTCGTCGCCACCCTCCGTCGAGAGGGGCGCAATCAGCTGGTTCGAATCGACGCCGAACACGTGTTCGTCTGCTGCGGACCCACCGAAACGCCTGCGCTGCTGCTGCGAAGTGGCATCCGCTTTCACGTCGGCAACTCACTGCGCATTCATCCCTATCTGAAGGTCGCGGCACGTTTCGACGAGCGCATCGACCCCAACGAGAGCGTGCTCCCTCTGCTCCAGGTGAAGGAATTCTGGCCGGAGCTATCTCTCGGCGGCGGCTTCTTCAGCCCAGGCCAACTCGCCATGACGTTGAGCGAGAACTGGCCGGCCAACCGCGGGCACATGGCCGACTCTCGCTACATGCCGCAGTACTACGTCGGAGTGCGCGGGACCGGGCGTGGCTGGGTGCGGCCGACCGTGTTCGGCACCGAAGGCACACTCACCCGCTACGAGCTTTCGAGCGACGACCTACGAAACCTGAGCGTCGGTCTCGCCCGGCTGTCGGAGCTTCTGATCGCCGCGGGAGCCAAAGAGGTCTACCCGTCAGTCTGGGGCGTGGGACCGATTCGAAACCAAATGGATGCGGTTCGGTGGCTCGACGAGCTGTTGCCGAAAAACGCACTGAGCCTCGTCACCGTGCACGCCTTCTCTTCGTGCCCGAGCGGCGAGCTTCGAAAGAAATGTGCCACTGACAGCCAGGGTCGTGTGTACGGCTACGAAAACCTGTACCTGAACGACGCGAGCATCTTGCCCGATTCGCCCGGGGTGAATCCGCAGGCGACCATCATGGCGCTGGCGCGCAGAAACACGCTGCACTTCGTCTCCGCTAGCTGAGCAGGCCGACACGCGGCATCGCACAAAGGCGGGGATGGCGGGAGGGGCGGTTCGTGAGCTAACCTCGACCCCATGAGCTTTTCGACTTCGCGACTTTGGGGACGCTCGGGCGTTCGGTGGGTCACCGCAGCGGCACTCACCGGCCTCGTCGGATTTTCCGCGTGCGGCGGAAGCGGCAAAGGTTCGACCGAGGATGACAGTGGCGGTGCCGGAAACGCCGGCGCCGCGGGCGTGGCGGGCACGTCGGGTAGCGCCGGCACGTCGGGCTCCGCGGGCTCCGACGGCGGAATCGTGCCGCCTCCTTTCAACCCCGAAGCCGCTCGACGCGGCTTCTCGCTGTTCTACAAGGAGCGAGTCAACCGCGCGGTGCTCGCCTACAACCGTTTCGGCATGTTCGGAGACTCGGTCTTCGCCACGACGCTCGGTCGAGCCGCGGTCGCAAGAAATGGGAACGACTACGAGGTCATCGCCGGGCCGGCGGACAACAACCTGATCGGCACGAGTATTTTCGGCGTCTACCACGCATACCGAATCTTCCGGACGCGTGAGCTCGCCCTCACCCTCATTCGCATGTTCGAGGGTTTAGTTTTCTTCGAGGAGGTGACGGGCCACCCGGGACTCACATCGCGCGAAGTCCTGCCGGGTTGGACCCGAGTCATGGACGGCATCGGCAACACGGTGACAAGAACCCGCGCCGGCTCACCCGTGACTCATCCGTCTCCACCTTCGGCCGCACTCGAAGCCGAGATCCTCTCGACGTTCTACAGCGGAGTTCGCTTCACCTACCGAGAGAACCCCGAGGACTACTTTTTCAACTACCTACCCGGCGCCGACGTGGTCGACTATTCGATCACGCACGCTCACTCGGAGCTTCCCGCCTACCTTCGGGTGAGCGACTGCTGCTCCTCGTTCATGCGTACCCCCGACGGCCGAAAGTGGGGCGGCGCGTTCTGGGGCAACCACAACAGCCGCGACAACTTCCCCGACTTGGCCTTGGGCATCATCGCCGCCCTCGGTGCATCCGAGGACGCCGACGCCGACGCCGACGTTCGCGATGCCGCTACGCGCGCCCTCGTCGCCGGCCGGAGCATGGGTGATCTGATCCAGCAGAGCGGCGGCAACATCATGACCGTGGACGAGCACAACCCTTACGACACGCTCGTCGTCAGCGGAGAGGTGCGCCCCCACGGAGTCCCGGAGAACGAAAATCTCGGTGCCTTGGCGGCATGCCCGGACGTCTTCCTCGCCGCTGCCGTGTCGACCGACGGATACTCGCTGACGTCTCCCGGGCTGCCGATGCCGGGCACCGTCGAACAAGTCTTGAGTGGCCTATTGGGGGGCGCCGCGGGGTGCCCGATCCCCCAGCCGCGGCTCTGCATGGGCCTCGACGACGCTTACTGCGGGTTTGGTTGGTCGAATTTCGAAGAAGTCAGGGTCTTCGGGACCCCGATCTTCGAGTTCATCGATGGTCTCGAGGCGGACACGCCCGGAACGGCAGAAACGCTCTTCGGCAGCTTCCAGAACGACTACGACGACATCGTCGAAGCCATGGTGAGCCTCGTACACTACGCCCGCGCCAAGAACGACGACGCGCTCCGCACCGAAGCTCAGACCGCCCTCGGGCACATGAGTCGGGTCATGCGTTTGTTCGCCGACGGCTTGTATTCCACGACCAAGCCCGACCGACAGGCGTCCCAGCGCTACGAAGCGGCGGTGTTCGACTCCCTCGGGGGACTGCCCGTCGACGACGCGGATCTCCAAGACTTCACGCCGGAAGAAGAGCGCATCGCGCGCATCGAGGATCTGCTTCAGCTGGCTGACACCCAGCCGGCCAGCTTGCTCACCGACCAACAAATCCTCGACCGAGTCGAACAAGGACTCGTCGATCTGGGTGCGCACGCCTCTGGCCGCAGCACGATCATTCGCGATCGATACCGCGCGGCCTTCGGCATGGAGCCACCGGTCCGACGTGCGGGCATGGGCTACGAGGCAAGGCGCGCCGGGGGACCATGGGTCGCCGTCGAAACGCCGCGACACACTGGTATCGGCGGCCTCGCGCTCCTCCAGGCAATTGCGATCTGCAACACGTCCCCGACGGTGCTCGACTGCACGTGGGCCGCGCTCGGCTGCGAGCGCCCGGACCTCGATTCGAGCGGCGCCGTCGACGCCACGGACCAAACCGCCTTCGATGCCGCGTTCGAAGCGGGCAAGTCGTGCGACGAAAACAATGCCTGGTGCGACGGCGCCGATCTCGATCGCTCGGGTGCCCTCGACTCCGACGATTCGGCGTTCATGGCGGCCGCCCAGGGTTGCTTCTACTGAGTCAGCTCACCGCCACGCCGCGGTACGTGTACGACTGAGACCGAGCTCGCGGATCCCTGCGATTTTCCGAAGTTTTTGCGGCGAGCGTCGGCGAGCTCCCAGCGTCGTTTGACGATGTCGAGCGCGGTAGTAAGAGTGTGCGGCTTCGTAATACCGAGGAACATGTCCGATCTCGAACGCGTCAGTCTGGCCATTGAACCCGAACTCCTCGCTCGCTTCGACGCGCTCATCGAAAAGTCGGGCCATGGGAATCGTTCCGAAGCGATGCGCGACCTCATCCGCAACCGGCTCGTCGACGAGGAGTCCGACTCTTCGGTCAAGGGAGAAGCGGTCGCGACGGTGACTCTCGTCTACGACCACACCAAACGCGATCTCGCCGACCGGCTGCTCGAGGTCGGGCACGAGCACCACGACGCGGTCATGGCGACGATGCACGTGCATCTCGATCACGACAATTGCCTGGAAGTGATCGCGCTGAAGGGAAAGCCGCGCAACCTCCGTCAGATCGGCAATCACTTGGCCGGCATGAAGGGCGTCAAACACGGCAAAGTCGTCATCAGCACACCGAACCCGTGACCCCCGCAGTACCGTGACGATCTTCACTACCCTGGCCCTCGGATTCCTTCTCGGCATGCGCCATGCGACCGACGCCGATCACGTCGTGGCGCTGAGCACCATCGTCAGTCGAGGACGACCGCTGCCAGCCGCGATGCGGGTGGGCGCGATGTGGGGCGTGGGCCACACGGCGACGATAGTCGCCGTGGGCGCGATCCTACTCGGCTTTGGGCTCGTCATCCCTCCATTGCTCGAGTCTTGGCTCGAGCTCGCGGTCGCCGCTATGCTCGTCGTGCTCGGCATCGCGAATCTTGCCCGAGCACGGAGTGCCCCCGACCCATCGCCGTCTCACGCGCACAACGCTCGGTCAGGATTTCGCCCGTTCGTCATTGGCAGCGTTCACGGTCTCGCCGGATCCGCAGCGGTCACGCTTTTGGTGCTCGCCGCAACTCGGGACGCCGCTTGGGGCATGCTCTACCTGGGCGTCTTCGGTCTGGGCACCGTCGTGGGCATGGCGGTCTTGACCACGGTCATGGCCTGGCCGATGGCCGCAGCCTCTCGTCGGTTCGAGTCCTTCGAGCACTACCTCGTGCGCGCAACGGGCCTCGGCAGCATCGCGTTCGGTCTCTTCTTGGCGTACCAGATCGCTATGACCGCCGCCTGACGCAGCGTTCGGCGCGATCAGCCGTCGAACAAACAACGGTCCAGCGACTCGTGCAGGTGACGAATGGGCCGCTCGGCGTCGCTGAGCAACAATCCCGTGAACCCCGACGACCGCATGCCGCGAGCAACGCTCTCGAGCGCGTGCAGATCCGCTTGCATCATGTCGCCGCCATCGGTGCGACTCGCGGTCGTCCGCGCCGGGCGCGGCTTCCTCTTGCCGGCTGGGACGCGAACGTAGACCTGCTGATCGAACCAACAGCGCTCCGGGTCGCTGGGGTGAGGACGGTGGCGAAAAAACAACACCCGGTTCGCGTAGAGATTTAGCTGTACGTTCGGAAACAGGCTGATCTGGAAGTTGTCCGTGAGACGGGCGCCATCGAGGGGTCCAAGATCCAAACCGTCACGGGCGGCTCGACGCTTCGTTGCCTCGGCGAGCGCCGGACGTGCATCGCCGACGCGGCCCTGAAACTCCGACGGATCCAGCCCCGCATCTCGTAGCATCTCGACGAGCACTTCGGGCACCTCGTCCAACTCCCCGAGACGCTCGCTCGGCGTTCCGACGGGCAGCGTCAGGCGACTGTGTGGACCGGCTGTAGTCACTTCGCAGGCCGTGTCGTCGGCGACACCGAGCAGCTTCGGGTGAAGGTTGGCGAGGTGGTACGCCTCGTTGTTCACGTCCGAGGACAACTTCCAATTGCCTTCGACCAACATCTCGGAGTCCGTTGCCAATTGCCAGGAGCCGAGGTCGTACATCTCGAGTTCGGCGAGCACTGGCGACAGAAACTCGCTGAGCGGTGCCGCATCGCGATCGAGATTCACGAAGACGAATCCCCCGGCCACATCACACGAAACTCGACGAAGCCCGTGCGCACCAGGGTCGAGCCCGGGAAAACGCTCTTGGTCGGGGACGTGCATGAGGGCGCCGTCGAGCCCGTACGTCCAACCGTGGTAGCCGCAGACCAATCGATCGCTGCAATCGAACGCCTTCGGACAGAGTCGGTTCCCCCGGTGCTGGCAAACGTTGTGAAATGCCGCCAGGGTGCCGTCGGGCTGGTTGACCACGACGACGGACTCCCGCCCACAGTCGAGAACGGCCGTCGAGCCAGGTTCCGGCAAATCGGCGACATGAGCCGCCAACAGCCAGGTCTTGCGCCAAAGTCGGGCCATTTCCAGATCCATGAAGGCGCTGGACAGGTACCGATCCTTCGCGACAGGTGCCCCGTCGACGACACGCAAATGCGTGAGGGATTCGGCTAACTCTCGCTCCTCCACGCTCCCATCCTAGCAGGGAGCTCGGACCGATCGCCCCGGACGCCCTCTACCCCGGAGGGGTGCTATGCTCTTCCGTGATGCGCGTCGCTTTCGTCTGGTGCAACTGGGGTGGCCCCCTCGGGATGAGCCAAGGGGTGTCCATTTTGGCCTCCGAGCTCGCGGATGCCGGCCACGAGGTGGGCGTGGAGCACTACCACGAGGACCTGCCCGGCCCCCAGACGCCGGACGAGTGCGCCGCTAGCGTCGCTGCGCGAAATCCCGACGTAGTCATGTTTTCGTTCGGAACGAATCAAGCCGCTGTCGCGCGCAAGATCGCCGACCAGGTCAAGCGGTTGATGCCCGATGTGCCCACGCTCGCTGGAGGGGTGCATTGCACTCTGACGCCCGAAGAGCCGCTTCGCTGGGGCAGCATCGACTACGTGTTCGTCGGTGAAGCCGACGGCCACATGGACCGGCTGATCAGCTTGCTCGGCGAAGGAAAGGGCATCGAGGACGAACCGAACGTCGGGTGCTTGCGCCAGGGATTGCTCCGAAGGAGCAAGATCGCCCCGCTACCCGACGTCTCCGAGCAAGCTCGACCGTTTTGGGAAGGCATCGACTACCGGGACCTCTGCGTGCGCATGCGCGGGATCATCGATGTCGTCGCCGGACGCGGCTGCCCCTATCGGTGCAAGTACTGCCACAACGCCGGACTCATAGAGCTCTACAAGAACGACATGAAGCTGCCGGTCTCGAAGCTCGGGTTCACCCGGACGCGCAGCGCGCAAGACTTGCTCGAGGAATGTCTGCGCTACGTCGAGATCTGTGGAGAGCACATCAAGATGTTCTCCTGGGGCGACGACATGGCCGTCATGAGCAAGCCCTTCCTTCGCGACTGGGCCAGGCTGTACCCCGCGGCCATTCCGAACATCCCGTTTGCGTTGAACGCCACGCTAAACTTCCTCGATGACGAGGTCGTCGACTTGCTGGCGGAGGCGAACTGCAGCCTCGTCAAGTTCGGACTCGAGAGCGGCTCGCGGCGCCTGCGCCGGTTCATGCAGCGCCCGGACTACAAGGACGAAATCATCACTGCCGCGCTCACCCGGATGCGGCGGCACGGGATCAACGCTCGGGCGTACGCGATGGTCGGCATCCCGACCGAAACGAAGGAAGAGCTGCTTTCGACCTTCGACCAGGCGGCGGATCTGCGCCTCGACTCCGTTCGACCGTCGATCTTCTTTCCGTACCCGGGCACGCCCGCCCACGACTACTGCGTCGAGCACGACCTCATCGACTACGACGTGCTCGAAAACGTCCACAACTACTACACGCGGAGCGTCTTGCGCGGGTTCGACGAGGAGATGCACCACCTCATCGGACGCATGATGGACACTTACCCCATGCTGATGAACGCGCGTCTCGGCGGTGAGGTCGGCGCCGCCTACGAGCCTCTTCGTGCGCTCGCGCTCGAAGCGCCCGAGGACGCTTGGCGGAGCGGCATCCGCGAGCACACGCTCGCCGAGCAGCAGAAGCTGAACCGACAATTCCGTCGTTCGAAACACGAGTTCTACGCCGTGCCTTTCCCCGATCGTCCGGATGCGTCGTTCCTGATGCGCGAGCGATCCCGCAAGCTGCCCAACATCGACGATACGCCGAACCCCCAGATCCACTCGACCTGACGGCGGATGCCAGCGCGTATCTACATTGTCCAGATCTGCAATGTTTTCGGCGACTCGGTTTACCTCCCGCTAGCCGCGGGCATGTTGCGCGCTCAAGCGCGTGCTCAACCGGACCTCCGAGCGCACTACCAGTTCGAGCCGCTTCTGCACGAGCGTTTCGACCTCGAAGAAACCAGCGAACGAATCGTCGATCCCGCGGTCGTCGGATTGAGCACCTACGTTTGGAACTGGGAATACAGCATCGAGCTCGCGCGGCGCATTCGGGCGCTCTATCCCGACGTGCAAATCGTCGTTGGCGGCCCCCAAGTGCCCAACGACTGTTCCGAGGTTTTTGCCGACGGCGTGGTGGACATTGCCGTGCACGGCGAGGGCGAGGTCACCTTCACCGAGCTCTTGCGCGCGCTAGGCCGAGGGGAACCGCTCGACGGGGTTTCCGGCATCAGCTTTCGGGAAAACGGGCGAACGACGAGAACCGCCGCCCGAGAACGAGTGAAGAATCTCGACGAGCTCGCTTCACCGTTTCTCGACGGCGACTTCGAATCGTTGATGGATGGCCCGCGACGCCTCATCGGATTGTGGGAGACCAATCGGGGCTGCCCCTTTGGGTGCACATTTTGCTACTGGGGCTCCGCGATCAACCAGCGGGTTCGTGAGTTCGAGATGCCGCGGCTCGAGCGCGAGCTCGACTGGTTCGTCGATCACGAGATCGACTACGTATTGTGCGCCGACGCCAACTTCGGGATCCGGCGCCGCGACGCCGACATCGCGCGGCGGGTTCGCGACGCCAAGAAGACCCGTGGGCACCCCAGAAAGTTCCGCATCTTCTCCACCAAGAACGCATCGAAGAAGGTGCTCGAGGTCGTCGAAATCCTGCATGAAGCCGGCCTCGATCAGGGACTGAGCCTGACGATGCAGTCGCTCTCGGCGGACACGCTCGACGCCATTGGCCGCAAAAACATCAAATTGTCGACGTACATCGAGCTCGGCCGCGAAGCGCGACGGCGAGGTTTGGTCTCGTACAGCGATTTGATCGTCGGCCTACCGGGAGAGACCTACGACTCGTTCGTCGAGGGCCTCGACCGGCTGCTCGAAGTGGGTCAACACGACAACGTGCACGTCTACAGCTGTACCTTGCTGGTCGGCTCCGAGATGGCGGACCCGGACTACAGCGAGCGTCACGGCATCGTAACAGCGAGAAACCCCATCCTCGAGCGCCACATGCGGGCCGACGCGATCGACACGGCAAGCGTCACCGAATACGAAGACGTCGTCATTGGTACCCGTACCATGCCCGTTTCGGACTGGATCGAAACGAACCTCGCGACCGTTTTCTTCAACCTGCTGCACTTCCAGAAACTCGCGAACTGGGTGGCGATCTATCTGCGGCACGCCTACGGGATTCGATATCGGCGTTTCTTCGAAGGCACGATGCGGGCCGCACGCGAGCCGGGCAAGCTCCCGCTGTTGGGTGAAGCTGCCGCGTTCGCTCACGACTACTACCTTTCACTCACCAAAGGCCGAGCCAACCGCTT
Source organism: Polyangiaceae bacterium (assembly GCA_029261965.1). Lineage (GTDB taxonomy): Bacteria > Myxococcota_A > Polyangia > Polyangiales > Polyangiaceae > JAJDAH01. The sequence goes on from JAJDAH010000477.1 coordinate 134,795, forward strand.
GGTGCTCGAAGCCTACGGCGATGTCATCTGGCCCATCGAGGAAGCGGCGTTTCTGTTGCTGTCGCGAGACTTCGACGGCGTGTACGCCGAGATCCGCCGAGCAGCGCTAGAAATCGCCCGACAAGACGGCGTCACGCTCGACGAAGCGGCGCTCGACGACTTGCTCGCCTACCAGGCCGCCCAGACTCCACGCCCGGACGGTCCGCCGAGCCCCGTGGTTCGTTTCAACCACGACTGGCCGCGCTGGTTCCGCCGAGCGCTGGACGGAAAAACTCCAGAGCCGCCTTCGCACCGCGCGCTCGAGTTCCGGGTGGTGAACCAGCATGAAACCGATGGCTCGCTCGAAAGCTACGCCCGTGCCGTCGCTTGGTACGCGCGGTCAGCAGCCGACATTCAGTATCGCTTCGAGGCGAACGAGCGGCGGGGAGCCTCACTTCCGGTGCTCGGCTCCGCGGGTAGCGCCTGATGCGCGTCTCGTTCTTCTTCCCGGCCTACAACGACGAGAACACCGTGGCGCCGCTCGCCAACCTCGCTGACGAAGTGCTGAGCGAGTGCTGCGACGCGCACGAGATCATCGTGGTCGACGACGCCAGTCCCGACAGGAGCGGAGAAATCGCCGACGAGCTCGCGAAGGAAAACGACCGAATCCGCGTCGTGCACCACCCCGAGAACCGCGGCTACGGTCAAGCCGTGTGGAGCGGCATCCAGGCTGCCCGCTACGAATGGGTCGCCTTCACCGACGGTGACATGCAGTACGACGTGCGAGAGCTGCCACGCCTCGTCGAAGCTGCGCACTCGGGAGCCGACGTCGTCGTTGGATACAAAACTGAGCGCGCGGAGGGTTGGCGACGAGATCTGACCAGCAAGGTCTACAACACCGCCGTCGACGCCTGCTTCGGACTCGGTCTCCGGGACGTCGACTGTGCGTTCAAGCTGATCCGACTCGAAGCCTTGGAAGGTTTCACGCCGAGCACCCACTACACCGAAGCGTTCATTCTGGTCGAAGCGCTGTACGGCGCGAAGCGTCGCGGCGCGCGTATCGTTCAGCTGCCGGTCAGTCACCGCGAACGCGAGTTCGGTGACTCGCAGTGTTTCACCTGGCGCACGACGTACCGACTGGCTTGGAATACCGCGCGCGGGTTTTTCGTCGGGCGCTTGCTCGGCGGTTGGTCGTGAGCGACGAGCCACTGACGGTAGTGATCCCCTGCGGCGGCGCGGGGACGCGGCTCGCCTCCGTCGTCGGCCGAACCCCAAAAGTGCTCGTACCAATCGGCGGCCGGCCGCTGCTCGCGCACCTGTTCGATGCTTTCGCATCCGCCGGCATTCAGAGGGTCGTTCTTCTCGCCGGGTCCGGCGGCGCCGAGGTCGAAGCGGCTGCTCAATCGATGGCCCCATCGGGCGTGCAAGCCGAGACAATCATCGAGCCCGAGCCGCTTGGCACCGCTGGCGCGCTCGCCATCGTCGGCGACCGGCTGCCCGAGCGGTTCTTCTTGACCTTCGGTGACTTGTACGCCGCGATCGACTGGAACCGACTCTGGCAGTTCGCGCTCGCGCGCGGTGGGCTCGGCACGCTGTTCGTGCACCGCTCGAGTCACCCGGAGGACAGCGACGTGTTGGCTCTGAGCGACGACAAGCGCGTGACCGGCTGGAGTCGACGGGGTGAACATCGGGGCGTCGGCGCCGCGCTCTCGAACGCCGCGGTCGGCGTATTTCATCGCGACGTGCTCCAGCGGATCCCGCGGGGGCGCGCGTGCGATCTCACGGGAGAAGTGCTGCCGGCACTCGTCGACGCTCGCGCACCCCTCTTCGGCTACGTGAGCTCGGAATACGTCTGCGACATGGGAACACCGGCACGACTGAGCTCCGTCGACGAGGCCGTGAGCAGCGGTCGCGCGACGCTCCGGGCCGAGATGCTGCTGCTCGACCGAGACGGAGTGATCACCGAAGACTCCGTCACACGGCCAGAAGATCTCAGGCTCCTTCCCGGCGCCGCCGACTCGATTCGCCAGCTCCGTGAAGCCCGCATCCGCGTCAGCGTCGTCACGAACCAGGCAATCGTCGCGCGAGGCTCTTGCACGGAAGCGACGCTCGACGCAATTCACGAGCGTCTCCGCGAGTTGCTCGACCGCGAGGGAGCGGGCGTCGACGGGATCTACGTGTGCCCGCACCATCCGGAGACGCACCATCCGGAGGGTGTGCCCGAGCTTCGCGGACCCTGTCGGTGCCGAAAACCTTCGACTGGACTCGCCGAACAGGCCCTGACCGAGCAGGGGATCCCGGCCTGGCGAACGCTCGTGGTCGGGGACACGACCGTCGACGCCCAGCTTGCGCACAACGCGAGCCTGGCCTGCGCTGTGGTCGGCACCGGGCACGGCGGAAGCGACGGGCGCCATCCGGCGACGGCTACATGGCGATTTAGCGGCCTGCCGGCCGTTTCGTCGTGGGTCCTCGGCGAAGAGAGCTAGGACGAGAGCTGCCAAACGCTCGCCCGGGAGCTTGTTGAGTGCGGCTTCGGAGCCTATGGTTCACACGTGACGGTGAAACCGACACCGATCGATCTGGAGGTGTCCGGTGCGGCTGACTTCGTCCAGCGCCTGCACGACACGCTCGACGAAATCGACGTTGATCGAGTGACGCGCGTCGTCGACGCGTTCGTCGACACCCATCAACAGGCGGGCACGGTCTACCTGATGGGCAATGGTGGCAGCTCAGCCACCGCAGCGCACTTCGCCTCGGACTTGCATGCGGCCGGCCGGGGATCCAGACGACTGCGAGTGACGAACCTCTGCGACAACATGCCCGTACTCACGGCAACGGCCAACGACCACGGCTGGGCCAACGTTTTCGCCGACCAGCTCACGGGGAATCTCGAAAAGCGGGACCTCGTGGTCGCGCTCAGTGTTTCCGGAGACTCCGAGAACGTGCTCGGTGGGCTCGACGTCGCACGCAACAGCGGCGCGCGCTCGGTGGCCCTACTCGGCTCCGGGGGCGGGGCGGCGATTCATCGAGCCGAGCTCAGCCTGGTCGTGTCGAGTCGGGACTTCGGTATCGTCGAGAGCGTGCACGCCGCGCTGGCCCATCTGCTCGCAGCGTCCTTCCGGCGACGTGTCGGCATCTGACTCGCTGAGCATCAGCGCTGTTCTGCCGGCGTTCGAAGAGGCGGAGCACCTGCGGCAAACGGTGTCGACCCTGAAAAGCGCGCTGGAGAAGGAAACCGCCACCTGGGAAATCCTGCTCGTCGCGAGCGCAAAAGCCCGCGACGGGACGCCCGAGTTGGCGCGCAAGCTCGCCGACGAGAACGAGCACATCACCTTCGTCGAGCAAGCTGCCACCGACCCGGGCTACGGGCGGGCCGTCGCGCTCGGCATCCGCGAGGCGAAGAACGGCTGGCTCTTGCTGACCGACTCCGACGGTCAATTCGACTTCGACGATTTGCCGCGGCTAGCGGCCCGCGCCCGGGGTGCCGATGCCGTGCTCGGGTACCGCGCGAGACGGGCCGACGCTCTCGCCCGACGGCTCGCCGGCACCCTGTACTCGATGACCGTGCGTTTTACGCTGGGAGTACGGGCGCGGGACGTCGACTGTGCGTTCAAGCTCGTGAGGCGCGAGCTCTTGTCGGCGAGTCCGCTGGTCAGTCGAACCGGTGCCATCAACGCCGAGTTGCTCGCGAGAGTGTTCCGCGCCGGTGGTCGGATCGAGGAAGTCCCCGTCACCCATCGCGCCCGCGCGGGCGGAAGCTCGCGCTTCGAACGTCGAGCCGGGGCGGTCGGAACCATCCCCGATCCGGCCGAAGCTTGGGCGATAGCGTCGGAAGTGGGTGCTTTGGCGATCGCGAGAGTCGTGGCACCCTCGAAGCGATAGTGACGAAGGTACTCATCACCGGGGCCACCGGGTTCGTCGGTAGCCACCTGGTGGATCTCCTGATCGATCGACCAGGGGTCGAGCTGCACGCCACCCGTCGCTGGTCGTCGCGCATGGATCTGCACGCGCATCGACCAGACGTCGAATCCCGAGTGCGGTGGCACGTTTGCGATCTGACCGATCCCTTTTCGGTGCACGACGTCGTCGCCGCGGTTCGCCCAGACCGCGTCTTCCATCTGGGTGCTCAGAGCTTCGTGAGCCCGTCTTGGGGAGCCCCCGACGTGTACTTGCGCACCAACGCGCTCGGCACGCTCTATCTGCTCGAAGCCCTGCGCCGGCTCGGCTTGGAAAAGACGCGCGTGCTCATGCCCGGCTCCGGCGAAGAATATGGAGACGTCGAAGAGCACGAGCTGCCGATCACGGCGAACACTCCGCTTCGTCCGGTGAATCCGTACGCCGTCAGCAAGGTCGCGCAGGACCTGCTCGGCTACGAGCACCACCGCAGCTACGGGCTGCACATCGTGCGGATCCGCGCCTTCAACCACGAGGGTCCGCGGCGAGACCGTGTGTTCGCGCTACCGTCGTTCGCCGACCAGATCGCTCGCATCGAGGCGGGCCTTTCGGAGCCGGTGGTCCGAGTCGGCAATCTCGAGGCTCGCCGGAACTGGACGGACGTCCGGGACATGGTGCGCGCCTACGACCTCGCTTTGGACAAATGTCCGCCGGGCGAGCTGTTCCTCATCGGCAGCGAGCAGGTGCTGACCGTCGGTGAATGTCTCGACGCCCTCGTCTCGCACTCGACACGCAAGAACGAGATCCGCATCGAGACCGATCCCGAAAGGGTGCGCATCACCGAGGTGCTGAGACTCGAAGCCGACACGAAGCCATTCGTCGCCGTGACCGGATGGAAGCCCGAGGTTCCCTTCGAAAAGACGCTCACCGACACTCTCGATTACTGGCGGGGGCGACTCGACCCCGACCAAAGCGCACGGTGACGAAGCGGTTTCTCGTCTCCGGCTCTCGGGGTTTCATCGGCCGGTGGTTGCAAAAAGCGCTCGAAGACCGGGGCGACGTGGTCGAGCCGCTGGTCCGAGGTCCCGAACCCGGCACCTACTTGGACGCGAGCGGTCGCTTCGACGCGTTCGTCCATCTCGCTTTCCCGACGGACCATGCCGAACGCTTGCAGAACCCCGAGGCCGCACTCACCGAGGCCGAGCAGGGAACCACCGCCGCCGTCGAGATGGCCGGCCGGCTCGGCATCCGTCACGTGCTGCTGGCATCTAGCGGGAAGGTTTACGGCGCCGAGAGCTCGCTGCCCATCGCCGAAACCAGTGAGGTCGCACCCACCACCGAGCTCGGCAAGCTCAAGGCGGCCGCAGAAGGTGCTGCCGAGAGAGGAGCGAAAGCACACGGTCTGGGCGTCACCAGCCTGCGACTGTTCAACGTCTACGGCCCGGGTCAGGCCGAGACCTTCCTGATCCCGAAGCTCGTCGCCGCGGCTCGCTCGAACGCGAGCATCGAGTTGGGTGAGCTGGATCACCGGCGCGACTGGATATACGTCGATGACGCGGTCCAGGCGCTGCTCCTAGCACTCGAGCGGGCTCCACCCGGAGGCGAGCTCCGACCGTTGAACGTCGGTACCTCCAAAGCCACGAGCGCGAGAGAGCTGCTCGTGTTGGTGAAATCCGCCGCAGGCAGGACCGTAAATTTTCGGGTGAGCTCGAACCTGCTTCGTCCGACCGAAGGGTCGGAGGAGCGCGCCGACAATTCGCAGCTGCGCTCGTGGGGTTGGTCCCCGCGAGTCACGCTTCAGTCGGGAATCGTCGAAATGATGCGCTAGCCAGCGCTCATCACCCGGCGTCGGCTTGGCAGGCGCCCGCCGCTTGACCAAGGCTCTCGCAACCCGCGGGTACCGGTTCGTCGCCCATGCAGGTGAACGTAGCTGTCGCCGCACAATCGAACAGGTCACCGAACTCCGCCGAGCACGGCCCTGTCGCACTGACAGTGCAGCCTTCGATGCAATCAGCAAGCACCGTGGGCCCGTTCGCGCAGCCCGCAGCGATCAAATCCGGACACAGCTGCTGACACCGCGGGTCCTCGTAGAGCGCCGTGTCCGCGGCGTCCTCGTCCCCGGCATCCATCGACCCCGCCGTGCCTCCAGCGGCGCTACCGCCGGCCGCACCGCCGGTCCCCCCACCACTCTGACCGCCGGCGCCGCCGGTGCCCCCGGTACCCCCGGTCGACACCCCACCGCCGGAGCCTGCAGAGGCGTCACTCGCCCCAGCGGATCCTCCAGCGCCGTCGGAACCACCGCTCGAGCTGCAACCGAACGCCACGATGAGCGCTGTAGAACACGCCATGAAGAAGCGACCAGGACCCATGAGCACACGCCCTTTCGTTGCTGAAGCGACTAAGCAAAAACGACAGCGGCCCGCGAATGTCAAGGTCAACGTGCGTCAGACAGCCCGCGTTAGCTGGCCGGCGCCGGTTTCAACTCCGAAATTCCATGCATCTCGGCGTAGGACC
>JAJDAH010000478.1 GCA_029261965.1 Polyangiaceae bacterium
GTCGTGTTTCTCACCAACCTCGAGGGCGGCGAATTCAGTCGGATCCGACGGCCGCTCGCCGCGAAGGCGTCGATGCCGACCCCCGGCGACTACGACGGCGACGGGATTCTCGACCTCGCCGTGCTCACGCCGGCGGAAGTCCGAACCGGTACCCCCAAAGACGTGCTGAGCGTGATGTACGGTCGCCCCGGCGGACCGCTTTCCGAACCAACGGCCATGGGACTGCTCGATCCGGTTCTCCAGACCGTGCAGGGCCAGCTGACCTTCGGCGACCCGCCGGTGCGAGATGGTGCCAGCGGCGTGATCACGATTTCCGAGTCCCCGGACGGGATACGAGGGGTCGCCGCTTTCATTCCCACCGGCGACGGTGAGATCCGCGCCGCCTTCACGCTGCAGCGAACCGACGACCCCCTATCGGGTATTGCCGAAAATTTTCTCGTCGAACGTCTTGCCGTAGGGCGGTTCGACGGCGATGGAATCGCTGACGTGGCCACGCTCGCCCGGCGACAGGACGGAACGGACTGGCGCCTCTGGTTGACGACGCTCCGCGCCGACGGCAGCACGACCTTGGACGGGGTCGCCGTATCCGAAACACTGCCGGAGGGAATCGCGTATGAGAAAGCGATGTCGACGACACTGGATCTCGACGCTGACGGTCGGGACGAGCTCGTGCTCGCCGCCCCCACAGACGACGGAGAAGGGCGCTTCATCGTAGGCAGGGTCGAAACCAATTCCGAAGGCACGCTTCGCTGGAGCCTCGCGCCTCCACAGCCGTCTCCTGAGCGCTTCCATCGCGACGAGGTCGTCGACTTTTCCTTCGAAGAGCCACCGAACGGACGACTGCTGTCGGGCGACGTCGACGGCGACGGCGACGACGACATCTTCGCACTCACGGGGGTTCGAGACGACGCCGGGTCGTTTGGAGCCGTCTTGTATCGAAACGAGTCCAACGGTCGAATCGGCGAAGCGATCGCAGTACCCACGACCGCCAGCTCCCCACCAACCGACATCGCGCTCTACGACACCGACGAGGATGGCGCCCTCGAGCTCCTCGTGCTCGCCGGCGAGACGGTGCACATCCTGGACGCAAACGACGAGCCCAGCGAAGTCATGGTGCTCGATCTGCCGCGACCCGGTCGCTTGCTCACGACCGGTGACATCGACGGGGACGGCGTTCGCGATCTGGTTTTTCTGGGTGATCGCGAGCTGTTCGTGTGGCGCGCGCGACCCGTGTTGGATTGATACCGGGAGAGCGGCCACGTCGCCGGTAGGCCCGCCGGCCGCCTCGCCCTGGTCGCAGCAATACTGTAGCGTCCGGACAATGTTCCGTGATTTCGCAGCGAAGCTTTCTGCCCGGGGAGTTGCCGTCGTCATCGTCGTCGCTTGGGCCGGCGCATGTTCCGGCTCGGGGTCGGACGGGCGCGGATTCGGCACCGGAGGCACCTTTGGCGCAACCGGCGGCGCCGGAGGCTCGGCGCCGGACGGCGGTGGAGCTTCTGGCTCGGGGGGCTCGGGAGGAAGTGGCGGATTGATTGGCTCCGGGGGCGGCGCGACCACATGTCCGGAAATCCTCTGCGGCTCGCCCGCAGTGTGCTGCGAGTCCGGAGAAGAGTGCGTCGAAGGCGCGTGCGCTCCGGCCTGCGCCAGCGGAGTTCGCTGCGGTGCCGATTCGAGCACGTGCTGCAACTCCGGCGAGGTTTGCATCAGCGACGTCTGCGAATCTCCCGGGGGCCCGTGCACGGACTCCTTCGACTGCGCACCCGACGAGTTCTGCGAGCCGACGCTCGGTCAATGCCTACCGCAACTCGATCCACTGGATTGCACCTTCGCGCCGACATTTTCTCCGTTCGATCCGATCGTCGAATGGAGCGTCACCACCGCAGTCGACCGGCCCGACTGTCTGCACGCGATCACAGCGCCCGTCGTGATCGATCTCGACGGCGACGAAAAACCCGAGGTGATTGCCAACTTCGCTTGTGATTCCGACTGGCAGGTCGGCATCTTGCGGGCGTTCCGCGGAACCGATGGCTCGCCGCTCTGGAGCCTCACGAGCTTGGAAATGAACGGCCGTACCTCGATTGCCGCGGGCGACGTCGACGGGGACGGCGCCGTCGAGATCTACGCCGTGGGGCGGCTTGGCGACCCACGCCTTCACTCGATCGACGCCAGCGGCAACGTGACGTGGTCGACGATGCTCAGCGCGTCGGCGAACAACGGCGCCCCGAGCTTGGCGGACCTCGACATGGATGGCGTTGCTGAAATCGTGCTCGGAGCCGCCGCCTACCGGTCGAACGGCAGCTTGTACTGGGAAATGGGAACCGGACCGCGCGAGGGCACCAACGGCAGCTACACCGGCGGCATCAGCGCCATCGCCGACATCGACGGCGACGGCATGCCCGAAGTGGTGGCGGGCAGAAACGCCTACGAGCACGATGGCACACCGAAGTGGACTACCGTGGACGCGGACGGCTATCCGGCGATCGCCAATTTCGACGCCGATGCTCAACCGGAGATCGTGATCGTGACGGGCGGTACGGTTCGCTACGTGGACGGGCTCGACGGCTCGCTCGAATGGGGACCGGTGACGATCCCTGGCGGCGGCATTGGTGGCCCACCGACGATCGCGGACTTCGACGGTGACGGGCTGCCGGAGATCGGCGTCGCTGGCGCGATGAGCTACAGCGTCTACGACCCCGACGGACCGAGCGACGTGCTTTGGTCGATGGCCACGCAAGATCAGAGCTCGAACGCGACGGGGTCGAGCGTTTTCGACTTCGAAGGCGACGGCGCCGCGGAAGTCGTCTACGCGGACGAATGTTACATGCGAGTCTATCGCGGCACCGACGGCACGGTGCTCGTCGAGATCCCGAGCTCGAGCGCGACAATTCACGAGTACCCGCTCGTGGCGGACGTTGACGCCGACGGCAATTCCGAGATTCTGATCGTCGCCAACGCCCGCGCTGCCGGAATACCCGCGCAGTGCACCGCCGGAAACGCCTCGTGGAACGGTGATCGAAAAGGACTTTTTGTCTACGGCGACAGCAACGACCGCTGGGTTCGGACGCGACGCATCTGGAACCAACACGCCTACCACGTGACCAACGTGGACTCGGTCGGGCGGGTGCCCGCAACCGAAGGGGACAACTGGGCGCTGCCGAACCTCAACAACTACCGCCAGAACGTGCAAGGCGAAGGCGTGTTCAACGCGCCGGACCTGGCGGTCGATCTCGAGATCTCCTTGTCAGGCTGTCCGATCTTCGAGCTCCGAGCTCGCGTCAAGAATCAAGGAGCTCTCGGCGCCCCGAGTGGCATCGATGTCTCTTTCTATCGAGGCTCGTCGGCCATGGGCACTCTCTTGGCCACGATGCAGACGACGCGCAGCCTGCTGCCAGGTGAGTCCGAAGTCGTTTCAACGACGTTCAATCCCGCGGCGGGCTCACCGCCATTCGAGTTCTACGTCGCCGTAGACGGTGCGAGCGCGACCCAGGGAATCGTCGAGGAATGCCTCGAAGACAACAATGAGGCCAGCAGCACCGGGGTCGACTGCTCGATCCCACGCTAGATTCTTTGCCGTGGCGCTAAAGGCCGCCACGCTCCAACCGTTCATCAAGTCGGAGCCCAGTGCCCGACAATTGCTCGACCATTCCGGCGGCACCGCGCCGAGTTCTTCTCGCCGACGATAGTCGTTCGAGTCGTCGCCAGCTCGAGACGTGGCTCGAAGAATGGGGCTACGAGGTCGTGGCGGTCGCCGACGGAGACGCCGCGAGGGAAGCTTTGCTCGGCGACCCGACTCTGCGTCTAGCACTCGTGGATTGGATGATGCCAGGCATGGACGGCCCGGAGCTCTGCCGCACGATCCGGGCGCAGCGGCCGGAGCCCTACGTCTACATGGTGCTCTTGACCGGCAGAAACGACACCGAGGACGTCGTCGCGGGCCTCGACTCCGGCGCCGACGACTACGTGAAAAAACCCTTCGACCCCCATGAGCTCGAGGTGCGCTTGCGCGCCGGCAGACGCATCACCGATTTGCAACACGAGCTGACCAACGCGCGCGAACGCCTCCGGCACGAGGCGATGCACGACGCTTTGACGGGCATCTACAACCGCGGCGCGATCGTGCAAGTACTAGAGCGCGAGCTCGCTCGCGGCGACCGAGACGGATCTTCCGTCGCGGTCGTGCTCGCAGATTTGGATCATTTCAAAGCAGTCAACGACGAGTACGGCCACGAAGCCGGTGACGGTGTATTGGTCGAGACCGCGCGGCGGCTGAAGCGAAGCGTCCGAGGCTACGACGCCGTCGGCAGACTCGGTGGTGAAGAGTTCTTGCTCGTACTCCCAACGTGTGAAGCCATGACGGCAGCGAGGCTCGCCGTCCGGGTTCTACACGAGCTGCGCGAAGCGCCAATCCGCACACCGTCCTTCCAGATCGAGATGACCGCCAGCTTTGGCACCGCAGCCACCGATCAGATGCGCGCCGCCACGAGCGCCGAGCTGATTCGGGCGGCGGACATGGCCATGTACCGGGCGAAAAATACGGGCCGCGGACGCGTGGTCGCCGCGGGCGCCGCGGAGTGGGATCTCGTCGTGCCACGCCACGCGGCGCGCCCCGCCTGAACATTCCCACCGATCTTCGGTCGCGGGTCCGGATCCCACTCGGGATCTTCCGCCGCGACAAAGGTATTCCATGCGGTATTCTCGGACTCGACATGAGCACCGAACCCAAGCTCGACTTCCTGCGGTGGCCGCTTGCCGCCGGCATTGCTGCGATTTTCCTCGCCCCAGCGTCATGTTCGTCCGACTCGGGCGGAGACGGTACGAGAGCATTTGGAGGGTCGGGGGCCACCGTGAGCACCGGCGGCAGCGCCGGAAGCGGTCAGGGGGGCTCAGTGCCCGACGGCGGCATCGGCGGGACCGGCGGCTCGGGGACCGGCGGGCTCATCGGCATGGGTGGGCAAGGCATGGGCGGCGCACCGATCCTGGGCGATCCGAAAACGTGCGAAGAAGCCGCTATGGAGCGCACCTATGTGGGATGCGACTTCTGGCCGACGGTCACCTCGAACAACGTGTGGAGCATCTTCGACTTCGCGGTGGTCGTCGCGAACGCCGGCGACGACGTCGCAGACGTCACGGTGACGCGGGACGGCGCGGAAGTGGCCACCGCACAGGTCAACCCCAACGGCCTGAGCAAGATCTATCTGCCGTGGGTCGACGAGCTCAAAGGTCCCGACTTCGATTGCGCAACCCGAGCTGTAGCCATCACGCAGTCCCTTTGGGCACCCAAGGGCGCCTATCACCTGACGAGCTCCGTTCCGGTGACCGTCTACCAATTCAACGCGCTCGAATATCAGCCCGCCGGCGGTCCGCAGGGTAAAGATTGGTCGAGTTGCCCCGGCAGCCAAGCCTGCATGGTGATGGGCATGCCGATTACGCCCGTCGGGTGCTTTTCGTACTCGAACGACGCCTCGCTGCTGCTGCCAACGACGGCGCTGACCGGCAATTATCGCGTCACCGGCTTCCCCGGATGGATCAACGCGGACATACCGTCGTTCTATGCCATCACGGCAACTGAAGACGGCACGGAGGTGACGCTCCAAGTGTCCCCCACATCGAGCATCGTCGGAGCCGGACCGCTCGCCGACACCGCGGCGGGGGGCGTGACCACGCTGATGATGGACGCGGGCGACGTCATCGAGGTGATCGGCGCGACCACCGACGACCCGAGCGGCACACTGGTGCAAGCGGACAAGCCAGTCCAAGTCATCACGGGCCTCCCGTGCACGCAGGTCCCTCACGGCATAGCCGCCTGCGATCACATCGAAGAGAGCGTTCTGCCGGCCGAAACCCTCGGCAAACGATACTTCGTCATTCCTCCGAGCCCGCCAGGCGTTCCGCTGGCGCCGCTCGGTCAGGGGGTGCGGCTCTACGGCAACGTCAACGGCACACAGCTCACCTACCCGTCGGGACCTCCGCCGACAGCTCCGACGACCATCAATGCGGGTCAGGTCATCGACCTCGGCATCGTGTCGGTCCCGTTCGAAGTCGTCGGAGACAACGAGTTCGGAGTCTCCACCTTCCAGCAAGGGGCGTCGATCGTCGACCCGTTGTCGCCAGTCAGCCGCGGCGATCCGTCGCAATCACTTTGGGCCGGCGTCGAGCAATATCGACTGAAGTACGTGTTTCTCGCGCCGGACGACTATCCGCTCAACTTTGCGGACATCGTTCAACCGATGAGCGCTCAGGTGATCATCGACGGCACCGCCGCGCCCCCACCTACGCCTATTGGATCGTCGGGATTCGGGGTCACCCGCGTCGCCCTCGGACTCGGCGCAAACGGCGCCCACGTGCTCATTTCGGACCTGCCGGTCGGGCTGCAAGTCGTCGGCTACGGCGACTTCACGAGCTACCAGTATCCCGGCGGTTTGAACCTCCGACGAATCGCTCCCCCTCCGCCGCCGGTTCGGTGACCGCGCCGGGCTAGTGTGGTGGACCAGGAGTCCACCACACTCTGGAAAGAAACCGGGACACGGATCAGATCTGTGCCTTTTGCCGTAAGCAATCACAGATCCAGCGGACTAGTGCTTGACGCGAATCTCCCGCCAGTCCTCGGGAGGTATCTGCACGTCCATGATTCGCTGGATGCCTTCCTCGAGCGAAATCTTCGCCTCTAGACCGAGCTCCTTCTCGGCTTTCGAGGTGTCGCAGAATCGTTTGAAAATCTCACGCTCGCGGTTGCGATCCCCTTTCGCGAACGCTTTGTCCACGATGGGCTCTATCTGGCCTTCTTTGCCCGCGAGCTTGATGACGAGCTTGGCGACCTCGAGCAGCGTCCAAGGCTGGCTCGAATTGCCGATGTTGTAGACCTGCCCGTCCGCGCTCTTGCGGAGGGTCGATTGGATGGTTCCACGGCAGCCGTCCTCGACGAAGCAGTAGGAGCGAATTTGCGAGCCATCTCCGTTGATGATCGGCGACTCGCCCAACATGGCCGCGCGGATGAACCGCGTCAGCACGAACTGCCCGACCTGGTATGGGCCGTAAGTATTGAAGTAGCGAGTGATCGTGTAGGCGAGATGCGGATACTTCTGATGGTACGCCTTCGCGAGCTCTTCCCCCATCATCTTGGTCACCGCGTACACGGTTTTTCCCTGCGTGGGCGTGGTCTCCTTCACCGGCGTCTCGAACGGCTCGCCGTAGACCTCGGACGATGACGCGAACGTCACTTTCTTCACGCCATGAGCAAGCGCGCACTCGAAGACATTCTGCGTTCCGTTGACGTTCACCTCGATGGTGTAGAGCTTGTTTTGCTCGGAGTTCTGCACTCCCAAAACGGCCGCCAAGTGAATCACTGCGTCCACGCCGTTCATGGCCTCGCGCAGCGCTCCACGATCGAGGATCGACCCCTTGACGATGTCGACGCCTTTCGCCAGATGGTCCTTGCACCGCTCGACCTGGCGATCGAGGTCGAGCACGACGACCTCCAAACCGAGCGCGCGCAGCTGCTTGACCATCTCGATCCCGATGAAGCCGGCGCCGCCGGTCACTAGGATCCTCTTGAAATCATGGAGGTTATTGTTGTCTTCAGTCATGTTGAAAGCCCCGTACGCTACGCCTTGAGCAAAGCCTCGGCAAGAAGGAAATCTACCTCTCGATCGATGTTCGCCGAGCGCTCATCGGGCATTTCCCACGGCAGAATCGTGTCGCCATAGAGCCGGTCTCGTCGAGTCGTCGTGTCCGTGCGGAAGACGTAGATGGCTCCGTTTCGAGCGTACGCCGGTGGCTTCACATCCTGGCGACGTGTTCCTTCGGGTTCGGGAATCGAAAAAGGCACCAATCGTTGGCCGTCAATCTTCTTGATGAACACAGGGTGGTGGCTTGCGAGCCGTGAGACACCGACGCACGAATCCGCGTCCGAATCCGCCAGGCGCGCCACGGCGCCGTCGATGTCATCGACGGTACGAAGTGGGGACGTGGGCTCGAGCAACACGAGAAATTCGTAGGTCCGGCCATGCTCTTTCTCCATGTGTTCGAGCGCATGCTGCATCACGGGAAGCGATTTTGCTTGGTCACTCGCTAGGTGCGCGGGCCTCATGAAGGGCACGGGAGCACCGGCGGCGCGGGCGATTTCGGCGATTTCTTCGTCGTCGGTCGACACACAGAGCTCGCAAATCGATCGACTCGCCCGAGCAACCTCGATGCTGTGCACGACGAGCGGTTTCCCCGCGAGGGAACGTAGATTCTTCCGGGGAACCCCCTTCGAGCCGCCCCGAGCGGGGATCAGACCGAGGACGGAGGGCTCGCTGCTGGTCGTCATGGCGTGGCAGTAGTCATGGCGTGGCAGTAGTCATGGGATGCGCGGGGCCGTAGCTCCGTTCAGTACGTGATCATCTTTTGGATGAGGTCGAGATCGAGCTCGATGGACTCGAGCACGTCGACCACACGCTTGGCCGCCCCCGGAGAACCATACGGGTTCTCGGTTTCCCGGCACTTCTGGAGGAACTGCTCGTCGTTGAGCGCCTGGTCGATTGCCCGAGCAATCGCCTCGCGGTCGTAGGGGACGTCGAGAACGTTGGCCGCTCGCTGGCGACCCGCTTGTCGCGTGCCGATGTTCACGACGGGCAACGCAAAGGTCGGCGCCTCGCGGATCCCAGCCGACGAGTTTCCGATCATGACGTCCGCGACGTTCATGAGGGAGATGAAATCCTCGTGCGCGATACTGGGGTGCACGCTGTAGTCGAGACTGGTCAACCGCTCGACGATTCGACGCCCGCCGGCATCGGCATTGGAGTAGAGCCCCACGACTTGCAGCTCCGGAAACCGGCTGATCGCCTCGATCGTTTCCAGGATTTGCGCCACCCCGTCGTCGTGCTCGGTGGTGACTGGGTGCTGAGTGAACAGCGCGAGTTTCCGGCCGTCCGTCAAACCGTATTTTTCGGCTAGCTCTTCGCGAGTCTTCTTTTTCACTCGCGAGATGATGTCGATGTACGGGCAGCCAGTAGCAAAAACGCGATCGGCGCGCTCCCCCATCTTTCGAATGCGAACGGCTGCATCTTCGTTCGCTGGAAAGTGGATGTGGCTCATCTTGGTGACCGCGTGACGGATCGACTCGTCGATCGTACCGGTCACTTCACCGCCTTGGATATGCGCAATGGGGATGTTCATGTACGCCGCAGCCATGGTCACCGCGAGGGTTTCGAATCTGTCCACCGTGATGAGGGCGATGTCGGGCTCTTCCTTCTTGTAGACGTCCGCCATTTCGCTGACGAGCTTCGCGCAGGCTTTGACCATCCCGTACGGCGTATCGTCGTCTTCCAGAATCGGAATCCGGTAGTCGACGACAAAACCGTCTCGGGTGATCTCGTCGACCGTCATCCCGTAGCGCTCTTCGAGGTGCATCCCGCTCGCGACGATCTTGAGTTCCAGAGAGTCCCGCCGTTGAATTTCCTCGAGCACGGAGCGGACGCGCGGATAGTCGGCCCGGGTAGCAGTGAAAGCGACGATTTTCCGTTTATCTGCCATCAAGAGGCGAACGCTAGCAGGCTCGTTCCAGCCGGGAAAGCCACGCCTCCAGCGCCGGCTTCGTTGTCGACCGCCGCCGAGATGCGGTCATACTCGACGCTCGACCATGGCTCGAAACATCTCCCTCTTCTTCGCCTCGCTTGCTTCGCCACGCGCGCTGCTCGTCGCCGGGTTGATTCCCGCGATCTCGCTCGTGCCCACGACGGCGGTCGGCGCGGTCTCCGATCCGAGCTTCACGGAAACTGTGATCACCAACACCGACGTGCGGACGACTGGGATGGCGTGGGCCCCAGATGTTTCTCATCGTTTGTTTCTCATCCGGAAGGACGGCGACGTGCGCATCGTCGAGAACGGCGCCCTGCTACCCACGCCGTTCGCAACCCTCTCGCCCGTGCAGAGAACCAGCGAATGTGGGCTGATTGGCATTGCTTTCGATCCGTCCTTCGCCTCGAACGGCTTCGTGTATTTTTTCGTGTCGCGTTCGCCGACCGAGCAGCAGGTCGTGCGCTACAGGGCCGACGGCAACGTCGGCATCGAAGAGACGTTGATCGTCGGCGGATTGCCCACCCGCGGGGCGAATCACAACGGTGGTGGCGTCGGCATCGGCCCGGATGGAAAGATATACTGGGCGATCGGGGACAACGGAAACTTCACCGGAGTCGATGGCGATCTGAGTTCGCTGGCCGCAAAGGTCGGTCGTGCCAACCGCGACGGGAGCATTCCCGAAGACAATCCATTTTTCGACGGCCCCGGGCCGAACGCGGATCTGATCTGGGCGCGGGGATTGCGCAACCCCTTCTCTTTCACGTTCCAACCGACCACCGGCCTCTTGTGGGTGAACATCGCCGGCACCGGCTACGAACAGTCGATCGTCTTGAGCGCCGGGGATCACGCCGGCTTCGACGACTATGAAAACAATCAGCCCGCCGGGTTCGTCGCCCCGGCGGTCGCCTATCGCACCAACCTGGCCAACGTGCGGTCGATCGAGCTCGATGGCGCTGCGCGCACAGCGGGGGTGGCGACGTTCACGACGACGGCCAATCACCGTTATCGCCCAGGTGCCAAGGTAACGATCGCCGGCGTGAACGACACGAGCTTCGACACGACGGCATACATCACCTCGACGCCGTCCCCGACGGTCTTCACCGTCGCGCAACCGGGACCCGACGCCACGAGTGGACGCGGGACGGTCGCGCCACTCAACATCGGTGGAGCGATTACGGGCGGCACGTTTCTCGACTCGAGTTCCGTCCCGGCGGAGTATCGCGGCAACTTCTTCTTCGGCGACTACAACTCGGGAAACCTGGTTCGCGCTACCCTCGACACGAGCAACGCTGTGACGTCGGTCGACATCTGGGGCGACATTCAGCGCACGATCGACATGTCAGTCGGCCCGGACGGCGACCTGTACTACGTGAGCTTCAACGGCGTGGTCTTCCGCGCCCGGTACAACGCGACCGCTCAGGGCATCGTCGTTTCGAAGTTGCACGTTCAGACCGACGAAGGCGGCTCGACGGCGTTTCACGTGCGCCTCGCCGTCGCACCAACTTCCGACACGTTGGTCACGCTAGCCCGCTCGTCCGGGAGCGCGGACGTCAGCGTGGCACGAGGCTCGGCCCTGACGTTCACGAGCGCCAACTGGTCCACACCCCAACCCGTGCTCGTCGATGCCGCCGCCGACCCGGATTCGACCGACGACGAGGCTGTCCTGACGGCATCGTCACCGAGCTTAGCCTCGGAGGACGTGACTGTACGGGTCGTCGATGACGACCCGATTTCGATCGTCGTCTCCCCGTCCGCTCTCACCCTCGCGGAAGGCACCTCGGCCACGATCGACGTGTCGTTGAGCAGCCGTCCGAGTTCGGCGCTAGCTCTGACCGTCGCGCGGAGCGCGGGTGATTCCGACGTTTCGGTGACGACTGGGGGCTCGATTTCCTTCGACGCCGGCAACTGGGACGCCCCGCAGGCCGTGACCATCACTGCGGCGCGAGACACCGACGCGAACGACGACACCGCGACGCTATCCGCCACGGCACCGGGCCTACCCACGCGCGAGATCGCCGTCACGGTCGAAGAGCCGCGCGACGCTTCAGTAGGAGCAGCGGGGAGCTCCGGATCTGCCGGCGCTGGCGCGGGCGACGCCGGAGCGGTGGGGGGAGGGACTCTCGGTAGCGGCGGCGGATCCGCGGACGGCGACGCCGGGGCCTCGACTTCGGTGACCGGCAAGGATCCCGGAGGCTGCTCGTGCCGTGCGGCCAGCTCCGGTCACGGCGCATGGGCACTGCCCATCGTCTTCGCCGCGTTCTGGCGACGAGCCCGTCGCCCGGTCGCCTAGCTAATTCTAAGCTAGCTAGCTGGGGCCGCGCGAACCGGCCCGTGCTCGGAGAACCTCCACCGCCACCCAAGCCGCCAGAACCGAGCGGCGCGCAGGCGACGTTACGCGTGCTGTCGTCTCCTCCGGACCCTCGAGCGACTGTGTTAGAACCCGCGCATGGGCGAAGGAGGCCTGGTCCAGCGCGCCTACGCCGCCCTCCCCTTGTGGGCGCAGAACGCCACGATCAGCACCTACGGTGTCTATTGGCATTGGCTACGTTTCGGACACGGTTTCGAGGCTTCGGTTCGCGAGTTCGAGCGCCGCGAGCGGTTCGATACGAAAACGTGGGACGAGTGGGAAAGGAACGAGCTCCGCGAAGTGCTCCGCCAGGCGAGCGAACATGTCCCGTACTACCGGCGGACGTGGACCGCCGCGCAGAAGCGCGCCGCTCGCTCCGGCGAGCTCGCGGAGCTCCCGTTGCTCGAAAAGTCACCCCTGCGCGCGGACCCGGACGATTTCGTCCGTGACGACGTGCGAGCCTGGCCGCGCTTCACCCACCTCACGAGCGGGTCCACGGGAACCCCCATCGCTGCAATTTCGACCATCCAGGAAATGCGCGCGTCCCGTGCGCTCCGGGAGGTGAGATCCGTTCGTTGGGCAGGCACCAGCTTCACCGAGCCTCGGTCGACGTTCTCGGGGCGCATCGTCGAACCCGACCCCCACAGCCGCGGCCCGTTCTACCGCTACAACTCGGTCGAGCGGCAGGTGTACTTCTCGGCGTTTCACTTGAGTGCCGAAACCGCCCCCAAGTACGTCGAAGCCCTACGGCGTCACCGGATCCGATGGCTCACGGGCTATGCGGTGTCCTACTACCTGCTCGCCCGTCACATCCTCGACCAAAACCTCGAAGTGCCACCCTTGGCCGCGGTGATTCCGACGAGCGAAAAAGTCACCCCCGCGATGCGCGAGGTCATGAGGGAAGCCTATCGATGCCGCGTGTTCGAAGAATACAGCACCGTCGAGCAAGCGCTGTTCGCCAGCGAGTGTGAAGAGGGTCGGCTGCACGTGAGCCCCGACGTCGCCAAAGTCGAGATCCTCCGGCCCGACGGCTCGCCGTGTGATCCCGGCGAGCCCGGAGAGGTGGTGACGACGGCATTCCTCCGGCGGCTGCAACCGCTCGTTCGCTTCCGACTGGGGGACACCGCAGCGTGGAGTCACGAGTCCTGTCCGTGCGGTCGAGCACTTCCGATACTGCAAGAAGTGCTCGGCCGAACCGAGGACGTCGTCGTCGGCAGCGACGGTCGTGAAACGGTTCGCTTCCACGGAATCTTCGTCGGATTGCCGCACGTCATCGAAGCGCAGGTGATCCAAGAAGCCATCAGCGAAATCCGGCTCGACGTCGTCGTGGCGGCCGGCTACGGGCCCTCGGACGAAGAAGAGATGATTCGACGCGTGCAACAGCGACTCGGGCCCGAGACTCGTGTCGAGGTCGTCCCCGTCGATTCGATCCCGCGGGGCCCGGGCGGAAAGTTTCAGGCAGTCGTTTCCCGCGTCTCACGGACTTCGACTACCGAACGATAGAGCTCGTTCCAGCTTCGCGCGACCGGCGCCCAGTCGAGCTCCTCTGCCCGCTTCCTCGCCGCTCGAGAAAGGTCCCCAGCCAGCCCGGGCTCGCGCAGAAGCCGGAGTACGTCGTCAGCCATGGTGCGCGCGTCGCCGGGCTGACAGAGCAACGCCGTCTGCCCGTGCTCCACGAGATGCGGAATGCCACCAACGTTCGTGGAAACGATGCTCAACCCCGAAGCCATTGCTTCGACCAGGGTGACGGGCGTGTTGTCGACATTCGTCGTGTTCACGAAAACGTCGTGCTCGTCCAAGCAACGTGGAACCGACGACTTGGGGATTCCGGGCACGATATCCAGGTGCTCGGACACGCCGAGCTCTCGCGCGCGAGCGCGCGTCGCTTCGAGCGACCCGTCGCCCTTGTCCGGACCGACCATCGTCATCGTCGCATCCGGAAGCTCGCCGCGTACGTGCGCGAGGACCTCGGGAGCCATCGTCGGGCGGTAGATCGACGCAAAGGCACGAAGCCAAAGCAGCCGGGCCTGCGGCTGGCGCCGGAGCCTGTATCGATAGCTGGCGAGGTCGACGGCATTGGGGATTATGCGGATCCCGTCTCGAAATGGCGCGAGCTGGCTCGCCAGATAACCCGAAGGCGCGACGACCACGTCCGCCTGCCCCAGCAAGAGGCGAAGCAAAGCGCCGCGCCGTTTGGCCATGGCCGGCAGACCGCCCCCATGTAGGACCAACACCACCGGCTTGCCCAGCGAGCGAAGTGCCCCGGTCGTGACGAGCGCCCAAAGGAACGCTCGGCCACTGTAGACGTCGACGGACGCCACCGCGTAGCGATCACGAAGCGCGAGGATCGTCGACAACATTTCCACGAGCTTTCGTGGCCCGGTCTGCCGCTCGGCGGTCACGTGAACCTGCCACCCGGCTTCTTTCAGGCGCGGGCGTAGCTCCTCGGCCACCGAGCAGTTGTTCTGCCGTAGGGCGGAGAAGTCGCCGACCAAGAGGATGCCGTCGGGGCGAATGTCCGGAGGCACGAGCGCGGTCATACTTCGCCGCAAACTTTCCGCTGTCAATCTCACGCGTCTCGGGCGCGGATTGCAGGCGCCACGCTGGCGTTGAATTGAGCTTTCACTACGGAACGGCACGCGAGCGTATCCTTTCCGCGACGTCGATCGCGTCGAGCCCCGCAAGTGGCCGCTCGTCTTCGGTCTCGGAGCGAAGCTGAGCAAGCGTTGAGCTGAGGGACCACGTTTCGACGACAGCTACTTGGTGCGCCTCGGCCGGGATCCCGGGTCGTGGAGGAGCCCACGGACGACCAGCTTCAGGCCCCGCTCGAAGTCCGTTTCGAAGCCGTTGTGCATCGCCGCCAGCTCCGGATCCTCGGCTAGGACGCGCTCGACCGTGGGACCGGGGTGTGTAGCTGCCCAAAGACCCACGAGGAGGGCAAATGCGTACCGCATCACTTCGAGATGCTGGGAAATCGACAACTCGGGCACGGCATCGTGCGCCGCCAGGATGGTGCGTTGGACCCGGCCGAGGGTGGCGCGCTTGAACGAGCGAACGCCTTCTGCCGACAGATTCTGTTCGAGCACCGAGGAAAGAACGCTGACTAGCTGGCACAAGCGCGGGCGGTCCGAGACGCTTTTCACGATGTGCTCGACGAACCGATCGGTCCGACTCTTGCCCCTCAGCCCCCCGAGGCGCGACTCGAGGTCAGATAGAAAATCGTCGAGATCGCTCTGCAGGACGTGCATCAGCACCTCCTCCCGGCTCTCGAAGTATCTGTAGACGTTGGACTTGGCGAGCCCGGCGCGACGGGCGAGCTTGTTCAAGCTGAGGTCTTCGGGGCCGGCTTCATCCAGCATTTCCCGCGCCGCCGCGAGGATGCTCAGGCGCCGCTGCTCTTTCTGCTCCGGGTGGCGGGCCCGCTGAAAATCGGCTGCGCGCATCACTTTTGTTTAGCGCAGCGGTTGACAAGAGACCAGCGGTCTTTAGATTACGGACTACTGGTCTTTTGTGGGACTTTTCCCGAGCACCAGCGGAGGCGCATGCCCTGGACTGAGAACGACGTTCCAAATCAAACCGGCCGTGTAGCGATTGTCACCGGCGCGAACAGCGGCATCGGCTACGAGACCGCTCGCGTCCTCGCTGTGAAAGGGGCTCACATCGTGCTCGCCTGTCGGAGCGAAGAGCGCGGCCGGCAAGCCGTCGACATGCTGAAGGCGGAGACGCCTGATGCGCAGGTCGACTTGTCGTTGCTCGACTTGTCGAGCCTCGCCAGCGTCAGCGATTTCGTGGTGCGGTTCCGAAGAACGCACTCGCAACTCGATCTACTCATCAACAACGCCGGGGTCATGGTGCCCCCCTTCGGAAAGACCGCGGAAGGGTTCGAGCTCCAGTTCGGCACCAACCATATCGGCCACTTCGCGCTCACCGCTCAGCTCATCGATCTACTGAACGCCACCAGCAGCGCCCGAATCGTCAACGTGAGCAGCGTCGCCCACAAGTTCGGGAAGATGAACTTCGAGAATCTGAACGCCGAGAAAGGCTACAGCGCCATGGGGGCCTATGCGCAGAGCAAGCTCGCCAACTTGCTATTCGGTTACGAGCTTCAACGACGCCTACAAGGCGCGGGCCACAGCACACTCGTCACAGCCGCTCATCCCGGCTGGACGGCGACCAACCTTCAAGTGAATGCCGGGTTCGTGCGTGTTCTGAATCCGATCTTCGCCATGAAACCCCTAGGCGGTGCCTTGCCGACGCTTCGCGCCGCTACCGATCCTGCCGCAACGCCCGGGGCCTACTACGGACCCGGTGGTTTCATGGAATGGTCCGGGGCACCGAAAACCGTCTCGTCGAGCAAGCGTTCCCACGACGAAGCGACAGCCGCGAAGCTCTGGGCCGTGTCCGAGCAGCTGAGCAAAGTCTCATTCGAGCTCGTAACGGCCAGCGCCGCTTGACGCATCGACGTTGAAGCGCAGGTGCAGCTCAAAGACGGCTCGGTGATTTCATCTACCCGGCCGACGTAGCTCGATGCCGCCGCGCACGCGTCCACGGCATCGACGCAAAACGGGGGCGGCGGCGTGCAAAAGTCGACGCAGCCGAGCTCGCCGGACGGGCGTTGCTCCGGAGGGTTGCCGCTCGGGCAGGCGCCGCCATCGGGAACCGCGAGACAGGGGACTGGCGCCCCGCCGCAGCACGGGAGGATACAGACCTGAGCGGGATCGCAGGTGTCGCTTCCGCACGGAGTGGGCGCCTGGTTGGGTCGAAAATCGACCCTCTCGGAAGAGATTATTGTGCCAGCGTGTGCCACGTCGTGGCATGCGCCGCGTGACGGTCACCGAGACGCCTGGCGCCTCGTCGTAGCAACTCGCCACCACCTCACCCGTCATCTCCCCCCGCGCGGGTGGTAGGGTGGGTCGATGGAAACCGCTTGGCCCCAGTCCGTGTGCATGGCCGTGACGACGAGCTGTCCTCGGCTCGACTGGGAGTGGGATGGTCGTTTTGGCGCTGCCCTGTCGGCATTCGGGGCAGAACAGATTGACCACGTCGAACGCGCGCTCGACGCAGAGTTCTCCTCCCGTTGGGCGGTCGACAACATCGGTAGCGCCCCGGCGGTGGCCACCGGCATCGCCGAAAGCCGGGGCGGGTTGAGAGCGGGCCAAAAATTGTTCATCTCGGATCCCGAGCAGGACATCGTCGTGTTTGCTGCGTGGTGGCCCTGGGGTGGCGGAGACCGCGTCTCCGTGCGAATCGGGCTCGTGTCGAAGTCCGGCGCTCTGCCGCCCGACGACGTGCTGGTCGCGTTCCGTAAGTCGTTCGAGATCTAGCGCCGCGTCGAATTCTCGGCCGCATGCTCGACGCCAGCGACAAAGTGGCCGGTCATCGGGCGAGTCACTAGGGTTCCATCCGTCGTAACGACTCGTTTTCGGCGCTCGTTTTCAGCCATTCTCTCGCCCGGGAGTCCGACCATGAATGCTCGTCTTCGCGTGCCAGCGACCGCTTGGGCGGTGATGCTGGCCCCGACCCTCGCGGCTTGTGCGCCCACCACTCCCCGACCGGCTACCCTGGAATCAGCCGGGCCCGAGACGTCGACACTGGGGGTGATCCCGACCGAGTGCTTGCAAAGCGAGGACTCGGCGGCACCCATGGTCGTGGACTGGCCGCCGAGCACGCGCGCAGCGCTCGAAAGAAGAATGACCCAGGGTGTCGCCGTGATCAGACTCGGTTGCGAAGGTCTCGAGCTGCTCGAAAACTGTCGCGTCCAGGGATCCTATGGTTTCGTCGCTACGCGCCCGGAAGTTTCAGTTCTAAAGCTCCAGGACGCCCCGGCGATCCGCAAGGGGTTACCCAGCGCCGGACTCCAGCTCATCGCCGACTACTCGAACGAGCTTCGGAGCAACATGTCGGTCGACGTGGCCACCGCCATCGTCGGACAACGCATGACGACCGTACGGGCCGCGAGTCCGACCGACCTGGAGGGCCAGTGTGGGGGGGCCACGCATTTCGTTCGTGGCGTGTCTGTTGGCGCGTTCGCCATGAAGAGCGGCACCCGAGGCCAGAGCGTGTCCGCGGCCCAGGTTTTTGGCGCGCCGTCGGCCGATTCGAAAGCCAAGACCCTATACAACGTGGATGGGACGCTGACGCGGTGCGAGACCGTGGAAAAAGACGCGACTCGGCCGCCGCTGGAATGCGCTTCACCTCTTCGGCTGGAGCTGATCGCGCTCTGCGACGAGCCACGCGCTGCGGCGGTCGACTCGTCAGTCGTGGGCTCGGAAGGCGGACGGCCGGCCGGCGGTCGGTGCGTACCGGTCAACGAAGCGCGCGCGGCGACCTATCGGCGCGCGTGCGATGGCGGCGACGCCGCTGCGTGCTTTTACCTCGGAGACATCGTCGAAACCGGTCACAGCGGAGTCACGCAGGACCACAGCAGAGCCGCCGCCCTCTATCAGCGAGCGTGTGAAGGAGCCAACCCGCCGGGGTGCGCCGGGCTAGCCTTCATGATCCGCGAAAAGCGCGCTGGACTCGCGAACAGCGTTTCAGGCGCCGACGAGTTGTTGAAGCAGGCCTGCGGCGCCCCTGGCCGAGCCGACATCTGTGCGCGGCTCGCCGCGAGCTATGCCGCCGGCACTGGAGTGCAGAAAAACGAGGGCAGGTCCGTCGAGCTGTTGCGTCGAGCGTGCGCTGCCAAAAACAGTGCTGCGTGCGGTGATTTGGGCGCCGCTCATCTGTCGGGGCAACGCGGACTCGACAAGGATTCGACGAAAGCTGTCGAGCTGTTCCGCCAGGCGTGCGACGCCGGGGACGCGCACGGTTGCTCCGAGTTGGGGGTCGCCTACACCAAGGGGTACGGAAAGCTCCACAAGAACTTCTCGAAGGCGCTCGAGCTCTATCGCCGTGCCTGCGAGGGAGGCTACGCGACCGGGTGCGCATACGTCGGTGTCTTCCAGCGCCACGGGCGGGGCGGCTTGAAGGAAGATCCTGTGAAATCGATCCCGTTCTTTCGCCGCGCCTGCGACGGCGGCAGCGCGCCGGGATGCTCCAAGCTCGGGTTCATGCATCAACTCGGCCTCGGCGGCCTGCGCAAGGACAACGACGCGGCGCTCAAACTGTATCGGCGTGCCTGC
>JAJDAH010000479.1 GCA_029261965.1 Polyangiaceae bacterium
CGCCACTCCCATTCCAAGTACGGGCAACGCAATGCGCAACCCCAAGCTGCCGAAGCCCTGCTTCACGTTGCCATGAGCGAAGTGCACGCCGGGCGCGCCGACGGTCCAGACGGCCACGCCGGCGAACATCGGGCGGAAAGGGTCATCAGCAACAGCCGTCGTGGCAAAGATGCTCCCCGCAGCAGCGTCCGCAAGGAGGACCTGCCAACCGTACCAGCGTCTCTCGGGCTGCTCGGCCTCGGGGCGGTCGCGCTTTTGGCCGCGACAGCTCCTGCCGTTCTCCACTGATGCGGCCGAGTCACAGTGTGAATCTCCAGCCCCACGGGCTTTCGGGCCCCGCGCGAGTGCGGTCGAGGCGGAGAAAAGCACGGTGAGCAGCGCTGCGCACAGCACGCACGCTCCGGGCGAGTGTGAACGGAACGAGCGATTCGTCGTGACCAAAGGCGCCGGCGTCGGGCATCGGAGAGCAAGCAGTGCACGGCGCGTGCCCGCCGGAGAGTCGGCTGTCGGCCACACCTACGTCACGAGATCGGTGATGATGACCGGAGCGTTGCTCTCGCGCGCGGGTGTCGCGTTACGACGAGAACGAACTTTTCCAGTGCTGTGCCCGAGCGGGCCCGCGCAGATTGGGTGACACCAAATTTGTGTCGTGCGTCATCGGTCGACTCGGGGTGGACGACGACGAGGAGCGACTGCTGCGCCGGCCCGAGCGGCTGGCACTGCCTTTCGGAGCGATCGGAGCCGTGGGCGGCTGGGCTGCGGTCGACATCTACAACGCTGCCGGGTGGATTTCGGCCAGCTGCGCTGGTTGGTTGCGTTTCCACGAGTTTCCGCGAGTCGGAGAGCGACTGTCGTTCGCACTGATGGCTGGTGTCGCGCTGCTCGTCGTCGGGCGGATCTGTGCGCACCGCCTGAAGTTCGGTGAGCCCGTACTCGCTGCCGCTCCGTTTCTGGGTTTCATCGCGGCGGGCGCTTCGGGGATCGTGCTCGGGATCGCCGAAAACCGAGGGGAGGCGCTGGCGGAGGGCGTGTTGTTGGGCATCGTGGCGATCCCTTTCTGTTTCGGCGCGGGCTACGCGGGCAGCGTCGCTTGGGCCGCGCGACGAGGGACGATCGCCCATCGAGTCGCGCGCCGAGCGACGTGGCTGTTTCCTGTATCGCTCGCGGCGTTCGCGAGCATGCGCCAAGCGCGCGGCGCGTACGACAGGTGGGTGCGGCTAGAGGCGCCCATGACCGGAGAAGTCGACCCCTTCGTCGTCGCCGTCGCTCTAGCTCTGACCTTGGCGTTGGTGCTCTGCGCTCTGACCGCGCGAGATTATCTCGCTCTGCTCGAGATGCGGCGGCAAGACTGGGAGCCCTCGCCGCCCCGCGGACCCTGCGAGGTCGAGCCGCTCGATCTGGGGCTGGGATCGGACGAAGCGCATCAGATTGCGCCCGCGGCGCAGCCCTACCGGGACCGGGATCGCGTGGTTGCGCGCCTGCGTGGCGATTTCCGGCCGGTGTACTCCGCGGTTGGCGCAGCGCTCGTTCTCGCGATCGTCGTCGGTGTCGTCAGTGCGATTGGCATCTCGGTGCCGACGTGGACCATTTGCGCTCCGGAGCGGCATTCGCCGTCCGCAAGCATGCCGTGGTGACTGCCGGCGCGATTGTTGCTTTCAGAGCACATACCCATGGGCGAGTGTGCCAAGTTGAGCCGAGCAACGCATCGCGTCGTCAATCGCGTCGCGTCGCGGACACTGCTTCGAAGCCACCGCCTCGCGCTCTTGACGGCATTGGGGCTGACTCCCGTCGCGTCGCCGGCGTGTTCGGGCACGGCATCGTCGAGCGACGGTTCTGCTGGTGCCGGTGGGAGCGCGACCGGAAGTGGTGGCACGGGTGCCGGCGGCGTGAGTCAACCATCCACATGCGCGAATCCGGTCGACGCCTTTTCCTCGCCACCTGGCGACTCGGGGTTCGACCGGTGCGAGGGCGGCTACCTGTCGCGCCGAGCCGTCAAGCAGTGCGACTCGCTAGTGCCACGTCCCGAGCGCGTTTTCGGTCCGGACATGGCGGACGATCAGTGTGTGCTGGATGCGGACTGCGAGGACCGGGGCTACGGGTACTGCACGCGACGAGTATCCGGCGGTGGAGGAAGCTCCTCGGCGAGCTTTTGTGAATATGGCTGCACGGTAGACGCGGACTGCGCGGCGGCCGAGATCTGTCTCTGCGGCGATCCCGTCGGCAAATGCGTCCCCGCGGACTGCACGACGGCCGCCGATTGCCCTGGCGACTCGATTTGCGCGAGTCACGACGGTCCCGACTGCGAGGGACCCATGGGTTTTGCGTGCACGACGCCACAGGATGAATGCACGCAAGGCTCCGAGCTGGGTCGATGCGTTTTTCGAGAAGGAGCCAACCCTCTTGATCGCGTTGCCGGCAACGTCGATGAGTGACGAAAACACCAGACCGTGATGCACCCATCCGCATGAAGGCGCAATCTTGTCTCCCGTTGATTCTTCAACGATCCTGCGGCGGACGAGCAAGTAGCCGGCACAGGAGACCGCTGGGTCGGAGAATTTGGACGCCGCTCGTCGGGCAGGCACAACGCGAGGCAACGAGCAACTTGCTGGCGTCAGGTGCCGCCAGCGGGCTCAGCGCTGCACGGCTTCTTTGTGGGCGAGCCAGTCGGCTGGATGTTTTGCCTTCACGATGGCGGAGGCCTCGCCCAACCGCACCGCTGGTTCGGAGTCCGCAGCGATGCCCTCGGCCTCGATGATCGCCGTCGCCTCGTCGAGCGCGGCGTCTGCGGCGACGGCATCGCCTTGCGCGTGTGAGATGCGCGCCCTGCAGCTCAGCGCGGTGACGACCTCGTACAGGTCACCAATGCCGCGCAAGGCCGTGAGGGCAGTGGCGACATGCGATTCCGCAGCGTCGAGCTCGCCGAGCTGCAGGGCGGCCATCGCCACCCCATAGCTCGCGATACCGACCGAGCGCTGAGCGCCCAGCGGGCGCAGCACTGCCAGAGCTTCGATGCCGACGCGACGAGCTTCAGCGGCCTGGTCGTCCAGCTGGAGGAAGTCCGCCAGGACGGCGCCGCTGTGACCTTCTTTGTAGGGATGCCCGATCTCACGCGCGACGGAGATCGACTCACGCAGGTGAGCTTGCGCACGGTCAGCGTGCCCGAGAAACTGCTCGTTGATCGCGGCCGTGATCAGCAATTTGCCCAGCATCCGGAGGTCAGCACCCTTTCGGGCAGCAGTTAGTGCCCGTTCCGTGGCTTTCTGCGATTCACCGAATCTGCCGACCCGCATGAGATGGCTGGCGATGCGTAGGTCTGCCGCCAAAACATACCGGGCATCGCCCAATTGCTCTGCCATGGCCCGCGCATCTTTCAACAACGAGAGCGCTTCCTCATGGCGCCCGGCGTGGAGGGCCCACAAGGTGCTGTCGATCTGTGCCCTCGTGTACTGCCGGGCGTCACCATGGAGGCGTGCTAGCTCGACGGCTTCTGCCGACACGAGCTGCGCGGCGTCCGAGCCGACTTGCGCCACAGAGAGGCCAATGGCGAGCGAGTGCAACAGTTTTACGCGCCAGACCGGTTCTAGGTCCACGCTGTCCGAAGCCCGCTGGAGCGTATCGACCGTGGCGGCGGGCGATGAGCACGCCTCACTCACCAGCGTATACGCCTGGCAAAGCGGGCCCGTCTGCTCCGAATCACGACGATCGATGGCGCGCTCGACGGCCGCCTCGATGTTCCGTCGTTCGAGCACCAGCGTTGCCCAGCCCTTGCCGCCTCGAGCTCCAGAGAGCGACTCTACCGCGTCCTCGCTGCCGAGCCGGGCGTACCACGCGCCGTGCCGCCCCTCAGTCTCGCTCAGCGCGTCAGGACCGGTGGCGGAGACTCGGTCATCATCTACGACGGCCGCGCGGTCGCGGAGCTTGTCGGCAGCGTACTTTGCACGCCAAAAAACATGCTGAACCGCTGCTCCGTCGTATCGAGAGGGCTACTTGGAGGCGGCTTCGAGCTGCGCAGCAGGCTCTTGTCGACGAGTGCTTGAACGAGATCCATGGGCCACGGAGCGTCTGGCAGCGCACTGGCATCGAGCACGGCTTCGGCCGCCTCGAGATCGAATCCACCACGAAACACCGAGCACTGAGCCAAAGCGAGTCGCTCCGCGCCGGTGCAGAGGTCCCAACTCCAATCGATGGCACCGAGCAAGGTGTTCTGGCGTGCGCTCCGATCACGCTTACCGCTACGGAGCACCATGAAACGCTTGGAGAGTCGCTCGACGATCTTTGCTGGCGACAACACCCTGGCCCTCGCCGCGGCCAGCTCGATAGCGAGCGGCAGCCCGTCGAGCAGCCGCACCAACTCGGCGATTGCCGCAGCGTTGGCGTCGGTCAGCTCGAATTTCGGCGACACGTTGCGCGCCCGATCGACGAACAACGACGCTGCGTCGCTCGAGCGCAAGCTCTCGAGGGAGTCGTCCGCCGGGGCGGGAAGCGGCTCGACTGGGAATGCCCGCTCGCCTTCGAGCTGAAGCAGCTCGCGGCTCGTGACTACGAAGCGCGCGTGAGTGGCCGCATTCATCCAGTGCGCCACTGTGGCCCCGGCGTGCTCTACGACTTGCTCGAAGTTGTCGATCACGATGAGCGTGTCGTCACGCCCGGCAATGGCGTGGCCCAGCTGTCTCACGGGGTCCTTGTCGAGCATCACGCCGAGCGCGGAGGCCATGCGCGTCAGGACGTCATCCAGGGTCGTGGCCTCGGACAAGTCGCAGAACCATGCGCCACCCGGAAAGTCGCCCAGGCGGGTGAGCGCGTAGCGACACGCGAGACGTGTCTTGCCGGTGCCGCCCGGGCCGACGACGGTGACGAGCGCCGCACCGGCGTGAATGGATTTGGCCAACTCGCGCAGCTCGCCCTGTCGGCCGATGAAGCTAGAAACGTCGCGCGGAAGGTTGTTGGGGATCTCTCGCGCAGGACGAAACCCACCGTCGGCAAGCGGCACGACGCGACAGGCCTTCGCGACGTCCTCTGGCGGGGATAAGGGGGCCGTGTCAGCGACACCCACTTCCACGATGCGTTGGGGATCTTCGACCCCTTTCAACAGGTAGAGGCCGTGGTCGATCGTGACCACGTCGTCCGGCAAGCCTTGGCCGCCGTCGATCGTCAGTCCGAGATGGCGGTGAGCTTCGGCGGTCAAGAGCGTTTGTCCCACTCCCGCGAGCGACATCACCCGAGCGGCCACGGGCTTGGCGATCCCTTCGACCTCGACTGGCTTCGCGCCGCGCGCCACCTCATCGGGCGCCGTGTGATGAAGTGTCACCGTTCCCGTGTGGATCCCAGCCCGCGCCGCCAAGTCGACGCGCCTTGTCGCTGCTAGCTCGCGCAACGCACGGTGGTAGGCGAGCGCATAGCGGACGGCATCGGCGACCTCGTCGAACAACAAGAGAAATCCGTCGGTCTTGTCGATCTCGCGACCATGGTGCGTTTCGAGCAGTTGCCGTGCCATGCGCGCGTGCTCCGCCATCAGCTCGCCAGCGCGAGCGTCGCCCAGGTCCGCGATGAGGAGCGTGCTATTGACCAGATCGGTCAGCAGTAGCGTCCGTGTGACTTCGCCTGCACCGTGCACCGGCGGTCGACTCGAATCCGCGTCTGAAGTCGTCTCTGCTTCTTGATCGGATGGCAACGCCGCGACAATCGTACTGTCGTGGACGAGTCGCCCGCAAACGAGTCCATGGCAGAGGGGTGGGGCATGTGATCGGTGGGAATGGGGGAGGCGTGCTCGGCTCGATAATCGCCACCATTAATCAACAATGTCGGGTTCTTGACACTGCCCCTCCAGAGAAAGATCGATTGTGTCCACGTTCGACTCCCGCCGCCCACGTTGATTTTCTTAGCCGCCGGCGGTCCGCTCTCACTCATCGAGACCGGCGACATCATCGAGCTCGACGTCGAGAACCGTTCGCTGAACGTCAAGCCTCCGCGCCGACGTCCCGATCCCAAAGTAAACCCGAAGCCAGCGAGCAGTTTTCGCGGACGACAGCGTATGATTTGCTTCCTCATCGCCCGGCGACGGCACTGATGCGACGGCACGAATATCGGTGATCCCCTGCGAGAGTTCGTGTTCTCGGCGTCAGAGGCCGTGGTACGCTCGTGCACGGGTGATGCGTGGAGCCCGCGGTCCAGCGTAGAGCAGCTCCGCCGACGGTTTTTCCCCGAGCGGCTGGGAAAGCGCGGCTCACATCGCTCCCTTCGACGGTTCCCGTCCGACGCGAGCAGAGCGTTCGCACGCGGGCCGTGCTCGCCGTCGGGATTTTCGTTTCAGCGCTCACGCTTCTCACTTGGCTGCTCCCGGGAGTCGCCGTGGGCGGGCCCGCCGAACTTCCGGCAACGATGATCTTGCTCGCTCTGATCGCGTTCTCGGTCGGCGTCCTCATCATATACCGAGCCCCTCGGTTGATACCGGAAGCGGCGGTAACGGGCTTCGGCGTGTTTGCGACCGTCGCCATCCTCGCCATCGAATATTACATCGGCGTCTTCACGCCGGCGGTGATGGCCGCGTTCGTCACTCTGTACTACTTCGCGCTAGGCGATTCTGCCCGCCGAGCCTGGGCGATATTCGTGGCGCTCGCGGTTGGGTATGCGGTGATCGCCGCACTCTACGTGCTCGATCTCGGCGGCAGCAGGGCGTCGATGTTCACACTCGACCGGCCGATGCCGATTCCGATGATCGCGCTCGCGGTGGTCGTCGAGGCCTTCCTCGGTTTGACGTTCTGGCTCGGGAGATACAGTCGCCGCGCGACACTCGAGGCGATGGCGCAGGTCGAAAGCGCCCGCCGGCAGATTGGCGAACGCCAGGCGCTCTTGAACGAGGCTCGAGCGGATTACGATCGGCAGTTCGAGGCTCACAAGGTCGGCCGCCTGAGCGGGCACGACGTGGGTCCGTTCGTCGTGGGGGAGGTCATCGGTCGCGGCGCGATGGGAGAGGTCTATCGCGCCGTCGATCGCGGGACGGAAACCCAGCACGCGGTGAAGGTCCTCCACCCGTTCGTCGCCGCCGATCAAGCCCACGTCGAGAGGTTCTTCCGTGAGGTTCAGATCTGCAGCGACCTCGATTCGCCGCACATCGTACGAGTGACGAACAGCGGCATGCTCGAGGCCGGATCGCCGTGGCTCGCGATGGAGCTGCTCACGGGGCGCGATCTTTCCGAAATCCTGCGGGAGAAGGGACGCCTTTCGCTACCGGAAACCGTCGATCTCGTCACCCAGGTGGCCCGGGGGCTTTCGGTGTCCCACGAGGCGGGCATCGTGCATCGCGATCTGAAGCCGCAGAATCTCCTTTGTTCCGAGCAAGACGACGGACGTGTCTGGAAGATTCTGGACTTCGGCGTGTCGACGTTCGAACGCAGCGGCGGCACGCTCACTCGGGGTGCTGCCATCGGGACGCCGAGCTACATGTCACCGGAGCAGACCCGGGGCGAACGCGTAGACCACCGCGCCGACATTTTCGCCCTGGGCGCGATTGCCTACCGTGCGATGACCGGTCGACCCGCCTTCGCCGGTTTTGACGACATGAACACAATGTACAACGTCGCCCATCTGATGCCGGTTCGCCCCGGTACCTTGGTGGAGATTCCCGAGGACGTGGATCGCATTCTCGCACGGGCTCTGGCAAAGAATCGGGACGACCGATTCGATTCTGCGGCGGAGCTCGCAACTGCCCTACGCGACGCGTCGAGCTCGGAGCTCGGTGCTGCTCTTCGAGAAGCTGCGGATCGGCTCATCGCCGTGCAGGGCTGGAGCGCCGAGCGC
Organism: Polyangiaceae bacterium; assembly: GCA_029261965.1. Classification (GTDB taxonomy): domain Bacteria; phylum Myxococcota_A; class Polyangia; order Polyangiales; family Polyangiaceae; genus JAJDAH01. Next base: position 7,798 of record JAJDAH010000479.1, read on the forward strand.
TACGACACACCGAGATCACAGCCGACTCGGTCGTGAAGTCCGTTTCGGGGCTGGTGAGCTCGAGCTCAGTCGATCAGTTGATTCCGTTGCGCTGGACGATCCAACCCGGATCGTTGCAGAGCAAACAGGTCGGTCCGTAAAACATGCCTCGGAAGCCCTCGTCGCCCATGAGGTGGAGGCGGTACCAAGCGAGCATGACCTCTCGGTACGTGGGGATGGCGACCGCGGCGACCAACAGGTGTTCGGCGCCGACGAGGTTTGCCCAGAAGACTGGAACGTTGGTGGTGTTGAACACGGGTTGCTGGTTCACAAGCGGGATCGCGACCCCGTCGAGCGTACCCGAGAGCAGGAGCATGGGGCCCGTCTGCATCGTGATCGACGCGGTCCGGAAGCCCCCGAGGCCGAGCAAAATGTAGGGCTGCAGAGGCGCCGTCACAACGACTCGGGGATCGCGCCCCGCCATGATGGCTCCTCCGCCGCCTTGCGAGTGCCCCGAAGCGCCAGCGCCGGTCACGTCTACCGCGCCTTCGAACGGGCTGCCAGGTGTCGTGTGCTGCGCGTACACGTAATCGAGACATCCGATCATCTCGGCGCCCGATCCTTGCCCGTTGATGGAGTTGCCCGCGGCGACGATGAAACCGTGCGAGGCCCAGTAGTCGAACGCGGGTGCGTACAGAGGGGTTGGCCCACCGGTTCCGTTAGCCCACAAGATGACCGGATGAAGTAGCCCGTCCTCGCCGAGGGTCGTAGGCCGAACGATCATGCAGTTCGGTCCCTCGAAGGGAACGGTGGTCGTTGGGAACGGACCGTTGCTGGCAAGATCGGTCACGGGGGGGAACGCGTTCGTCATTCCGCCCACGCCCCCCGTCGCCTGTCCGCCCACGCCCCCCGTCGCCTGTCCGCCCACGCCCCCCGTCGCCTGTCCGCCCGCGCCGGCACCACCGCTCGCCGCGGCGCCGCCGGTCCCGAAACCTCCTGCGGCGCTCGCGCCAGCTGACCCTCCCGACGCAACGACGCCACCGGTTCCGCCCATCGGCGGCAGCGCTCCGGCTCCCCCCATGCTCACGCCACCCGCTGCGCCGGCGATCGACGCGGCACCCGCGCTACCCGGGTCGTCGGTGGATGGACTCGCCGAACCGCATGCGGCCGTTCCGAGCCAGCTCGCGATCGCCAATGCCGCCCGAAACCCCGCTTTCTGCATCAAGGCCATTTAGCCAACTTCCTGCCTGTTGTCGCGCCGGTTAGCCCATCCATGCGCCAAGTATACGATACGTATACCTAGGACCAAAACCGTTTCTGCCAGTCCCGCTCGAATACCGGATCTCACGCGTTGGCGTGACGATGCAGGCGACTCCTGGGTGCCCGCAACTCGGCTGAACGATGCATCCTTCACGGGGCGGGATGGAAGTAGCACCTGGTGGCACCGACCGGCCGATCGTGCGTCGGAAAGCCCGGAGGCAAACCCGCGAGGGGCGGCCCTCCTCGATGGTGGGCCCACATGTAGTCGTAGTACATGCGTTGCGTCAGGTCCGGGTCGAGAGAGTGGCCGAACGTATGGGTACATTCGACCACGGTGCGCCCATGGTGGTGTAGGAACGGCAGAGCCTTGAGGTTGGTATTGTGCAGGCTGATGACGGTCGCAAAGTCGTTCGGCCCGCCCTGCGTCAGAAGAACGTTGCCGCGATCCGCGGGATTGAAACCGGGCCACTGCCACTGAATGATGGGAATCGCCACGTCGGACCACTGAGTCTGGTCGTTGAACCACGCACCGGACTCGCTGATCGTCGCTGCGAATAGATGCGGGTATTTCGCCGCCAGGAGGTTGGTAAACACCGCACCCGCCGAGAACCCCATCGAATAGAGCCGGTTCTCGTCGATGTCGAACTGCTCCTGGATGCACTGAAGCATGGCCTCGAAGAACGGAAAATCCACGGTTCCGCTCACGATGTCCCAGTCGAGCCCCGCTGGCGGGATCAGCTTCGTATCCCAAGGGGTTACGATCATGAGCGGCATTGGGAACGCGTTCGGGTCGAAGGCTACCCAGCGCCCCGAGTGCGCGTCGTAGACGATCTCGTTCGCGAAAGTGGAGGGCATCTGCAGCCAGCCATGCCACAGGAACAGCAGCGCCATCCGAGATGTGTTCGCGGGCATCTGTACGTTGAAGACGCGAGGGGTGCCGTTTACGACGACGGTGGACATCCCGCCGACGATGGGGCTGCACGTGACCTGGTTGCCTTCGGTCGGCCCGCCGATTCCCTCTGGCCCGCCGGTACCCACTCCGCCGGTCCCCGGAGCGGAGCCGCCCGCGCCCACTCCACCGGTACCCGCGCCCCCACTGCCCGTGTCGACTCCTCCGGTACCGAAGCCGTCCGTGCCCTCGCCCGCGGCTGCACCGGTACCCGCGCCTCCAGTTCCGGCGCCGCCCGTGCCGACGCCCGCCGTTGCACCGGTACCCACGCCGCCGGCACCATTGCTGTGGGCATCGCCGCCGCCGTTGCCTGTGCCCGCGAAACTCGAACCAGCGGGTCCACCTGCGACATCCGCTACACCCGCCGTATCCCAATCCCGACGAGGCGCGTCGTCTGCGGCCGCTGAGCACGCTGTTATGAGTCCGCTCGAGGCGAGAGCCAACGCTCCGTTCAGTAGTGCCCGGATCGCCGGGGAAGCGTCTCTCACCCCCCGCGCGCACCGACGTGCCGTCTCCATCTCTACTCCCGTCCGTTTCGTCGTCATGCTGCTTGCCTCCGTGTGGATCTCCGGTGCACGCCGAACGATCGACGGGCCCAAACGAGCGCGGGTAGACCGAGCAGTACGAACGCCGGGCTCGATGGCGCCGGCGCGGCGACGATCTGGCAGCCACCGCCTCGGTCCCGACGCGCGAACGTTGGGCCCGCCTCGCCGTCACCGGTGCTCTGTCCCGCGGCGCCTCCGACCGCCTCGGTCTCGGCGCCGGCCGTGCCGCCCATGCTGTCTTCGCCCGCGGCCTCACTCGCGCCGGCCGTGCCGCCTATGCCGGTTTCGCCCGCTTCCCCACTCGCACTGTCCGAGCCGCCCGCACCCGCGCCGCCTGCGCCCGTTCCCCCGGAGCCGCGCCCTTCCGAGTCGAGCACGATGGTCGTCTCCTCGGTATCGTCGTCGAAGAGGATGTATCCGAGTTGGAAGTCGCTGCGCCTGCCCTCGGGAACGTCATACTCGTCGGAAGTGGGATAGCCGAGCGGACCCCGTTCCCACCCGCTGTCGGCCCACGTGTCGTGGATGGCTCCGTAGACTGCGAACGCTCCGTCCTCAGTCCAGTACATCGAACCGTTCTCGAACTGATTGAAGCGACCGATGCCGTCGGGCGTCGCAGTCTCGTCGGTGGTGGGATACCCCAACGGCCCCGCCTCCCAACCCATCTGACTCCACTTCTCGCGAACCTCGCCGTGGACCTCGTGAGCACCGACTTCCGCCGTCCAGTAAATCGAACCGTGCTCGAACACGCTGTAGCGCCCGAGACCATCCGGCGACTCGAGCTGTTCGGTGATCGGTACACCGAGGAATGACGCGCACCCACCGAGCTCTTGATACTTCTCGTCGATGGCGCCGACGACATACGGGCTCGAGCCACAGCGCGTTCCTCTGCCCTCGGCCCAGAAGGCGAGCCCGGGATCGTTCACTGCGGCCATCAAGCCGTCCGTATACGTCTGGATGCGCGGGGACCAGCAGCTCCAGCTCGGCTGGCACCCGTTGTAGTAGCGAAGCACCGTGCGGATCCACTGGTCCTCCAGCGTCGGATTGTGCACGTCGAACGCGTTGATCCATGCCCTGGCGTTGGCGTCCGTCTCTGTGTTCGTGGTGTACGCTGAGCGCACGAGCATGTTGACGACAAAGTCAATCGCCGCGTCCATCTGACCGTCGATGGTCAAGACGTGCGCGCCGTATCGGTTCAACGTGTCGTCGAAGGTTCCGGCGTCGAACTGGAACATGCCGAGACCTCCCTGCCGGATGCTGCAGGGACCGTCGGCGGAGCCGGCGATGACCGGACCCCCGCCGCAGTCGGGCGAGCTCGGTCCCTGGCAGGCCCAGGTCGCTTCCGACCAGCAGTGCGCAAGCCCGGTCTCGGTGTTGGCGATGCCCGCCAGCAGATAAGCGTTTTCGATCCCGCGCGCCCGCGCCGAATCGCGAATGAGGGCGTAGCGCGGCATCTTCGCGGCCACCGTCAACTCGGACTGGATGCGAGAAGCGCGCTCGTCGACCTTCGTCGACCCGCAGGCCAACCCCAAGGCCGCCGCCCCGGCGGTCGCGATGCACAGGGCAGCGCGGCGGGCAGTCCGCCAGGGGTGAGATGCATCGTTCACGAGCTTCTTTGGTATACGTACTGTATACCTCAACCGCAAGCGCCGAAGTGTCGAAGGGAAACGATTCCACTACGACTTCCAAAATATTCTGCGGGCAGAACCCGGACGATTCGCGGAACATTCGCTCGTAATTTCTTCTGAGCCTTCTAGTGAAGCGTTCACGCCTTGGCTTTCCGATCCTCCTGCAGGTCCGGGACGGCAAGAGTCGAGCGACGCTTCACTGACCCATCGTTGCTCGTTCCTCATGGTCCGAGGCCGCGCCCGACGGCTCCGGGTCGACTCCAAGCGTTTCCAGTACGCGGCAGACGAGTCCGTAGTATCCAATCGTCACGACCAGCTCGACGAGCATTCGGTCGTCGAGGTGACCCCGAGCGCGTGTGAGCGCAGCATCGCTGGCACGCGCGCTCGAGACGAGCTCGTCGGTGAGGCCGACTACTGCCTTGGCTGCTTCATCGAGAGCACTTCGGTCCTCCGTGGGTTGGAGCGCACGCAGCTCGGCGGCCGTGACGCCGACTGCCCTGGCGATGGCGGTGTGCTTGTCGACCTCGTAGGAAGCGTCGTTCAAGAGCCCCACGCGGACGATGGCGATCTCTCTCAAGCGAGGATCGAGAGTCGAGTCTTGGAGCAACGCACCACCCAAGCCGGCGAACGCGGAGGCGACCGGGGGACTGTGCGCGAGCATGCGAAACAAGTTGAGCGGGTGATTCGAACCGGAGCTCGATGCGGGTGCGTAGGGGATCCGCGCCATGATCAGTCGAGCTCCGCGTAGTCGTGGGTTTCGGTAGAGCAGCTCATCGAGGCTCCCTTCTCGGAGAGAACGGTATACAGAAAGTATACTTTTCGGGGTGGGATCGCCTGGGAAGCTCCAATAATTGCCTCCCAGCGATTCCGTCATTTACATCAAGGTAGATACTATGTATACCTTAGACAGGCTCGTGAATGACGAAAGGACGCGCGCAATGACCGCACCTTCGAGACAGGCGTTTTTGGCGATGGGGCTGTTTCTGCTCTCGGTCGCTGCGTGCTCCGATGCCGCCGTGGACCGCGCGTCGTTCATGGATTGCGACGCGGAATCGGGATGCGTTGGGTGCGAGACGCCCGCCGTGCAGTGCGCGTGCGAGGCGCACCGCTACGGAATGGACAGCGAGGACTGTTTGAATGGAGGTGTCGAGCCACCGTCAGCAGTGGGTGGGGGTGGGCCAGTCGGGACCGGTGGCAACGCGGCGGGGACCGGCGGGGGACCGGTGGGTGCCGGGGGCGCCCCTGGCGGGACCGGAGGTGTTCCGGTGGGAACTGGAGGTGCGCCCACAGGGACCGGTGGTGTGCCCATGGGAACCGGGGGTACGTCGAAGGGGACTGGAGGTGCGCCAATGGGAACCGGCGGCGCGCCGACACCGCCAGTCAACGGGCCTGTCGTTCCGGAGGTGCCGAGCTTTCCCATCGACGTCGCTCCCAACGAGCAATGGACGTGGGTACCTCTCGAAGGGACGAAGTGCGCCGACGGGACTCAGGCGGGTGTCGGCGTGAACTTCACGACGAAGAGCCGCGATCTGCTGATCTGGTTTCAGGGTAACGGCGTTTGCTACGACCTCGTCTCTTGCACGGCGTTCACCGGGCTGTTGACGGGAATGGGGCCCGACCCGCTCAACCACATGTGGTGGGGCGATCCGAACACGAGTCGCATCGGCGTGTTCAACCGAATCGATCCGGGTAACCCATGGCGTGACGCCAATCACATCGTGTTTCCCCACTGCGGTGTCGACGGGCACTCCGCCGACAAGGTCTCCACGTACCCGCCGTTGCCTCCGGTGCATCAGCACGGATACCGCAACGTCACACTCGCGCTACCGAGGATTCTCGCCTCCTTCGCGGATGCGACGCGGGTAACCGTCGCCGGCTTCAGCGCTGGTGGCATCGGGGCGGCGGCCAACTACCACCAGATCGCGATCGCTCTCGAAGCGCTCGGTCAAGGGCCGCCATTCTTGATCGTCGACGGCGGACCGGTGCTTCCGCCGCCATTTGCCGGGCCACGCGCGACATCGGCACTGCGCGATGGCTGGGGCACGCAGAATACCGTCGAGAAGTGGTGCTCGACATGCGGGACGGAGGGATTCCACACCGCCTACCGAGAGCTCGCCCGGCTTCATCCGGGGCTTCGAAGCTCGATCGTCTGTTCGTACCAAGACAATGTGGCGACGCCGCTCTACGCGCTCTTGAATTTGGATCCGACGTTCACCGGTACGAGATTCGAAGCTGGGCTCCGCAGTCTTTCTGACTTTACCGCAAGCTATCAGGGGACGATGGGCACGAGTCAGCACCGCGAGTTCTACTACTTCGGTGATCGGCACGGTGCGATCGCGGTCGACGACATCTGGCGAACGCCGGGGTTGCTCGAATTCTTGTACGCGCAAATAGAGTTCAACCCGGGTTGGTCGACGGTGCGTCCGTGAGTGGCGACCGGCCCACGCTCAGCCCTGGAAAGGAAGAAGAGTCGCCATGACTATCACAATCGAAAGAGCCACTCTCCAGACGCCCAAAGCCCGCCCCGCGGCGCGCGGCCGGCTCGAAGGAAAGGTCGCCATTGTCGTCGGCGGGGGCCAGACGCCGGGAGACACGATCGGCAATGGGCGGGCCACCGCAATCCTGTTCGCCCGCGAAGGCGCACGAGTTCTCGTCGTGGATCGCGACCGACGCTCCGCGGAGGAAACGGAGGGGATGATCCTGAGCGAGGGCGGCGTGTGTCGCGCGACTCGCGCGGACGCAACGAACGAGGATGACTGTCGCAGCGTCGCCGAAAAGTGCGTCGCCGAATTCGGTCAGATCGACGTGCTGCACAACAACGTCGGGATCGGAAGCGCGGACAACACCGTGGAGGAGCTCAGCGAGGAAGCGTGGGATCGCATCTACGACGTGAACGCCAAGTCCGTCTTTCTGGCATGCAAACATTGTATCCCCGCCATGCGCGCGGCGCGCAGCGGCGTCATTCTCAACGTGTCGTCGATCGCTTCGGTTTGCGCGTCCCAGGTTTCGGCGCACCTCACCGCGTACAAATCGAGCAAAGCGGCCATCAACGCGCTGACTCAGGGCCTCGCGATCGCAAACGCGAGCTACGGGATCCGAGTCAACGCGATCTTGCCCGGTCTGATGAACACGCCGATGGCGATCGAAAGCATCGCCGACCGGCTCCAGATCGACAAAGCCGTGCTGGTGCGTGCCCGAGATGCGATGGTTCCGCTCGGTGCGAAAATGGGCACCGCGTGGGACGTCGCGCACGCGGCACTTTTTCTCGCGTCGGAAGAAGCGAAGTTCATCACGGGTGCGCTCCTGCCGGTCGACGGGGGACAGAGCAGCCGCATCGGGTAGGGATGCCGGTGACTGGAACTACGTGGATCAACCGGAGGAGCGCTTCCGTCCGCGTTGCAGCGCTCCTCGCAGCGGGCGCGGGCGCGTGCGCTAAGATCGAAGAGATCCCGGAGTCGGCTCGAGTCGGGGTCTCCGGCGCGGCGGGTTCTTTTGGCTCCAGCCAGCCCGATGACGCCCCGGCCTTCCCGTCGGAGAATTCCGGTGCTGGTCGAGGCGGCAGCGCCGGGGAAACCACCCGGGAAGCGGGGGCGTCGATCGAAGACGCTTCGGATGCGCTCCCGGCCGACGAGGCCGGTCTGGTGGACCGCGCATTCCGCGCCTGCGACGAGGGGTTCGATGGGCCCGACTGCCAGCAGCGCACCTCCGACTACGGACGGCGCGTGAGGATCGCGGAGCATCTCGCCGATCCCGACGTGATCGAGCTGAGCGACGACAGATACGTCCTCACCGGCACCGGTTCGAGCATCGATTTTTCGTTTCTCGAATCGAGCGACCTCGTCGCTTGGCGTCACGCGGAGACCTACAACCCGAGCCTCGCCGATCCGAGTCACGACTATTGCTTCTGCTGGGCGCCCGACATCGTCCAGGTCGACGGGACGCTCTACTTCTACTTCTCGGCCCATCGCGGCCCGAAAGGAGCCACGACGTGTCCGCCTCCGCCTGGATCGGACGTGACGACGTACCGAGCGGTTTCGATCGACGGGTCGCTCCGGTTCGGGGTGCCCGAGCTCCTGTATCCAGATCAGGGTGGCGCGCACAGCCGCACCGAGTCGGGGTGTCCCGCCGGCGGTTGCGGATTGGCGATTCGCATCGACCCCACCATCTACGATGGCCGCCTCTACTACGTCTTCTTCAACGGTGGCAACAACATCGCTTCGGTCTCGCTGACGAATCCGTCGGACTGGCGCTACCACACGGGTCCCGCCGGCTGGGCGCTCAACGGGTTCGAAGAGCGCATCAACGAGGCGCCGGAGCTCCTCGAGCGTGATGGGAGAGCGTACCTATTCTTCAGCGCCGCCTGGTTCGACAGCCAGTACGCGACCTTCTACGTGTCGGCAGGCTCCCCTTCGGAGCTCACACGCGACCTGCCGCTGCATCGACTCACGACCCCGGTTCGTCGCGGCGACGGCACGCTGGCGGAAACTCACGGGCACAACTCGATCACGACTCGTCGTGGCGAGACGTTCAACTTCTTTCACGTTGGTGTTTTCGACGGGGCGGGCAGCCTGATTCGAAGAGACACGTACCGCCAGCGGATCGTTTGGAACCCGGATGGGACCGCGGTGTCGCAAAACGAAGTCCGGGTTTCGTGGCCGTCGCTCGGTGGTGCGAACGAGTACTCGCTCGATGTCGTCCTGCGTGATGGCTCGGTGATTGGGCCGTGTATCGCTGTCTGGCGCATCCACAACAGCACGTCGACGGTCTTCAATGGAATTTGCCCTGACGCGGCGGACCGCCTGGTCCACAAGTCGGAGGTGCAAGCGTTTCGCCTCTACGCGACGGCGGGGGGCCCGTTCGTACCGGTCGGTGAGGCTGCATACGACGGCTATTCGGACCAATTGCACATCGCGGCGGGGACACCGTGACCGCCGGGCGACGTTTTCTTGCGACGGCCACACTGCTCGTAGCGGTCTCGGCCTGCAGCGCGTCCACCGATTTGCACGCGGAGAGCGATGCCGCCCCGGGCCCGGACACCCCGTCGACGACGGACGGTGGATCCGATGGTTCCGGGCTCGGCGTTGGAGCACTCGATTCGGCGATCCCGGGTACGAAGTTACCCACCTCAGACGCGGCGCCGTCGCAACCTGACGACGATGCCGCCACCTCGAATGCCGCTCCGGACGGCGCGTCGTCGGGGCCCGAGTGCCTCTGGCGAGCCGCACCGTGCGTCGAGTCGGATCAATGTTGCCAGGGGTTGTCCTGCGACACGACCTATCTCGGCCGAATTTGTTGCGGCGAAGAAGGAACGCCGTGCTTCACCGAAAACGGTGAAGACTGCTGTCGTGATCTTCTCTGTATCGATGGCGCATGCGGCTACCCGTCGACGCTGTCGAGCGATACTTGCCAACCCTCTTGCCTGCCGATGCACTGGCTCGCCGACGTGCTGAGGGCAGCTGGCTTGGAAGTCTGGGAAGATCCCAACTGGCGCCACCACGGTCACGGGTCCTTCGCCAACTTGTGGGGCGTGATGGCCCACCACACCGGGGTGAATCGCGACACCGAGTGGATGGTCGTCCGCGACGGCGTGAGCGGACTGGCGGGACCGCTTTCACAGCTCGTGTTGGAACAAAACGGAATGTATCGGGTCGTCGCGTCGGGTGTCGCGTGGCACGCGGGCACCGGTTTCTATCCGGGACTTCCCGACAACAACGCGAACTTCCACACGGTCGGCATCGAAGCTGTCAACACTGGGTCCGAGGGGTGGTCGACAGAGCAGTACGACGCATACGTGCTCGGCGTCGCGGCGATTCTCCGCTACTTGCAGCACGACGCCTCGCGCGTCATCGCTCACAAGGAGTGGGCCGGAATCACCCAAGGCAAATGGGACCCCGGTGGGATCGACATGGATGTCTTTCGCGCGGACGTGCAGGCAATCTTGAATCAGTGATCACTGCCCGCGTGAAAAATGGCGAGGGATGAGGCATGCTCGACTCATGCCCCGAGAGAGCGCTAGTCGGACGCGGCGCCCCCGAGCGCGCCCTCCGGGGGCGTCGGGAGTTCAGCTAGGCGAAGCTGAGGCGCGCGCGCGCGTCCTCGCGGGCGCGGCGCGCGTATTTTCGAAGACAGGTGTCCGGGACGCCACGGTTCAGGACATTCTGGAGGTCGGTGGCGTCTCGAGGCGTACGTTCTACCGGCTCTACGAGAGCAAGGAAGACGTCGTTGTCGCCCTGTATCGAATGGGAACCGACCGGCTCATCGAAGAGTGCCGCTCGGGCATGGCGAAGGAGACAGACCCGATCAAGCAGATACAGTGCTGCGTCGACGCCCATCTCGGTAACGCGCGCGACGTAGGGCGCCTCGTGTTCGTCCTCGGGGGTGAGGCTCAGCGCCAGGAGTCGGAGCTCCACCGATGGCGCATGGAAACCCATGAACGGCTCGTCAATCTGCTCATGTCCACGAGTACCGCCCGGAAGGCGAACATCGATCCGCTGTTGGTGCGAGGCTTGGTCCTGGCGCTCGAAGGGGTCACGCGCATCGTGCTCGAAGAAGGAGACGAGGGCCGCAACGTGACCGAGGCGAGCATGAAGCGCGCGCGCCGAGTGATGGTCCGCATGTCGACCGCTGCCTTTGCTGGCAAAGGTCGCGGAGTCGAACCCCTACCGACGCTCGACTGACGCGAGCGGCGAGGGGTGGGCGTGGGCGGGGACTCTGAAGATTCGGTTCACGTTCTTCCTTGGACGCGCCCAGCGCTTCGGCACTCTGGTGGCGATGGAGAGACTCGAGAGTGCGCGACGCGAGATCAAGCAACGCGACCCCCTGCTCGACGAAGCTCGCGTGGAGCTCGACCGAGCCCTTCCATTGGTGTCCTCCTCCGTTTCAGTTGGTTGTTGGAACTCAACTGATCTCAGCGGCGGCTCGGGGCGCCAACTTGCTTCTAGGTCTATTAGTAGCTAGCCGCCTACCGCGATCCCGAGTCGCCCTACAAGTCTCGGGCGCAACGGAAGCCGATGTTGCCGAACCTGCCGGTCCCGGAGCTTCCTTCGCGAAAACCCGCGCGGATGCGGTCGAGCGAGGATGAATAGCCGCCGCCGCGCCTGGGGCGGAGGCCGCTCGTGTTCGGAACGCAGTCGACGCACGGGTTTTGATAGGGCGAGTCCATGCCGTCTAGGAGCATCTCCATCACGTTGCCAGCGAGGTCCGCGTGGCCCCATCGACCGTTGCCCGCCGGCTTCGCTCCCACCGCTGACGTATAGGGGTCGAGTGAAGTCGACGGAAAAGAAGCTTCGTTCCAATTGTAAGTGGCATGAACATCGAGAATCTGGGCGTTCGTTGGTGGGACCGACCAGGGGAAGACGCGTTGCTCGGAACCGCCAGCTGCGGCGTAGTTCCATTCTGCTTCGCTCGGGAGCCTGGCATTGTCCCAGATGCAAAACGCGAACGCCTCTTTCCAGGTCACGCAGTTGATCGGATGCGTCGACCGAGAAGCTGGGTAGTTGTCGGTGAAGCCGTTCGGGTTGCAGTCGAGCGCAGCTATGGCGTCGGCGGTAGTCGCCGGCAGATCCAGCGCCCACGCGGCTCGCCAACCGGTTCCGGCCACTTTCGGATGTGCACCCGCGCCATCTGCGGGGGGGTTTTGTTGTGTGCCCGATCCGGATGCGAGATAGACCGTGTAACGACCGACGGTGACCTCGAACTCGTCCAAGTAGTAGTCGGATATCGTGGCTGGGAAGCTCGGATCCATGTCGAACAACGCGTCGTAGCTTCGTAGAAACGTGCCGCCAGGCACGAGAACCGACGAGCAACAGTCCTTGTTCCCGACGGCACCGCAGCTCGGCCCGGCGCCGGGATCCCCATTGCAGCTCGGGCCGGTGGGTGGTGCGCCAGCCGCTCCGCCCATTCCACCCGTACCCGCAGCGCCTCCCGTGCCTCCCGTGCCACCGGATCCGCCAGTCCCTCCGCCGCTTCCTCCACTGCCGCCGGTGCCGCCGGATCCGCCAGTCCCTCCGCCGCTTCCTCCACTGCCGCCGGTGCCGCCAGTCCCTCCGCCGCTTCCTCCACTGCCGCCGGTGCCGCCGCCGCTTCCTCCGCTCCCGGGCATGCCCGCTGCGCCACCGACGCCGGAGCCACCGCCAGTCGCTCCCGCACCCGACGACCCCGAGCCACCGCCAGTTCCCGGCGCGCCAGCACCACCGCCGGTACCAGCCGATCCGCAGTCGCATCCTCCAAAACCGCTGCCGTCCGGCAGGCAGATCTGCGCCCCCGAGCATGCGCCGGGCCCGAAACAAGTTTGAGTCGAGCCTGGAATGCAGGGAGTGGTAGTGGTTCCGGCCCCGCCACCCACGCTCGGGTTGCCTCCCGATCCGCCTGTGCCTGGTGTCCCTGCACCACCACCACCCGTACCCGGTGGGTTGCAGTCACAAGCTCCAAAACCGTTGCCGTCCGGCAAGCAGGCCTGCACCCCTGCACACGCCGCGGGGCCCACACACGTTTGCGTCGAGCCCGCGACGCACGGGGTGGACTCGCTGCCCTCGGAGCTACAGCCGCTCCAGGCGGCGGCTCCAGCGACCAGCAGTGCCAGCAAGCTCAGCGCTCCGGGACGTCGCCTCATCGTTCTCCCCATCGGTCGAGACTAGCACGAGCGATCCAATGGCGAGTCGAGTCAGTCGCACCGCCGTGTTCAGTCATCGGTTTCAAATGTCGCGCGCACACCGGAAGCCGATGGGCGTTTGCTTGGTCTCTGGTCCGCTCTCACGAAACCCCGCGCGAATCCTTTCGACAGGGGACCTGTAGTGGCCTCCCCGCCTCGCACGTCCGATCGTCGGTACGTTCGGCGCGCAGTCGTTGCACGGATTCGAGTACGGGCGGGTCATGTGATCGAATAGAAACTCGAGCACGTTGCCAGAAAGATCCGCATGGCCCCATCGACCATTGCCTGCTGGTTTCGCGCCGACCGCCGTCGTCGTCGCCCCGCTACCGCCGACGCCTTCATCTGCGTTGTCGTTGTACGTCGCGTGGACGTCCAATATCTGAACTGACGTTGGAGGCACGGACCACGGGAAGACTCGCTGCTCGTCTCCCCCGGCGGCGGCGTAGTTCCATTCCGCTTCAGTGGGGAGTCGACCGCCATCCCAGATGCAGAAGGCGAACGCTTCTTTCCAACTCACGCAGTTGATCGGGTGCGTCGACCGTGAAGAAGGCCAATTGTCCGACCGATTGCCGCAATCGAGCCCGGTCATCGCGTCGGCGGTCGTGGCAGGGAGATCCAACGCCCACGCTGCTCGCCATCCCGTTCCCGAAACATTCGGGTGCGCACCGTCACCGTCCGAGGGCGGGTTCTGTTGCGTGCCTCCCCCGGCGGCGAGGAAGTTGCGGTATCGGCCGACCGTCACCTCGAACTCGTCCAAGTAGAAGTCCGACACCGTTGCAGGAAACGAGTTGTCGAAGTCGAAGATGGTGTCGTAGCTGCGGAAATATGTACCGCCGGGTACCTGTAGCGAAGAGCAACAATCCCGCGTCCCGCTTGCGCCACAGTTGACTCCGGCACCGATGTCGCCGTTGCAGCTCCGACCGGTCATCGGGGCTCCGGCAGCTCCGCCCGTGCCCGCTGTACCGGCGGATCCACCGCCACTTCCACCGGATCCCCCGCCGCTCCCGCCTGTTCCTGGAGCCCCGCCGGTGCTTCCTCCCGCTCCGCCAGATCCACCCGCGCCACCGGCTGCGCCACTTCCGCCGCTGCCGGGCATGCCGGCCGCGCCTCCAACGCTCGCGCTGCCGGAAGCACCACCCGTTCCCGGCGTTCCCGCACCGCCACCGGTTCCCGGCGAGCCGCAATCGCAGGATCCATATCCGCTGCCATCCGGGAGGCAGACCTGCGCCCCTTCGCATGCAGATGGTCCGACGCATGTCTGCGTCGATCCCGCGACGCAGGGCGTGGACTCGCCGCCGTCCGACCCGCACCCGGTCCAGGAGGTCATCCCTGCGAGTAGAGTCCCCAGTGCATAGACCATCCGGTGCGACCAGCGTGTCGAGCTCATCCCCATAAGGGTTCATACTAGCACGGCGACACACACCGACGAAGCTGGCCCGACGCCGGCGCACCGGCGTCAGGTTCTGCTCCGGGGCACAGACGTCCCATCCGACTCATTTCGCGGTGAGCTGGGCGGAAAATCTGAGATTCGCAAGGTGATGGGAAGCGCTGCGGCACTGTAAGGGGTAAATAGAATCAACCGGGATGAGGTGGACTGTCTTCGCCGTCGCTTTGGGCGCGGCCGCCACGAGTGTCGCGTGGGCCCGCTCGGGTTTCGCCTCAGGATTGACGGCGCCCGTCGGTCCGACCGGGTGTGAGGGTGGAAACAAGTCGGATGACGAAGCGCCCCGGCTTTGGACGGCGACTGTGTCGCTCGCGTTGGCCGGCGCGGACGTTCGCTTTGACGACGACAACTACGATCTTCAGCAGTACGCCGCGACTGCGGCACTCGGTCGCAGGTTTGCTGATCGAACGACGGTGCGGTTCGCAGCGGGATCTGTGGTTGTGGGAGGCCTCTCCGGAGAGGGAAGAGAGTACCTCGTCAAGCCGGGGCCCTTGCTGAGTGCGAGTGTTGCCTATCGGTTCTTGGGCCCGCCGGAGAATCTGCCATTCATCACGCTGTCTCTCTCTTTCGGAGCGTCGTTCGCTCGAACGGCTGAGCATGGCGTGCTGGGAGGAGAGGAGCAGAGCCTCACCGCTACAGACGGCAGATTCGGCCTCCTCTTCGGAAAGACATTCGGGAATGCCTTCAGCCCCTACGTCGGCGCCCGCGTGTTTGGAGGACCGATATTCTGGCGCCGCATGGGAGAAGATCGAATCGGAAGCGACCGAGAGCACTACGCGCTGGCCGCCGGAATGAGCTTCTCGACCCGGCGCGGATTCGGCCTGCTGATCGACCTAGCGTTTCTTGGTGAGGCCAGTCTGACCTTGGCAATCAGCTATTCCTTCTGAGCTGCCCTTGGCTTCGCCGCAATCGAGACAGGCGGCGCGTCCTCGATGCGGTCACCGAGACGACGAATGCCAGCCGCACAGGAAGTGCGCGAAGCGTGCTGCCAGCCTTGGCTGGCACGGGCTTGCCGATCGTCTTCTGTCACGGATAAACCCAGCCACCGCGCCCACGGTCACCGTCAGGGATTCCAACGATCTGGTGGCTCGGATGAACGGGGCGGTCGAATGGATACGGTAGGGACCAGCTGATGGGACGAGACGAGTGGTATCGGCGCACGACGTGGACGGAGGAAGATCGCGATGCGTTCCGCGAGCGGTATGGCCGCAGCCGGGGAAAAAACAGCAAGGCCCAGTATCTGCGTATTCAAGCGCAAACTCTCTACGAGACGGGGCAACGGGAATTGGTCGAGGTCTCGTTGGGTCTCTTCGAGGAGTATTTTCGAGATTTCCCCGACGCCTTGGACTGCGCGGTTGGCTACGAAACCGCCGGTCTGTGCTGCGAGTTCCTCGGGC
>JAJDAH010000480.1 GCA_029261965.1 Polyangiaceae bacterium
CAAGATCCCCAACCGGCTACAAGCTATCAGCGCACCCTCGATGATCATGTTCGCGGTGACGCTCTCGTTCGCCGCCATCGATTTCGTGATGAGCCTCGAATACGTGTTCTTCAGCACGATTTTCGGCGTGTACATCGTCGCTGGCGCCGTCTCGAGCTTCCACTCGCTGTTCGCGCTGACGCTCATGTGGCTTCAGAGCAAGGGCAAGCTCGTCAAGGAAGTGACGGCAGAGCACTACCACGACCTCGGCAAGATGATGTTCGCCTTCGTGGTGTTCTGGTCCTACATCGCCTTCAGCCAGTTCATGCTGATCTGGTACGCCGACATCCCGGAAGAGACGTTCTGGTTCAAGCACCGGTTCAACGGCGCCTGGGGCGACCTTTCGTGGGCGCTTCTATTCGGTCACTTCGTGATTCCCTTTGTCGGGCTCATCTCGCGCTGGGTGAAGCGCGACAAGAAGAAGCTGGCCTTCTGGGCATTCTGGCTTTTGACGATCCAGTTTTTCGACCTGTACTGGTTGATCAAACCCGCGCTGAGCCCGGAGTCGGGTGACCTCGGTCTCGGCGCGACGGACATCCTGTGCCTCGTCGGAACCGTCGGGGTGTTCATCGCCGGCGTCGCGCACAACGCGGCGGGCAAGAACCTGATGGCCGTCAAGGACCCGCGCCTCGAAAAGTCGCTGGCGTTCGAGAACATCTAACGGGGCGCGAGCACGATGGCCACGACTCAAGACAAACAGAACCTGCCCGTCATCGCGACCGTCGGTCTGGTGACGGCGATAGGCATGCTCGTCATCAGTGTCACGGTGACCGCGCTCGTGCGAAGCGAGGTCACCAAGCAGGAAGTCGAGAAAGGCTCGACCGCGAACCTCCGTGCCATCAACGAGCTCGAAGCCGAGCAAAACGAAAACTTGACGAAGGGTAGTCTACCCATCGACAAGGCCATGGCGGCGGTCATCGCCGATCTGAAAGCGGATCCGTCTTCGGCAACACCTCCGAAACCGGACGATGTCGAGGATGAGCCCGATGCAGGCGCCGATGGCGGCGACGGCGGCGAGGACGAGGACGGCGGCGCCGAAGAAACCGACGACGACGACGACGATGACGAGCTGGGCGAAGCACCTGCACCGGCGCCCGAAGGTGCTACGCCTCCAGCACCGCGCCCGACGCCCGCCGCGCCCACCCCGAGGCCAGCGCCACCGCCAGTCCCGGCCCCCGAAGCTCCGGCTCCGAGCCCACCCGCTCCTGCACCCACGCCGCCGGCTCCAGCACCTTCGCCAGCACCGCAGCCCCCGCCTCAATGAAACTCGCGCTTCTGCCTCTCGTTCTCGTTTTCGCCCTCGTCGGTACGGCGAGCGTGAGCGCCGAGGCGAAGCCGGTAGAGATCAAGGAGCGAACCGAGCAGCTCCCGCAGCGTCTCGAAGGAATCGACGTTGACGAGAAGCTCGACGAGCTCTTGCCGATGGACACCGAGTTCGTCGACGAAAACGGCAAAAACGTCCGGTTGGGAGACTACTTCGGCGGCGACCTGCCGGTCGTCGTCACCCTCAACTACTCGAACTGCCCAATGCTCTGCAGCCTACAGCTGAACGGGTTCGTCGACGCACTCAAGCAGCTCGACCTCACCGCCGGCAAAGACTTTCGCATGCTCACCTTGGCGATCGACCCCGAAGAGACGCCCGACCTCGCGCGGAAGAGCAAGGCGCGTTACGTCGGCCAATACGAACGACCGGAGGCCGCCGAAGGCTGGCACTTCTTGACGGGCAAGTCCGTGAGCCGAGTCGCCGACGCGATCGGTTTCTCCTACGCTTACAACGAGAAGCGCAAGGAGTGGGTCCACGCCGCGGCGCTCATCGTCGCCACCCCCGAAGGGAAGATCGCGCGGTACCTCTACGGCATCGAATATCACCCGAAGACGGTGCGACTCTCGATCGTGGAGTCGTCCGAAGGAAAGATCGGTTCGACCATCGACCGCCTCCTGCTCTACTGCTTTCACTTCGACGAGACCGAAGGGCGCTACGCCCCAGTGGCGATGAACATCATGCGGCTCGGCGGCGGCATGACCGTGCTCCTGCTCGGTGGATTTCTGGGTCTCTTTTGGGTTCGTGAGTCGCGAAAGTCGCGTCAGCAGCGAACCGCGACGACAGGTTCAGCTCGATGATGACACTACTCAACATGCAGCCTTCTCCCCAGCCTGACCGCCCGGCTCTCAAGCTCGCCGAGCGCACCGAGTATTGGATGCCGCCGCAGGCCTCCACGGTCGCCGAAGAGCTCGACTGGCTGTTCTTCCTCATCTACTGGGTGTCGCTCTTCAGCTTCTTCGCCGTGGTCGGCGCGATGATCTATTTGATCTGGAAGTACAAGGCGACGTCACGAGCCGCCAACGAGCAGCCCGAGCCTTCGACGGATCACAACACGACCCTCGAAATCACCTGGTCGGTGATTCCGCTCATCGCGGTCATCGGCATCTTCGTGATCGGATTCAAAGGCTTCGTCAACATGCGCACGCCGCCGAAGGACGCCTACGAGATCCATGCGATCGGGCAGAAGTGGAGTTGGGCGTTCAAGTACTCCAACGGGCAGGTCAGTGACGAGTTCCACGTCCCAGTCGATACGAACGTGCGCGTGCTCATCAGCTCGAAGGACGTTCTGCACGCATTCTGGGTTCCCGCGTTTCGAGTCAAACAAGACGCCGTCCCTGGGCGCTACACGGACGTTTGGTTCAACGCGAACACCGCCGGTGAATACGTGCTCGAATGCGCGGAGTATTGCGGGACCAGCCACTCGGACATGCTCGCCAAGGTCGTGGTGCACGAGCCTGGCGGGTTCGACAAGTGGATGGACGAAAAGATCAAGCTCGAAGAGGCGATGCCACCCGCCGAGCTCGGAGAGCTCGAGTACGGGCGGCAGGGCTGCAAAGTCTGCCACTCGATCGACGGCACCCGTCTGACCGGGCCTAGTTTCAAGGGCCTGTTCGGCAAGCAAGAAACCCTGGTCGGCGGCGGCACCGTCACCGTCGACGAAAACTACATTCGCGAATCCATAAACGAGCCCCAAGCCAAAGTGGTCGCGGGCTATCCGCCGTCGATGCCGACTTACAAAGGCCAGCTCAGCGACAAGCGGATCATGGGTATCGTCGAATACATCAAGACTTTGAAGTAGCCGGAGAATCACCGATGGCCGCACCCACAACAACCGCCGACCAAGTACTCGATCCTCATCCGACGAAGGAGGACAACTACTTCACGGCTGAAAAGGGCGTTCTCTCCTGGATTTTCACCCTCGATCACAAGCGGATCGGGGTCATGTACCTCTGCAGCGTGATGACGATGTTCGCCCTCGGCGGGCTCTTCGCCCTCTTGGTGCGCATCGAGCATTGGACCGCCGGGCCCACGCTCGATTTCGTCACGCCCGACATGTACAACCAGTTCTTCACCCTCCACGGGGCGATCATGGTCTTCCTCGTGATCATCCCGGGCATTCCGGCGGCCCTCGGGAACTTCGTGCTGCCGCTGCACCTCGGGGCGAAGGACGTCGCATTCCCCAAGCTCAATTTGATGAGCTACCACATGTGGTTGCTCGGCGCGGCGTTCCTCGTCTTGAGCATGGTGCTCGGCGCGGCGGATACCGGGTGGACGTTCTACACGCCCTACAGCACCACGACGACGACCGCGGTCATCCCCGCGCTGTTCGGCGCATTCATCCTCGGGTTCAGCTCGATCTTCACCGGTCTGAACTTCATGACGACGATCCACAAGATGCGCGCGCCCGGTCAATCATGGTTCCGGTTGCCGCTCTTCCTCTGGGCCATTTACGCCACGGCGCTCATTCAGGTGCTGGCGACGCCGGTGCTCGGCATCACATTGCTCATGCTCATCGTCGAGCGCGGCCTACACATCGGCATCTTCGACCCAGCCCTCGGCGGCGACCCGGTCCTGATGCAGCACTTCTTCTGGTTCTACTCTCACCCCGCCGTCTACATCATGGTGGTGCCGGCCTTCGGCGTGGTCAGCGAGATCATCCCGGTCTTCAGCCGCAAGCGCATGTTCGGCTACAAGTTCATCGCGCTCAGCTCCGTGGCCATCGCCGGCTTGGGTTTCCTCGTGTGGGGCCATCACATGTTCACGAGCGGCCAGTCGGTCGTCGCATCGACGATCTTCAGCTCGATCACGTTCCTCATCGCCATCCCGACAGCCATCAAGACGTTCAACTGGGTCGGGACCATGTACAAGGGACGAATCCATCTCGACACGCCCATGCTCTACGCGCTCGCGTTCCTGTGGGTGTTCACCATCGGCGGCGTCACGGGCATCTTCCTCGCCGTCATGAACGTCGACATCCACCTGCACGACACCTACTTCGTGGTGGCGCACTTCCACTACGTGATGATGGGTGGCGCCATCACGGCGTTCTTCGGCGGCCTCCACTACTGGTGGCCGAAGATGTTCGGCCGGATGTACAACGAAAAACAGGGGCGAATCGGCTCGATTGGCGTCTTTTTGGGACTGAACCTGACGTTCTTCCCGCAGTTCATCATGGGGACCCGCGGCATGCCCCGCCGCTACTACAACTACCTCGACGAGTTCCAGGACCTTCACCGCCTGTCGACGATAGGCGCGCTTCTCATGGGCGTGAGCTTCCTCTTCACGGCGTACTACCTCATCGCCAGCCTGAGGAAGAAGCACGACGCCCCCATGAATCCTTGGGGCGCGACCACGCTCGAGTGGACGACCACATCCCCCCCGCCCTACTACAACTTCCACAAAACGCCGCCGGTCACCCAAGGCCCCTACGACGGCTACGAGAAGCTCTGGTATGACGAAAAAGTCGGCGGCTACATCGAAAAGAAGAAGGACTAGGGATGAGCCAGACCACGGCTGACGCCCACGGGGACGGTCATGACGACGATCATGACCACTACCCAGTCAACGAATACCCGTACGTCGCACACCACTTCGACAGTCCGGAACACCAGTTCGAGGCCGGCAAGTTCGGCATCTGGCTGTTTTTGGTCACCGAGGTGCTGTTCTTCAGCGGGCTGTTCTGCGCATACGCGATCTACCGGGCCATGCGCCCGGAGGTCTTCGAGTACGCGCACTACTACCTCGACAAGAACCTCGGCGCGCTGAACACGATCGTGCTGCTCGTCTCGAGCTTCACGGCGGCCTGGGCGGTTCGAGCCGCTCGGCTACGCCAGAAGAATCTGCTGATGCTGCTCATCGTGATCACCATCGGCTGCGCCTTCACCTTCATGGGCGTGAAGTATTTCGAGTACAGCCACAAGTTTCACGACCAGTTGCTGTGGGGATTGAACTTCAATCCCGCACACCCGGCCTGGGAGCTGCCTTCCTTCCAAGCGAAGCATCCAGAGCTCTACGCGAAGATCCAGGAAGCGCTGGCTGCCGGCGGGCCCGAAGCCGCGGCGAAAGTGATGCCCCAACCGGCGAACACCCACGTCTTCTTCAGCATCTACTTTTTCATGACCGGGCTGCACGGGGTGCACGTCATCGGCGGCATCGTCGTCTGGATCTGGATGCTCATCAAAGCCGCAAAGAACCAGTTCGGCCCGAAGTACTTCGGCCCCATCGACTTTGCCGCTCTGTATTGGCACTTGGTCGACCTCGTGTGGATCTACCTGTTCCCGTTGCTCTATTTGATTTCGTGAGCGGTCGGAGAGACTTCAATGGCTGACAAAGACGACGACACGACCGAAGAAGAAGAGACGGAATCCTCCGAAGAGGAAACCGAAGAATCTAGCTCCGAAGAAGCCGACACGTCGGACGACGACGACTCGGAGGACGAGGGCTCGGACGACGGCGACACTCAGGAAGACGACCCCGAAAAGGAGTTCTTCGAGCCCGCGCCGGCACCCGCTGATCACGAACACGAGCACGAGGGCCACGACGACCACGACAACCCGATGGGCCACGCGCTGCCCGTCAAGATGCTCGGCGGCGTGCTCGGCCTGCTGCTCGTTCTGACGGTGGTCACCGTCGCCGTCACCTACGTGGATCTCGGCGTACTCAACCTCGCCGTGGCACTGCTCATCGCCACGGTGAAAGCCGGGCTCGTCGTCACGGTCTTCATGCACTTGAAGTGGGACAAGGTCCTGAACACCTTTGCTTTCGTGAGCTCGGTGCTCTTTGCGATCCTCTTCGTTTCGCTCGCGATGACCGACCGAAGCGAGTACCAAAAAGACATCGACAGCTACATCGAGGACAATCCACCAGCCGAGCCTGCAGCTCCTGCGCCGGCAGCCGCTTCAGCCGCAGCACCCGCGGCCCCGGCGCCCTCAGCCCACTGACCCATTCAGATAGAAAAAATACTCGCGACTGAGTTTTCTATCTCTTCGCTTCGGCGGCAATCACCTCGACGACTTGGTCGATTCGTCGTCGAACGGCGCCGTGGGCAGCCAGGCCGTTGACCACGAAGGCGAAGGCGACCATTGGCCGTCCACCGGGGTCGAGAACGTAGCCACTGAGCGCGTCCGCCCGGGCGAGCGTGCCGGTTTTTGCTCGGATGCGGCGGCTTTTGCCGTGAGAACGAAACCGGGAGCGGAGCGTGCCGTCGGCGCCACCGACGGCAAGGTGGGCCACGAACTCGTTCGACACCTTCGAGTCCTGCGCGAGTGCCCTGAGAGCTCCGGTCAGAGACTTGGCCGACAACCGATTGGCGTCGAACAACCCCGAGCCGTTCCGCACGACGATGCCGCGATGGTACGCACCGATCTTTTTCATCCAATCGGTCACGACCGCCGCGCCGGCCGCGCTCGTACCGGGTGCACCACGGGCCTCGGCGCCGAGGGTCTTCAACACCATCTCGGCGTAGAAGTTGTCGCTCTCCTTACCGAGCTCGGCGAGGAGCGCGCTCAGCCGCTCTGATCCGACGTAGGTGAGCCGCCGCTTCTCATCGGCACCGCCGGAGCTCACTCCGCCTTTGACGTCGACACCGAGCTCACCGAGCAGGTGCTTGAAAACGAACCCCGCGACCAGCCGCGGGTCGTCGACACGTTTCTGGAACCTGAGCCGCGGCAGCCCGTCGGACACGTGGCCGCCGACCGACGCCCTCAGCGGGAGGCCGACGCCGGGATGCAAACGAAGGCGAACCCCCTGTCCCGACCCGCGCGGCTTCGTGGCGACACTGCCTTCGACGCCGACGACACCGGGTGGATCGAACCAGACCTTCGCCGGTTGCCCGGGCTCTGCGGCCAACACGTTCATCGTCACCGCGTTGCGATCGAGCGAAAGAGCGCTGACGGGTGCGCGGAAGCTCGCCCATTCGTTCGGTTGCTGCTCGAACGCCGGGGGGACGAACTTTTCGTCGAACCGGCTCTGGTCGACCTCGATCCCGCCGGTGACGCGACGGAGGCCCCGTTTCTCGAGTGATCGCGCGAGCCGCCAAAGATCGGCGAGCGTGAGCGACGGGTCGCCGTGGCCGCGCAGCACGAGGCGTCGAGCGACGCCGCCCTCGACGCGCCCGTAGACGCCGGTCGTGTACCGAAAGCTAGGACCGAGGCGGGCCAACGCCGCTCCAGCCGTGAGCACCTTGGCATTCGAAGCCGGATTGAGCGGGAGCCGCTCCGAGGAGGCGCCGAGGACGGCGCCGGTCTCGACGTGTACGATCGAAACGCTCGCGCGGCCGCCGCGGCTCTCTACCCAGGCTCGGAGCCCCTCCACTGCCCGCTCGTGAGCCGAGCTCCCTAGAGCGCGCGCGTCGTCGGCACGCGCCTCGGACGCCGGCGACACGATGCACAGGGGCAACGTGGCCAGCGCGACGGCGACGAAGTGCTTCATGGCTCCCTGAAACGCCACGAGGCCCGAGCCTATTCGGTTTTTGCTTCGCCCCCGAGTTTGTCGCGCACGACCCTGCTCGGTTGCTAAAACCGCGGTCGTGAATCGCTGGCGAATCGCGGTCTCCGTCGCCGCCATGCTTTCGTTTTTTCCCTCGGCGTGCCGCCAGCCGGATCATGCGCCCCGCGCGCTCGAAATCGTCGTTCCCACCGAGGCTTCGATTCTCGACCCACGGTTTTCGACACGCTCCCTCGACATCAAGGTGACCAGATTGGTGCACGCGGGGCTGGTCGGTCTGGACCCGGACACCCTCGAGCCGGTCCCATTGGTCGCCACT
Source organism: Polyangiaceae bacterium (assembly GCA_029261965.1). Taxonomy (GTDB): domain Bacteria; phylum Myxococcota_A; class Polyangia; order Polyangiales; family Polyangiaceae; genus JAJDAH01. The sequence continues at coordinate 8,127 of JAJDAH010000480.1, forward strand.
GGGTGGAAATTCGTCGACGAGCGGACCCTCGTCCTCCATCTGAAGAAAAACTTGACGTTTCACAGCGGTCGTCCGCTCGAGCCCGCGGACGTGTGCGCCACCATCGCTGGACTGGCCGATCCGTCGCTCGGGAGCCCGCACCGCGCCGTCGTTCGTGCGATCGGTGGCTGCTCAGTCACCGGCGGGCACGAGGTCACCATCCGACTCGCCGAGCCACGCGCCACGCTCTTGAGCGATCTCGAAGTGCCGATTCTGAGGCGAGACGAAATTCTGCGCGCGCCAGCTCCGGACGGCGACCTCGACGGCCTGGGCCCCTATCGGATCTCGCGCCTGCACCCCGGATCGGTCGAATTGTCCCCGGCGAGAACCGGAGTATTGCCCGAGCCTGGCCGCCGCGTGGTCGTACGCACGGTGCGCGACGCCAACGCCCGGGCGCTCAGGCTGCTCGCTGGGCGAAGCGACATCGCACCCAACGCAGTGCCCCACACCCTCTTGCCAACGTTTTCCGGACGCGATGGGCTCGAAGTGGTGAGCCGGCCAGGAGCGAACGTCACCTACCTGTTGTTCCAGAACGACCGCCCTCCGTATGACCGGGCGGACGTTCGGCGAGCCATTTCCATGGCCATCGACCGAGAAAAGATCGTGCGAACACTGCTCGGTAGCCACGCGCAAACAGCCGGCTGGATTTTCCCCAAGGGCCACTGGGCCAACCCCGACGGCTACGACCCGGTCGCTTTCGACGAAGACGCAGCGCGCGAGGTACTACGACAGCTCCCGCCGGCGTCGCTGCTCACGAGCACGGACAGAGCACGGGTCACGATCGCCCGTGCCATAGGTCAGATGCTCGAGGACGCGGGGCTCGAGGTTCAAATCATTCCGCTCGATCTCGGGGTGTTGCTCCAGCGGCTCGACCAGGGCGACTTCTTGATGGCAATTTTGCAGATGCCCGAGCTCACCGAACCGAACATCTTGAAATGGTTCTTTCACCCGAGCGGAGTCCCCGGTGAGGGCGGCGAGGGGCGCAACCGCGCGCGATTCCGGTCACGCCGTGCTGGGGAGCTGTTGGACCGCGCGTCGGAGGAGCGAGCCATCGAGCTACGCCGGAGCGACTACGCCTCGCTCGCGGGCCTCATGAGGGCCGAGCTGCCGGTGCTTCCGCTCTGGCACGAGGACCAGGTGGCCGTCGTCAGCCGGCGCGCGAAGGGCTTTCGGCTGAGCGCCGAGGGTCGCTGGCTCGCGGTCGCGGCGATTCCGGGCCCTGGGCGTTGAATTTCCCCGAAATCGCTGTAATCACGGGTCCGTGTCCAGATGGGTGCCCGGATTCTTCGTGCTCGCCGCGGTCTTCGCGCTAGCGCAGCCAGCGGCCGCTGACGAACCCGTGCGCATCGAGCGCTACGACGCGGACGCTTACCCCCCGAGGGGCACCGGAACGCGCCTAGTCCTCGGTGGCGCTGGCGCAACGGCGTTCTGGTACGGGGCAGCCGTCGGCATTTCGTACCTGAATCCGAACAAGCCGGGGGCGGACGATCTCCGAATCCCCATCGCCGGGCCGTGGATGACGCTGGCAGACACCGGGTGCAGCCCGAGAAACCCGCAGTGCGGGATCTTCGGTCGAGTTTTGCGCGCGATTTTCGTGACCATCGACGGCGTGGGACAGGCGGGCGGTGTCCTAGTCATGGGCGAAGGCATTTTCCTCCGAACGAGCTCGGCCCCGCCAAGAACCCAACCGAGACCGCAGCCGCCGAAATTGCGCCGGAAACCGACGGTCTCCGCGGCTCCCATCGTCACGGGCGACGTTTTGGGCGTCAGCGTGTTTGGTCGATTCTAGTTCCGCGCGATTCATAGGGCGGATCGCGGTTTTCGATTTCGCGCCACTCTTTGTGTGGTGCGAAAGCCCCGGTCGTGTTAGCTGACGTTCCCGAGATGGGACCGGTGAACCGACGAACAAAGTTCGTCCTCGTCACTGGGGGAGTTGTCTCTTCAATCGGGAAGGGTCTTGCGGCCGCGTCCATGGGTGCGCTGATGGAGGCACGTGGGCTTCGTGTCACTCACATGAAGCTCGATCCCTACATCAACGTGGATCCGGGCACGATGAGCCCGTACCAGCACGGCGAAGTTTTTGTCACCGACGACGGCGCCGAAACCGATCTGGACCTCGGCCACTACGAACGCTTCACGTCAGCGAAGCTGGCGCGCAAGTCGAACATCACGACCGGACGAGTCTACGAGTCAGTGATTTCAAAGGAACGTCGGGGCGAGTACCTCGGGGCCACCGTACAGGTCATTCCGCACATCACCGACGAGATCAAAGCGCGCATTCGCGCGGGCACCGAGGGTGCCGACATTGCCATCGTGGAGATCGGCGGAACCGTCGGCGACATCGAATCCCTCCCGTTCCTCGAGGCGATCCGGCAGCTCAAGGTCGAGGCCGACAAGGAGGACGCGATCAGCGTGCACGTCACGCTCGTCCCGCACATCGCCACCGCCGGGGAGCTGAAGACGAAACCGACGCAACACTCGGTGAAGGACATGCGGGAAATCGGCATCCAGCCCGACATTCTGATTTGCCGTTCGGACCGCCCGATCACCAAAGGCCTCAAGGACAAGATAGCCCTATTTTCGAACGTGCCGGTGGAGCGCGTGATATCCGCCGTCGACGTCGGGTGCATCTACGAGCTGCCGCTGGTGCTCCACGGCGAGCGCCTCGACACGCAAATCGCCGACATGCTCAATATCTGGTCGCGCGAGCCCGACCTCAGCCCCTGGCGCACGGTCGTCGAGAAGTTCCGAAAGCCTGCCAAAGGCTCGGTAAAAATCGGAATCGTCGGCAAGTACGTGCATCTCAAGGACAGCTACAAGTCCCTCCACGAGGCGCTCGTGCACGGTGGCCTCGCCAACGAGGTCCAGGTCGAGCTCGTCTACATCGACTCCGAGGAAATCGAGCGGACCAGCCCCGACGGCCTCCTCGGCGGTCTCGACGCGATCTTGGTGCCGGGCGGCTTCGGCGACCGCGGCATCGAAGGAAAGATCAGCGCCATCCGGTACGCGCGGGAAAGAGACGTCCCGTACTTTGGCATCTGCCTCGGGATGCAACTCGCAGTCATCGAGTATGCGCGGAACGTGTGCGGACTCGCTGGCGCGAGCAGTGCGGAGTTCACCAAAGAGGCGCCACATCTGGTCATCGATCTGATGCCGGACCAAAGAGGTGTGCACGACAAGGGCGGCACGATGCGCCTCGGCGCCTACCCGTGCAATCTAAAAACCGGGACTCGCGCTGCCCGCGCCTACGGGCAGACGGAAATCAGCGAGCGACATCGTCATCGGTTCGAGGTCAACAACGACTACCGCGAGCGACTCGTCGCATCCGGCTTGGTCCTCAGCGGAACCAGCCCCGACGACCGACTCGTCGAAATGATCGAGGTGTCGGACCACCCGTACTTCGTCGGCTGTCAGTTCCACCCGGAGTTCAAGAGCCAGCCCATGGCTGCTCACCCCTTGTTCAGCGCATTCGTCAGCGCTGCGCTCGAACGACGGGACACGGTGGAAAAGGAAGCCGTGCTCGCGCAGACCAACGCCATCAACTGACGTCGCCGATCGGTCGAACGCTCGCCTCGTGGGACGTCAGAACGTCGCGATCTCGAGCTCGGGGCCCGCGCTCACCTCGACACGCTCGCTTTTCAGCAGATCGCCGTCGAGCACGTAGGGCCCGGGCCGTTCCCCGAAATCGACAGCGAATTTCCCGACCAAGTCGTCGAAATTGCCGGGACCGACGAGGGGTCGACCGAGCAACACGCGCCAGCACTGGGGACCGAGATGCCGACTTCGAAGCGGCGACGCCACGAGATGGGGCCGCTCGGCACGTTCCCCGCCGCGGTGGGTCACCCGCATGTGGAGTCCCAGATCTCGCATCACGGATGAGACGATCAGGCTGTAGCCCGCCGCCGGCAGCACCTGGCCGTCGACCTCGAGGCGGCATGCCAGCGGATCGAGGACCTTCGTCGCGAGCTCGCTAGTCGTGAACGAACCGACGAAGATGCGCGCGACGAGCCGGGCGGCGGTTTTGGTGCCGCCGGCTCCCGCGGCGTAGTACTCGACGAAAAACCGCGCGACGAGGCCCGTTCCAAAAATGAAGCCGATTCGCCGGGAGCCATCGCGCTCGGTCACTCGAAGGCTCGCGCGCGATTGCGTCGCGAGCGACTGGGGGGCGGAGGTCGCACGCTTCACGGTCGCGAGCAGGCTGGCCCGATGACCGAAGTTTCTCGCGGTCGTCGCTACGGTCCCGCCGGGAGCAAAAACGAATTGTGGAAGTCGTCGGGCGGCGCGAGCTTCGTCGAACGCGGTGACCCCGGCCATGAAGGTGCCATCGCCCCCGCAAAGGACCACGAGCGGGCTCGGATCAGAATCGACCACACGCTCGGCAACGTCGGCGAGCTCGGCGAGGGTGCGCGTCGGCCAGACCGGTGCGTCGAGGGCTGCCGCGCGGACTTTCGGCAGCAACTCCGCCCGGCGCCGGAACTTCTCCGCGTTCGTGTTGACGACGATGTGGACAGCCACAGGCCTGTGCTATCACCAACCCGTGCGCCGACGCTTCGGATTGATCCTGGTCGCGGTGTGGCTTCCGATCGCGGGGCTTTCGGCGGGCTGCGCGCGGTCGGGCGTGATCGATGCCGCCCTCGATGGTGACCTGGCGACCCTGAAGCGCGAGGTTGCCTCCGCGCAGGAAAAAGGCCAGCTCGAACGCGAGGATGTGGAGAAGCTCGCCGAGGCCGTCGCCGGGCGCGAGGTGCGGTCGACCGAAGGTGAGCCAGCGATCGACCGAATCAACCGGGCGCGCGCATGCGTTCGCCCCCTGGCCCGTGTGCTGCGCGACCGCGCAAAAAAGTCCGACGATGCCGCAGCAGCCGCGGCGCTCGTGCTCGCCGACGCTGGCATGCTCGACCGGGCCGCCGCCCTGGAGCAGCACGCGGATTCGCTGAGCGGCCCGTGGCGTGCGGTGGCTGCGCGCGTATCGTCGACCCCCGAAGACGCGGCGCGACGGCGCCCTCTATTCGCCGATCCCGACGAGCGCGTGCGACGCGCCGCGCTCCAGGCTGCGGTGGAAGCTCGAGACCCCGGAGATCTCGAAGCCCTGCTCGAAGCCGCACGGCTCGATCCCGATCCTCTGAACCGCAGCGTCGCGACCCGCGCCGTCGGCGCCGTCGGTGGCGAGCGCGCAGTGCTCGGATTGAAGGACCAATGGGCGCGAGCCGACCAGACGACCAAGGTCACCATCGTCGCCGCTTGGGGCATGCCTGCGGCCTGGAAGACCGGCGGAGAGCGCGAGCTCTTGTGGGCCGCCGAACGCACCAAGAATCTTCCGGCGCTCGCGGCGGCGGAGGAGCTGATGCGCCACGGTGCACCTTCGGCCGAAGTGGGCGTCGCCCTGTTGGCCCGCGGGATCCGCGACGGCACGTTTGCCGAGCGCTCGGTGGCCGCCCGTGTGGCGCCTCTCGACGGCCCGGGCGTGCTCGAAGCGCTGGAGAAGGCTGCCAAGGACAAGGAGCAAGACGTTCAGGTGATCGCGCTTGCCCGGCTTTTGGACGACAACGGCCATCACCAGAGCTCGATCGCCGAGCTCAGGAAAATCGCCAAGAGCGAGGGGGACCGGGCTCGTCGTGCGCGCGCTGCCTTGGCGGCTGCAGGCGACTCGTCCGTACGCCCATATCTCGTGAAGTACCTGGCTTCGAAGAGTCCTGGAGAGCGGAAAATGGGCGCCGTCGGCCTTTTGCGCCTCGGTGACTACGCCAAAGCGGCCTCGGTGCTGGCCGACACGAATCCCCGGATCCGCATGGAAGTCGCCTGCACGGTGCTGGCCAGGCGCCCCAGCCGTCGCTGAAAAGGGGCTCGCACAGGCCCCTTTTTTCGCCTGTCGGCGATTCCGCGGTCGAGCTCTTCCCCGGGACCGTTGATATCACGGCCCGGAATCGTGTAAATCCGCGGAGCGATGCGATTATTTCGAGTGCTGGCAACGGCGCTGCTCGGCGGCGCTTTGACGGTGGGGGCGAGCGGGTGTCTGAAGAAGGCACTCGTCAACGGACAGATCAAGAGCACCCGCGATGGGTCGGCTGCGCTCAACACGCTGCACGACTGGGAGGTCGCGCGGGCGGCGGGTCAAGCCGGTCTCGGCACGCTCGAGGGCATGCACTCGCTGGCCCCCGAGAACGTCGACGCTCTGTTCATGCTCACCCGCGGTTGGGGTGGCGCGACATTCGGATTCACCGAAGACGACTACGAAGCGGCGCTCGCCAGAGGCAACGACGTCGAAGCCGAGTATCACCTCGCGCGTTCGCGCGCCGGTTGGAACCGCGCGGTGCACTATGGTGTCGAGCTGCTCGGGCACTACGCGCTCGGTTTCCAGGACGCGAAAAGAAACGTGAGCACGATGAGGGCGTGGGTCGTGGAAAACTTCAACGATCCGGAGTTGGCGGAGGACCTCGTTTGGGTCGGCTACGCCTGGATCGGGCGCGTAGCTTCCTCCTCGGACATGCCTGAATTCGTCGGCGAGCTCTACGTCGGCGTCGAGCTCGTCAAGCGAAGCGTCGAGCTCGACCCGAAGGTCGCCCACGGAACGGGCCATACGATCCTCGGCGCGTATCACGCGCGGACCGCGCAATCCGAGCTCGAGGACAGCAAGAAACATTTCGACATGGCCATGAAGGTCAATGGCGGGAAGTTTCTCGCCACCCCACTCAACTTCGCCACGCGCTACTACTGCGCCAAGCGCGACAAGGCGACGTGGGAAAAAATGCTCAACGACGTGCTCGCGCACCCCGACGACCTTCCGGAAGCGCGCTTGCAGAACACCATCGCCAAACGAAGGGCGCGGCGGTACCTGACCCACCCCGACGTCTTCACCGAGAACTGCGGCTTCGATCTCTGATCGGGGTTTCAGGTACTCACGGTGCCGGGCCACCGACGTGCCCCGCAAAATCGCTCCCTCAGACCCACGCAAGTGGCTGAATTTCAGTCGGTTTTCTGGTTTTTCCCGTGAACAGGGACGCAACTTTTATCCTCGGTCATTGATCTGATTCAGCCGCTCGACCGTCTCACTTGGGGCCGGTTCTCGGTCCCCCATTCATCACCGCTTTTTTTGAACAGCTCGCAGCACCGCACCATGAAGGAGTCCAAGCCCATGATTCGTAAGCTGAGCGCAGCAGTACTCGCCGCGTCATTCGTTCTCGCCGGCACCGTCAGCGAGGCCGAAGCCGCAACCAAGGTGAAGCTCGCCACGCTCGCGCCGAAGCGCAGTCCGTGGGGCAAGGTCTTCACCACCTGGTCGAAGGCCGTGAAGAAGATGACCAAGGGTGGTGTCGACGTCACCTGGTACTGGAACGGAACCGCGGGCCCGGAGAAGGGCGTAGTCGGCAAGATCAAGTCCGGCCAGCTTCACGGTGCGGCGATCACCGCCGTCGGGCTTTCGGCCATCTACAAGCCGATTCTGGCGCTTCAGTTCCCCGGCGCCTTCAAGACGTGGGCGGACCTCGACGCGGCGCGCGCCAAGCTGGCGCCCGACTTCGAAGCGGCCGTCAAGGCCGAAAACTTCATGATCACGGGTTGGGGTGACGTCGGCATCGGCCGTGTGATGAGCAAGGGGTTCTTCGTCAAGCATCCGAACGACCTCAAAGGCAAGAAGCCCGCGGCAATTCGCGACGACATCATCGCGCCGAAAATCTACGAGGTCATCGGCGGAGTCACCCCGGTGCCCGGATCGGTCACGGAGTTCCTGCCCAAGCTCAACAGCGGCGAGATCAACGTGATGAACACGCCGTCGCTCGCGGCCGAGCAGCTCCAATGGGCCTCTCGCCTCGACCACATCAACACCAATGCCACATACTTCGGCATCGGCGCCGTCGTGATGAGCAAGAAGGCGCTCAACAACCTGCCCGCCGACCAGCGCGACATCCTGCTGAAGACCGGCAAGAAGGCGGCCAAGGCGCTGACGCGCCGCATTCGCAAGGCTGACGATCAGGCCTTCGACCGGCTGAAGAAGAAGATGAAGGTCCACGACGCGACGCAGTCGGAGAAAGATGCCTGGAACAAGGTGTTCAAGGCCGCCTGCGGCCGGCTCAAGGGCGCGATTCCCGGCAAGGTGCTGAGCGACATCGGCGCCTGCTGAGAGCCCGCGACCGCACAAAAGCAGCCCGAGCCGGCCCCCCCATGGGCCGGCTCGAGTCTTTTGTATGCACGAGCTCGGACTCGCGCAGGCGCGCGGGGCCCGTCGACCAGTCAGCCGGGGCGAGGCCCATGGGCCCTCCTGCGCTTAGGTAATGACGGACGGCGTCAATTTCGGCATAAAGTCGGCTGCCCATGGCCGGCGACGAGCGCGACGATGCCGACGACGGCTCGGAGGAGGACGCGGGGAAGGACCCCGAGCCGACCGCCGAGGAGTCGAGCGGCAATAGCGACGAAGGGGACCGGCAGAAACCGGCGGCCTGGGGGCGCCCGCTCGTGCGACTGGACGAGTCGTGGACGAAGTTCGAGGCGTGGCTCTGCGTCGTCGTGCTCATCCTCGAAATCGTCTCGCTGAGCGCGTGGGTCGTGCTCAAGGGCATGAGCTCGCCGCCCGGCAGCGGGAGTAACGCTGGAGTCGTCTTTCGCGCCATCTTCGCAGCGCTCTTTCTCGGGCTCGGCGCCTACTACGTGCTCAAGAAGCAGGGCGTCATGGCCCAGCGAATCGGGGCCATCGCCGGGATCTTCATCGGCATCTATACGGCGAAGTACTGGTCCAACGTCGGGGTCGACTACGCCTCCAACCTGCTCAACTGGTACCAGCAGGCGTCGTTCTTGACGCTGCTCGGTGGGCTGCGGGGCGTCGGCACGCGCCTCACCCTGATGTTGGCGCTGCTCGGTGGCTCGTTGGCGACCGCCGCGGGCAAGCACATCACGATCGACTTGGTCACGCGATTCATCAGCCCCAAGGCGCGAGTGCCCGTCGTGCTGATCGGTTGGGTCGGAGCGGCAATGGTTTGTTTGTCGGCCTCCTGGGGGTTCTTCGATCACATCGCCATCGAGAACTTCGGGGCGCGCGCTGACGCGAAGCCGGGGGAAAAGGTCGAAGCCGTCTACGACGAAATCGGCGAGCACTTTTTCATCGCGCGAAAACAGATCAAGCTCGACCTCAAGAGCACGCCGCACATCGTCTTCAAGAACGAGCCTTATTCCGGGTGGTTCACCGGCGCTGAGTGGAATCAGTGGCTCGACGACGAGGATTTCGCCGAACGCTACGGGAAAGAGAAAATCGACGGCCTCAAGGTGGAGCCAGACGAGCTGCGGTCCCCCATCTTGGTCGTGCCGGGCAAGGGCGAGCCGCGCGGTGAGCTGATCCACGCGGCAAACCTCGTGTTTCCGCTGGGCCTGCTGATCATCGCCTTGCGCTTCTTGCTGCGGTCGCTCTTGGTGGTGAGCCGTCACGTCGGCATCGACTCCGAGTCCGAGGACGATCACTTCGACTCGTCGAGCGAGGGCAACGGCGGAGACGACGACGACGACGACGACGACGACGACAGGGAACCGGACAGCGCGAAGAAGAAGGACGTCAAAGACAAGTCCGATCCAGAACCCAAGGACAAGAAGCAACCGGACGAAACGGACGAAAAAGAGGCCGACGACGACAAGAAGACCGACGACAAGGCCGACGACGAGAAGGCGGACGACAAGAAGGCCGACGACGAGAAGGCCGACGACAAGAAGGCCGACGACGAGAAGGCGGACGACGAGAAGGCCGACGACAAGAAGGCCGACGACAAGAAGGCCGACGACAAGAAGGCGGACGACGAGAAGGCGGACGACGAGAAGGCCGACGACAAGAAGGCCGACGACAAGAAGGCGGACGACGAGAAGGCCGACGACAAGAAGGCCGACGACGAGAAGGCCGACGACAAGAAGGCCGACGACAAGAAGGCCGACGACAAGAAGGCGGAGAAAGAATGATCATTCTTCTCTTCGTTCTGGTTTTTGCTCTGATCGGCGCACCCGTGTTCGCCGTCATGGCGGGCACCACCGAGCTCTCCTGGCTGCTCCACGACAACGAGGAGCTGCGCTTCGTCCGGTTCCTGGCGCCCGATGTTCTCGACGAGCGCTTCGCCGGATCGCCGATTTTGGTCACGGTGCCGCTCTTTACTTTCATCGGCTATGTCATGGCCGAGAGCCAGACCCCGAGCCGCATCGTTCGGGCGTCGAATGCGTTCTTCGGGTGGATGCCGGGCGGCCTGGCCATCGTGTGCATCTTCGCGAGCGCGTTCTTCACGACACTGACCGGCGGAAGCGCGGTCACCATCGTGGCCATCGGCGGGTTGCTCTATCCCGCGTTGCGCAAAAAAGGCTACGCCGAGGACTATTCCCTCGGTCTCGTCATGACCGGCGGCAGCTTGGGACTGTTGCTACCGCCGTCGCTGCCGATTCTCGTGTACTCGCTCGTTGCGGGTATCGACTTCACCAAAGCCTTCAAGGCCGGGATCATTCCCGGTTTCATGGTCATCGCGCTGTTGGGCATCCACGCCGGCTACATCGGCATCAAGCAGAAGATCCCGCTGACCCGGCCGGACTTCCGCGAAATGGGCGCCGCGATGTGGATGATGAAGTGGGAGATGGGCATTCCCGTCCTCATTCTCGGCGGGCTGATGACCGGCCTCACGGGCATCGACGAAGTTGCCGCCCTGGCCGCCCTGTACGTCTGGATCATCGAGGTCTACGTCTACAAAGACCTCAAGTTCAAAGATCTCACGCGCATCGCCAAGAACTCCATGGCGCTCGCCGGCGCCGTGCTGCTCATCATGAGCATGGCCATGGCGCTGACGAACTTCATCATCAGCGAGCAGATCCCGAGCAAGATCTTCGAATGGGTCACGTCGATGGGCGTGACCGAACGGTGGCACTTCCTGATCACCCTGAACATCTTCCTCTACATCCAGGGCATGGTCATGGATGGGTTCAGCGCAATCCTCGTCGCCGTGCCGCTGTTGATCCCGTTCGCTGCGAAGTTCGAGCTGTCGCCTTTCCACCTGGCAATGATGTTCCTCTTGAACCTCGAGATTGCCTACCTGAGCCCGCCGCTCGGCCAGAACTTGTTCGTGGCGAGCTTCCGGTTCAACCGGCCGATGATTTCGCTGTATCGGATCGCCGTTCCATTCATCGCGATCCTCCTCGTCGGGCTGGTTCTGCTGATGACAGTGCCCCAGCTTTCCACCGTCGCCGTCGAGGGCGACATCGCCCTCAGCCGCGCTCAAGCCGCGCGCTACAACGAGCCTCCACGAGAAGCGTGGTTGATGCAGTGCGTGCAAGAGGACCGAAACAATCCGCTTCCGTGCACCGACGAGGACCGTGACAAGTTCGGCAGTGGAACCGACATCGGCCTCAAGATCGAAGAGCCCGAAGACGATCTCGAGGACGAAGACAGCGACGGGACTGATGGGGACTCGATGGACGAGCTCGAAAGAGACCTCATGGGCGAGGACGACGACGACGGCAGCGAGAGTGATAGCCTCGACGAGCTCGAAAAAGACTTGATGGGCGAAGACGACGACGAGGACGACGAAGAGAAAGACGACGGGGACGATGCCCTCGACTCCGACAACCTCGACGACCTCGAAGACGAGCTCATGAAGGACGATTGACGCTTCGGGGTTAGAGCTTGATGCCGTGCCAGTCGCCGCTGGCGAACTTCCAGGTCATGACGCCGGCGAGGCCGATAACGTAGGCGACAGCAGCGCTCCAGATGCCAACCAGACCCAGCTCGAGAGTCACGCCGAGTAGCCAGGCGAGCGGCACCAAACACAGGAAGTGCAGCAGGAGCTCGGCGATCATGACGAACCGCGAGTTGCCCGCACCAAAAAGCGCCTGCGTGAAAATCATGCCAACGGCGATGACCGGAGTGCAGATGCCCATCATCCTCATCGGGAGCATGGCGGCCTCGAGAACCGCCGGGCTGTCGTTGAAGAACGAGATGATCTGGCGAGGAAAAATCACGCCTTCGAGAAGGCCGACCACACCAAAAATGATCAGGCCGAGTCGAATCGAGACCCAGCCGAACTTGTCGGCTTTTTTGGCGTCCCCCTCGCCGAGCGACTGACTGACGAGAGTAGCCGTCGACGTTCCGAAAGCGAGGCACGCCGTGAACGTGAGCTTGAGCACGCCGACGACGACCGTCGTCGCGGCGCCGTTGACCGCTTCGACTTTTTCGCCGGGCTTCGGGACGAGAGCGGGCCCGTCCGGGCTGTCCAAGTAGCCGACGATGATGCTGAACAGCAAGAACCCACTCATCACCGCGATGGTCGCCACACCGCTCGGGATCGACAACTTGAGCACGTCCCAAGTCAGTCGCTTCGACCACTTTTTCATGCGAAACGGTTGATAGAGTTCGAGGTACTTCGGGAACACCGCCCACAGCACCATGATGCCAAGACCGATCCACGTCGCGATGAACGCGGCGACGCCGGCCCCCGCCATTCCCATGCGAGGCGCGCCCCAATTGCCGAAGATGAACATGATGCAGAAAATGACGTTCGCGATGTTCATCACGATCGCGCTGACCATGTGCACGTGAGTTTTTCCTATGCCGTCGAAGAACGCCTTGAACGAAAAAGTGATCGCCATGCTCGTGATGGCGAGCAATCGCCACTGGAGATACCCTTCCGCCGCCTCTCGCACCTCCGCCACTTTGAAAACGACCGGCAGAATCACCGGCAACAAGAGGTAGCAAATTGCGGTAAACGTGACGCCCGCGAGCGCCGAGAAGAACCACGCGTTCAACAACACCGCACCGGCGTCGCTGTGCTTTTTTTCGGCGAAGCGCCTCGCCGTGATGGCCTGAGTACCCACTGAGATGGCGCTCAGAGAACCGCCGAACATCCACAGCAGCACCAGCGAAGGAAAAAGCGCCGCCTGGGCGTTCGACGATTCCGGGTGGGGCAGCTGGCCGAAAAACCAGATATCGATTTCGTTGACAATGCTCTGAGTCATCATCGCCATCACCGTCGGAGCGGCGAGGCGGAGCACCACCCAATACGGCGAGCCCGTCGTGACTACGTTCGCACCGGAAGCGCTGATCGACGGGGACGCCATGAAGTGGCCCTAACGACTAGCAAACATGAGACCGGGGTGACCCTGCGTAAACCGCTTCGCGGTGGCGTGGACGCAACTTCCGGCTCTTTTGGGATCCGGAGGGTCTCGGCGACTCAGTCCTTGAGGGCCACGCGGCGGCTGCCGAGGTGCTCGAGGAGCGCCACGGCCTCGACATTGTCGGGGTGATCGGCGACGACTCGACGCAGCGTGGCCCTCGCCTCGGAGGTTCGGCCAACCGTCCGCTGCATCCGGGCTAGGTGCACTTGGGCCTGCGGGCTCTCATCCACTTTGGCCCACTGACGGGCCGCCCGAAGAGCGTCTCCCCAGGCCTTGGTGGCGATGGCTGACTTCGACCAGGCCTCGAGGGCCCGGGCGTGCTCGGGATGCTTCTTCGCGATCCGACGGAAAAAATCGTATCCCGCGATGACATTTTTCGCCATCAAGGCTCGGGCTCGCTCGAGCTCGGCTTCGACGGCGGCGAGCTGCTCTTCCGGGTCGTTCTTGGCGATCGCGGGCTCGGAGGACGGCGGCTGCTCCTCGGCTGCTTCCGCTTCTGCGGCCGGGGCGTCGGGTTTGCCCACGTCGGCCGGCGCCTCCGCGCGCTTGGGCTCCGCGTCGGGCTCCATTCCAGCCTCCACGTCGGCCTCTACGACGGGCGGGGGCTGCTCGGCGTTGGACGCCGCGAGCGCGGGATTGACGGCAGGAGCGGGCGCTCGCTCGAGCTCGAACACCGGCTCGTCGACGTCAGGCAGCTCGATGACAGCCAGAACTAGCTCCGAAGATGCAGGCCGGAGCGCCGACAGCGTCGACCTCGCCGGCTCGACGACCGCCGCAGCCCGCGCGCGCACCTCGTCGCCGACCGAGGCGGTGGCGACGACGGTGCCGATGATCGCCCCGAGGGTGGCCATGGCGGTGAGCGCCACCGCTCGGCGCCGAGCGCGGCGCCGAACCGGCTCGCGACGGGCTTCCTCGAGCGCCGCACGCATCTCGTCGACGTTCTGAAACCGCAACGCCGGCTCGCGATGGAGCGCTCGCACGATTGCCTCGTCGAGGCACGGCGGCAGGCCGCGCTGAGGAGCCCGGAGTCGGGGTCGCTCGGGGTCTTTGTGGAGCTTCACATCGAGTAGCTCGACGGTGCTGTGCCCCACGTGGGGCAACCTTCCGGTCACCAACTCGTAGAGCACGGCGCCGAGCGCGTAGACGTCGCTGCGGGCGTCCACGGCCTCGCCGGTAATCTGCTCCGGCGCCATGTACTCGGGTGTACCGAGCAGCGCCAATCCGTTCTTTTCGTCGCCGGGCGCCTCGTCGATCGCAGCGCTCTTCGCGACCCCGAAGTCGAGCACCTTGAGCGAACCGTCACTCGTGAGAAACAGGTTTGCCGGTTTGATGTCTCGATGCACGACTCCAGCTTCGTGCGCCGTAGCGAGCGCGCGGCACGCTTGGATCCCGAGCTCGACGGCTTCGCGCCAATCGGTGCCTTTTTCCCGGTCCAGGTAGCGTTCGAGGGTCTCCCCCTTGAGCAGCTCCATCGCGTAGTAGGGCTGACCGTTGCCGGACACGCCGAAGTCGTGCAGCTCGACGATGCCCTCGTGGCGGAGCTTGGCGATCGCACGAGCCTCGGTGCGAAATCGCTCGGCCGCCTCGTCGCTGACCGCGCTCTCAACGGGCAGAACCTTGAGCGCGACCGTACGGCCGAGGTCCACATGAAACGCTTCGTAGACGACGCCCATTTCACCCTGGGCGATCTGGCGGACTATGCGATACCTCGTGCCTGGCAGAGTGCCTTCCTCCCCCGGATTTGCCGGAGCGGGGGTCGGCGACGCCACCGCAAGCAGGGGTTTCGGCTCGAGCTTGCGGGCCTTCGCGACGAGGCGAGCGAACTCCCCGCGTGAGCGTGCAGGCTCCGAGGGATAAAGGCGCTGCATCAGATGCGCGATCCGCGCACGAACGCTTCGCTCGCCGTTCGCGAGGCTCGGAGCGTGGGACAGGACGGAAGCCAGGTCCTTGGCCGCGTCCCGCGCCGAAGCGTACCGATCTTCGACGCGCGTAGCGGTGAGCTTGCCGATGATCGCGTCGAGCTCCGGGGGGGCGTCGGTCAGACCCGCGAGGGGCGTCGGGTGACGACTTCCTTTTCCGACGGCAGCCATGTGCGCCGAAGCCTCGCCGGACAGAAACCGCCGGCCGGCGATCAGCTCCCAGATCATGATGCCGAACGCGTAGAGATCTGCGGGCGGCCCCCCGGGAGTCTCGTTGGCCACCTCTGGCGCGACATACCCGGGCTTCGCGAAGACGATGCCCGCCACGGTCCGACAGCGTCGGTTTTCTCCGCGGGCCGTGCCGAAGTCGATCACCTTCACGTCGCCGGCGTAGCCGACCATGACGTTTTGCGGGCTGAGATCTCGGTGGCAGATCTCGAGTGGTTTGCCGCTCGCGTCGGTCCGCTCGTGCACGTGCGCGAGCCCGTCGCCGAGGGTGATGCCGACGGCTACGGCGTCGGCCCAATCGACGCGCACTTTGAGCTGCTGCGCCCGGTGGCGCACCTCGCTCAGGTTCCGCCCTTCCACGTGCTCGAGAACGACGAACGGTTTTTCGGTTTCGTCCGTCGCCGCCTCGAGCACCTGAACGACGCCAGGATGCTGGAACTGAGCCTGGATGCGTGCCTCGTCGAAAAAGCGTGCAAGGAACGACTTGTCGTCGGCGTATTCGCGTCGGATGATTTTCACGATGCAGGGCCGCTCGGCGCCCTCGATTCCTCCGGTCGCGGCGAGGTAGACCTCACCCATGCCGCCGCGCGCCACGTGCCTCAGAAGGGTGAGCCGTCCAAACGCCCGCGGCAGATCGAAGTCGCCGCCCGACGATTCCGGCTTCGGTTTCGCCGGGGGCGCTGAATTCTTCTTGGGTTTTGAGGACTTGTCTTCGATCGGGGAGGCCGCCATAACGCCATGGTGCCAATGTAGGATAAGGTAGGCAAACTTCTGTCGCCGGCAAGTCCACGGACTCATTGAAGTTCCGGAACTGGAATGATCACGCTCACCTGATTGTCCTAGCGGCGTGCCGGACTAGGCTTCCGCCAGCTCACTTGGTGGCGAAACACCGACTCGCCGCCTAAACTCCCGGCGCTTCCGAATGGGTCGCTCCTCCACGACACACGCCCGCCGCCGCGCGCTGCAATGGGCCATCCGAGTGCTGATGCTCGTTGCGGCAATGAGCGCCAGCGCTCCGGCGTTGGCGCTGACGGTGGCACCGATGTGTGGAGACACCCCGGCGAGCGTGATCGCACCCATGCCCGCGCCCGCCGCTCAGAGCGGAGAGCTGCGCGCTGTGGAATGTGAGGATCTGGATCTAGCGGACCTCGGTCCAGCCACGCCGGGAGCCCCCGAAGCACTGCCGCTTCCGGCCGCTCGCGGCGATCAAGCCGCAGCCACCGGATTTTCGGTGCCCCCCATCCCCCGAAGCGGAGTCCAGCCCGCGGGCTCCGCCGACCTCGATCCCGCACGAAGCGGCATCAACCGACCAGTGTTCCGACCGCCGCGCGCGTAGACGCCGTTCGCACCACGAGAAACGAAGAGACGGCCGACATGCTCGAAGTCGGACGCTCCGTGCGAATGCCCCCATGGGGCGCGGGGATGATGCCATCCCCGCGCTCGAACGAGCACCCACTGAATTTTTTCGACGAAAGAGAGAAACAGTATGAACAAGGGAACAGCCATCGTCGGCTTCATCCTCTGCTTCCTGGCAGGGGCGATGCTGACTTACGGAATCGACCGAAACCGCGGCGTGGCGGACATCGGTCCTGAATCGGCGAGCGCACGCGGCGGCCTCGACCACAGCGCCTCGCCTGTGCCGGTCACCAAGGACGATCCGGCGTGGGGCGATCCGGACGCACTGGTCACCATCGTGGAGATCAGCGACTTCGAGTGCCCATTCTGCAGCCGCGTCAACCCGACGATGAAGCAGATCAAGGACACCTACGGGCCGAAGAAGGTGCGCATCGTGTGGAAGCACAACCCACTGCCTTTCCACAAGAACGCTCGCGGCGCGCACGAGGCTTCGCAAACCGTCTTCGCGGTCGCTGGCCACGAGGCATTCTGGAAGTTCCACGACTTGGCCTTCCAGAATCAGAAAAGCCTGAACGACGCCAACTACGAGACTTGGGCGGGACAAGCCGGCGCCGACGTCGCGAAGTTCAAGGCGGCCTACTCGTCGAAAAAGCACGCCGCCAAGGTCGACAAGGATCTCGCCATGGCCCAGTCCATCGGAGCCCGCGGCACACCGCATTTCCGGATCAACGGGGTGACCGTCAGCGGCGCGCAGCCCTTCCCGAAGTTCAAGGAAGTCATCGACGCCGAGCTCAAAGAAGCCGAAGCGCTGCTCAAGGGCGGAACGAAGCGCGCGGCGGTGTACGTCGAGCGCACCAAGGCCAACCACAAGGCCGCCCCGGCGAACCCGCAGCAGCAGCAAAAGGCCCAGGCGCCGCCGGTCGACACGACCGTCTGGAAAGCAGAGGTCTTCGACGAAGACCCGATCCAGGGCAAAAAGGACGCCCTCGTGACGATCGTCGAGTGGTCCGACTACCAGTGCCCCTTCTGCAAGCGTGTCGGGCCGACACTCAAGCAGATCAAGGACACCTACAAGGACGACGTCCGCATCGTGTGGAAGGACAACGCCCTTCCGTTCCACCCGCGGGCGAAACCTGCCGCGACGCTAGCGCACGTAGCGCGCAAGTCCGGCGGACACGACAAGTATTTCCAAGCCCACGACGCCCTCTTCGAGAGTCACCCGAAGCTCGAAGACGCCGATCTGCAAGCAGTCGCCAACAAGCTCGGCCTCAACTGGGACACCGTGAAAAAGGCGATCGACGGAGACACCTTCGGCAAGCTGATCGCCAAAAACATGGAGCTCGCGCAGGCGCTCCAGGCCCGCGGCACGCCGCACTTCTTCATCAACGGTCGTCGACTGAGCGGCGCGCAGCCCTTCGACAACTTCAAGAAGCTCATCGACGAAGAGCTCGCGAAGGCCAAAGCGATGGTCGCCAAGGGCACGCCGCGTGCCCAGGTGTACGCGACCATCATGAAAACCGCGAAGGGTGAGGACAAGAAGGACGTGCCCCCGCCCACGAAGAGCGACCCCATCAAGGGCAAGCTCAACGCCAAGGTGATCGTGCACGAGTTCTCGGACTTTCAGTGCCCCTACTGCAGCAAGGTTCTCCCGACGCTCGACCAGGTGAAAAAAGAGTACGGCGACAAGGTCGCCATCGTGTGGCACGACCTGCCGTTGCCATTCCACCAGGACGCGCCCCTGGCGTCCGAAGCCGCCCACGAGGCGTTTGCCCAAAAGGGCAACGATGGCTTCTGGGCGTTCCACGACAAGCTGTTCGCGAACCAGAAAGAGATCAAGCGCCCGGCGCTCGAGAAAATTGCCCAAGAGATCGGTCTCGACATGACGAAGTTCAAGGCCGCCCTCGACAGCAACAAACACAAGGCCAAGGTCGACGCGAACAAGGCCATGGCTCAAAAAGCTGGAGTGACCGGTACCCCTGGTTTCGTCATCGACGGGAACTTCATCAGCGGTGCCCAGCCCTTCCCGGCGTTCAAGGCCCAGATCGACAAGGCTCTGGCAAAGAAGTAGCAGCGCGAGTGGGGACAGGGCCCGGCCCCGGCCGGGCCCGACTCCTCGCACCGGCGCGCGTGACCCGTCACACTGAGCCGGTATGAAGAGCACCCCGAGGAACCGCCACGAGCGGGCTGTCGTAAGAAGGTCGATAGCTCGTTTCGTGGCGTTTCTGTTTCTCGGCCTCGGCCTTCTCGGCTGCGCGGCCCGAGCGCCCGGAGCTGGCGCGAACACCGCACCAGCCGAAACGACCGCACCAGGCGAGGCTGCGCCATCACTCGTTTTGGCCCCAAGCGGGTACGAACGCTCGTCAATCATCCCGGTCGGCGACGACGACGCCGTGTGGGGCTCGCGGGGCGCGCCCGTCACCATCGTCGCCTTCATGGATTTCCAGTGCCGTTTCTGTGGCGAGGCGTTCACCACGGTTCGAACGCTCGCCGACGAGTACGGCGGCGACCAGTTGCGGGTAGTCTTCAAGCACCATCCGCTCCCCTTTCATCCGCGCGCGATGCCCGCGGCCCTCGCCAGCGAAGCGGTGCTCGAAGTCGGGGGAGCTGACGCGTTCCTGACCTACGCCACCGAGCTGTTCGCCCACCGAACGGCGCTGAGCGACGACAACCTCCGGCTATGGGCCGCGCAGCTCGAGCTCGATGTCGAAAAGGTCGAGCAACATGCGCGCGGCCGGCGAGCCGCCGCAAAAATCGCTCGGCACGTCGAGTTGGCCGAGCGCCTCGGAGCTTCGGGCACTCCAGCGTTCCGGGTCAACGGTCGAACGATTCATGGCGCTCAACCGATCATCAAGTTTCGCCAAGTCATCGACGACGAGCTCCGGGCCGCCGGAGACCTCGTGCGACAGGGGGTGCCGTCAGGCGCGGTCTACAACCGGCGGGTCCAAGCCAATTTCTCTCCCACCCCCGAACCCGGGGCTGCGAGTCGCCCGACGGTCGACGAGAATGTTCGCCAGTTCGTGCCGGTCGGAGATTCGCCGGCGCTCGGGCCGGCGGACGCGCCCGTCACCATCGTCGCGTTCCTGGATTTTCAGTGTCCCTACTGCGCGCGCGGCCTCACCACGATGAAGAAACTTCTCGAGCTTTACCCGGCAGACGTCCGGGTGGTGTTCAAGCACAACCCATTGGCGTTTCATCCGAGGGCCGTACCAGCGGCCCTGCTCGCCATCGAAGCCCGAAGCCAGCAGGGCGAGCCGGGGTTCTGGACCGCGACGGACAAACTCTTCGCGGGTGATCTCGAGCCGTCCGGCCTACTGGCGATCGCAAACGACCTCGGTCTGACGACCTGGAAGGTGAAACGCGCGCTCGCACGCTCGACCCACGACGACATCGAAGAAGACGTCGCTCTGGCGTGGGACGTGCGCGCCACGAGCACGCCGCACTTTTTCGTGAACGGACATCGTCTCGCCGGGGCAAAACCTCTCGAGGCGTTCACCGAGCGCGTCGTGGAGGAGCTGGCCGAGGCCGAGAAGCTCGGCCGAGCCGGCGTTTCCCGCGCCCATCTGTACGAGCAGCTCACCAAAGACGCCCGCCGCCCCGACCCTCCCGAGCGACGTGCCATCGGCTCGGCACCCGCGAGCGCGCCTTCTCGAGGCAACCGGAACGCGCCCGTCGTCATCCAGATGTTTCAAGACTTCCAGTGCCCCTTCTGCGGTCACGTGGTGCCGACCCTCGAGGCCCTCGAAAAGGAATTCCCGGGAAAAATCCGTTTCGTCTGGCGGAACTATCCTCTCGGGTTTCACCACGACGCGCGTCCAGCCGCAGCCGCAGCCCTCGAAGCGAAAGCCCAACGGGGCGACGCGGCATTTTGGAAGATGCACGACCGGATCTTCGAGCACCGCGAGAACGGCATGAAAGAGGACCAGCTCGTGGCCCACGGTCAGGCGATCGGTCTGAACGTTCAGCGCTTCCGAGCAGCGTTGGCTGACGGCCGCCACGATGCGGCGATCGACCGCGATTTGGCGGTCGCGGCGCAGCTCTCGGTCAACGGCACGCCGGCGTTCTTCGTCAATGACTTCTTTCTTTCGGGCGCCCAGCCGCTGCCCGCGTTCCGCAAGCTCGTGCACCTGGCGCTGCGCGAGGCCAAAACCAAGAAGCCCTGAGCCGCCCGGCTCAACCCTTTTCGCGCTTCTCGATCGCCCGGATGGCCTCACTCAGGCGGTCGTCGGCCCGCATGCATGGGAAACAGTCCCTCGCCCCGTTTCGGCCGCACCCCATTCGATTCTCGTAGCGTCGCAGATACTTCAGCGCGCGCTTGTCACCGACGTTTTTTGCTCGCAGCAAGAGCCCGTGCATCTGCGCGCACTGCTTGGCGCTCCGAAGCCCGATTACGACGTTGAGAGCGGGTGACGAGTTGCTTTGGAACGACTTCGAAGCGAGAAATTTTTCGGCACGGGTGAGAACCTTCTGCTCGAGCCCCGGAGTGATCACGAGATCGTAGATAATGTCGGCGCCCGCCTCGAGCATCGGGCCTTCGAGCAAGTCGAACGCCGCGTCGCGTGCTTTTTTCCCGATGGCAGCGCGCCACAAGAGCTTGCCCGCCTTCGGATTCTTCCTGACGTCGGTATCGATCGCGAGGGCGCGGCCGATGGCGGCGACTGCCGCGACCTCGTCTTTGCCAAGCTCGTGGGCTTTGGCGAGCTCGATCAGAATTTTCGTATCCTTGGGGTGCTTCTTGGTGAGCACCTCGAGGGCTTCGACTCCATCGGCCTTGGCTCGAGCGAGCTCTAGAGCCAGCTCGGCATCGGGATTCGCCGGCACGGTCGTCCCGTCGGACGCCGTGACCTCATCCGCCCCCTCAGGTCCCGAAGCCGAAACCACCCCCATGAGCACGGCACCCAGGCCGCCGAGCACGACGACGGCGAGAGCCACCATCCAGCCTACCGGTGGAATCGAGCTGAGCGGGGCGGGCAGCCGAGCCACCCACGCGCCGACACCCGTCGAGTGAGCTCGATGCCCGCCGGACACCCGCCCATCGGCGATCGAGCCGTCTCGCACCGATGCGCGTACGACACCCGGCTGCAGCACGTCCGGGATCGAGCCTTGGCTCGGCAAACGACCATCCGGCACCGAGCCTGTCGGCATGCGCGGGCGGCCCCCAGGCCACGAGCCAACTTCGCCGTCGGGATAGGAGGCGACATCCGACAGGGATCCGGGCCTCGAACCCATGGCGGAGCGAGGACTGCCGATCATCGCGTCGATCGCCGCCACGACGGCCTCGGCAGTCTCCGGCCGCTGGCCGACGTCCTTCGACAACAGGTGCTGAATGAACTGCTCCACCGTCGGCGGAGTCAACGAATCCGGCGCGACGTCCGCTAAGCTGGGAGGTGGCTTTTGTAGTTGTTGGCCGAGCACCTCGACCTGCGTCTTTCCGCTGAAGGGTCGACGTCCCGAGACGAGCTCGTAGAGGATGACGCCGAGCGAGTAGATATCCGCGCGACCATCGACCGGTTGTCCGAGTGCCTGCTCCGGCGGCATGTACTCCGCCGTGCCGAACACCATGCCCACTTTGGTGATGGGCTTGTCGGCGTTCACGGTCGATGCATCGGTGGCGGCGTTTTCTGACGCTTGCGGCATCGGAACCCGGGCGATACCAAAGTCGAGAACCTTGACGAAGTCCGGTTCCTCCGGCTTGTCGACGAGCATGATGTTCTCGGGTTTCAGATCCCGGTGGACAATCTTCAGCGCGTGGGCGCTGGCGAGCGCCGACGCGATCTGCCGGCCCATCTTCAACGCGCGCTCGTAAGGCACCGGGCCCTTGTCGATCTCGTCTCGAAGACTTCGACCCTCGACATACTCGAGCACCAAGAAGATCGATCCGTCGTCAAGCTTGCCGAAGTCGGTAGCCGCAGCGACGTTCGGGTGGTCGATGTTCGCCGCAGCCATCGCTTCGCGCTCGAAGCGCGCCACGATATCGGGGACCTGACCGAGCTGGCGATGCAGCACCTTGATCGCGACTCGCTTGCGCATCGCGACGTGTTCGGCGCAATAGACGCGACCCATTCCGCCCTCGCCCACCAAGCGGTCGATCCGATAGCGATCCGCCAACACGGCTCCCGCGAGTCGCTCGGCGCTCGCCTCGTTCGCGGACTTCCCGGGATCGGGCGGGTCGGACATGGGGTCGCTCAGTCTAGTCGCGACAGGTGGGCGGCGGGGTGACTCGACTTCCTGAACCGCGAAGCTGAAAATTCAGCGGAATTTTCGACCCGGCCCGGGTTTTCGGGGCGGGCCCGCCCGGAGAAACCGGCCGGAACCTGCGTGATAGTGTACGCCGGTGCTCGTCGAGACGTTCCCCGTCGGCCCGCTGGGCTGCAATTGCTCGATCATCGCGGACCCCGATTCCGGACTCGCGATCGTCGTGGATCCAGGGGGCGAGTTCGAAAAAATCCGCGGCGAGCTCGAGGCCCGCGACCTCAGAGCTCACGCGATCGTGCACACCCACACCCACATCGATCACGTTGGCGCAACCGCTCCGCTGCAAACTTGGTCGGGCGCCGAAGCCCACATCCACGAAGCCGATCGATTCCTCTACGACATGCTGCCGATTCAAGCCGCGATGTTGGGGATCCCCGAACCGGAAAAGTGCGACATGCGGGGCACTCTCACCGACGACTTCTCGATCCGAGCCGGGAAAATCGAGCTCGGCGTGTTGCACACTCCGGGGCATACGCCGGGCAGTGTGAGCTTCCTGGTCGACGTCGATGGCGAGCCGTGCCTCTTCAGTGGCGACACGCTTTTTCGGGGAGGCATTGGCCGAACCGATCTCTGGGGCGGAGACCACGGCCAGATCGTGCGCTCGCTCGAAACGCGCCTACTGTCGCTAGATGACGGCACGCGCGTCGTCCCCGGGCACGGCCCGGAGTCGAGCATCGCCGTCGAACGACGCACCAACCCGTTTCTGCAGGGTTTGGGCTAACGGGCAGCTCGGCCGCCAACCCGCGCGCACATCAGTAGGGGTTGTCGCTTCCGCCAGGCGGCGGAGCGGGCGCGGGCGCCGGTGCGGGCGCTGGCGCTGGCGCTGGAGCTGGCGCAGGAGCCGGTGCGGGCGCCGGGGCTGGGGCAGGCGCAGCGGGCGGCGGCTCTGGCGGTGGCTCTGGCGCGGGCTTCGGCTTCGGCCGGGGCTTAGGCCGGGGCCTCGGCGGCGGCGGCTTGGGCTTGGGCTTGGGCGGCTCCGGGGCGGCCTCCGGCTCGGCTGCTGGTTCTGGCTCGGGATCCTTCACCTCCGCTGCTCCAGCATCTGGCGCCTCTTCTTCCCCGGCATCCACCTCGGCGGGCGGAGGCTCCGGTTCGGGTTCGGCGGTCGGCTCTTCCACGGCCGGGGGCTCTTGCTCCGTCGAGGTGGTCTCCACCGGCGCGGGCTCTGGGTCTTTGTCGCGGTTCTGCCCGAAGAAATAGATGGCACCGCCG
Source organism: Polyangiaceae bacterium (assembly GCA_029261965.1). GTDB lineage: Bacteria > Myxococcota_A > Polyangia > Polyangiales > Polyangiaceae > JAJDAH01. The sequence goes on from JAJDAH010000480.1 coordinate 32,249, forward strand.
ATAGCAGCGACTCCGAGCAGCAGCATGACCCCCTTTCCGAGCCCGCCACCCTCTTCCTCTTCGGGCGGTGGTGCGGCAGCGACGGCGGGCTTCTTCTTCTGCTTGGTGGCCGGCTTGGTTTCGCCTTTCAGCGGCTCCTTCTTTTTCTTTTTCTTCGGCTCGGCCTTCTTGTCGGCCTGGGTGCCCTCTTTGCCGTCCTTTTTTGCGGCTGCCTTCTTGTCGCCGTCCGAATCGTCGTCAGCCTTCTTGTCGTCAGCCTTCTTGTCATCAGCCTTCTTGTCGTCAGCCTTCTTGTCGTCAGCCTTCTTGTCGTCGTCGTCGACCTTCTTGTCGCTCTCGTCGTCAGCCTTCTTGTCGTCGGCCTTCTTGTCGTCGGGCTTCGCTTCGGCCTTTTTCTCGTCCGGCTTCGTTGTGTCACCCACCTCGTCCATCGACCCGCCCGCCTCACGAAGGGCGTCTTCGAGCAACTCGGCCGCCTGCCGCATCATCGTGCGGTCCTCCGGCGCGGGCTCGCCCGTCGACGGGTCGTCGGACTTGGGGAAGAACGTCGAGTCGTCGCCGCCTTTCGCCTCGGGGCGCGGCGGCTCCGACTTGACTGGAGTCGATGGTTTCGCCGCAGCGGCGCCCACCGCACCGAGACCGATCATCGTGGCTTTGCGGATCGGGCCGCCGGACGGGCCCCCGGCGGGTTTCGCGGCCGCCGGACTGGTCGACGCCGCCGCCGGAGCAGCCGACGGCCCGCCGCCGCCGCCCTCCTCGAAGGCCGCCTCACCGCCACCCCGCGCCGTGACGAGCGTATCGATCGTCGCCTTCGAGCTGGTGTCGATCTTGATGAACTTCACGCCCATCCCGGCGGGTTGATCTTCGCCGGCCGCCGGCGGCTCGCGCTTCCACACGACTCTGCCGACGCCCTGCATGACCTTCTGCTCCTCGGAGATTTTCACCTCGAACTTCAGCAGAGTTCCCGGAGGGAACGGAGACGGCGTCTTGATGAACATCCCGCCGCGGCTGATGTCGTGGGAGTGGTGATCGATGAACTCGTCGATGGTCGCGCTCTTGTAGCGGACCGTCATCGTCAGCACTTTCGCGCGCGGATCTTTTCGCGTGTCCTGAGCCATCTACGCTCTCTCTCCAGTCCGGAAGGATCCCCCCGGCAGCAGTTTTTCAGCGTATATCGTACTGTGGTCCCAGAGTAACCCCAAACTTGCGTCGCGCTTTACGGGGCTTTTTGCCGATGCGATCGGCCGGCAGAATGACCATGCTACCTTTGGCGCCGTGTCGGGAGAGCGTCACTTCCGGGCTTTGGCGAGGCGGCCTGTCACGCTCGCGGCCACTTTGTCTAGCCCTGGGCAGGGCTGGGAGCGAGAGGCGCGCCTCGTGAACCTTGGCCTCGGAGGCGCCTGCGTCGAAGTTAGCGAAGCGCCGGAGGTCGCGAGCACGGTCCAGTTGAGCGTGAGCTCGGCCACCCTCTGGGACCCGCTGGTCCTCAACGGCGAAGTCGCGTGGAACCAGAAACGACCGGACGAGGCCGCCAGGATGGGGATCCGATTCGAGCACGGCGCAGAACCGCGACTCAACGCCCTCGTCGAGCTGCTCGGCGCCGAAGGTTTCGACTGATCCCAGCGAGGCCCTCGGTATACGCGGGCTCAGGGCGATGGCCGAAGGCGAATGTAAAAGAAGTCGCGCGGCATGGATTGTTCGACGTATCCGCGCTTGCGATGCACCATCTTCGGCACGAGGGTCGAGGTAATGCGCCGCGGGGCGTCCGTGCTCGTTTGCCCCACGAGCAAGAAACGTGTCCACGAGTAGTTGATGTCGAGTAGCGCGACGCTCCTCGCACCCACGTGGCGCATGCCTTCGGCCAAGCCCATCGCATCGACTTCCTCGCCGAACCCGTAGAACAAGATTCGGCCGCTCGCATCGATGCCTAGGCTCGAGCGTCGTCTCGTCTTTCGCTTCGGGTCGAGCCCGCCCCAGCGCCGAACCTGACGCCTTACGAGATCCTCGTGCAGCTCTCCGCTGTCCACCAGACACGGCGGCGCCTGGCGATACGCCGCCATCGCCTCGCTCCGCTCCGATAGGCGCGCCCATGACCCAATCTCCACCAGACCGTCTTCACTCAGAAGGATTGCGCAGGCGTCCTCTCGCGGTGGCAGAAAAATATCGTCGCCAATCCTCATCCCATAGCGGCCGTGGTTCGACTTCCAACCGCCGTTGGTGACGGCGAGCACCGAATCGAGATGGGCCTTCGGTACGAGGCCAGAGCGCCGCTCTTTTTTCACCTTGGAGGTTTTCGGATCCTCGGTACCCGCGACCAAGTGGAGAGACGTCCTCGCCAGATCGATCGCCACGACCGTGACGCGGTGCCACTTGCTCACCTTGTGTGGATGCACGACTGAACGGACCATGACGGGAGGCTCCACGCTCGCGGCGTGATCCCCCGCGGCAGCGTCCGCGAACGCCGTCCACTGGCCGTCGCCCTTCTCCGCCGAACGAGGATGAGGCGGCTCGAAGTCAGGCGGGGGGAACTGGGCGCCGCGGAACGCTGGAACTTTCGGTGGTGGTGCGGCCGGAGCACCAGTCGGATGGGACGGTGCCGGGGCTTTGACTGGCTCGGCTCGTGGTACATCTGCAGCTGCGTCGCTGTCCCCGGGCGAGATCGGCGCCATGTCGGCGGCGGACTCCGGCGGAGACTGAGGATCGGCACCACACGCTGGGCCCAACGAGAGCAAACACGCACAAAACCATCTCGACATCGGGACGCGCTAGAAATAGCGCGCCGGCGCGTTCGAGCCAATGTGTTCCTGTCGAGCCGGCTTGGTGCGCCAGCGGGGCGTCCGTGACGCGGGCGGCAGCGTGTGGCAAGTCCCCTTCGTGCGCGCGTGGGTCTCGCTCGTCATCGCCGCCGCGGTCGTAACCGCGGGTGCCATCGGGGTTGCAGGCCCAGCGGCGAGCACTTCGTCCGGAGAGCTCGCGGCATCGACGCGCTGGACCACCAAGTTCTTCATTTCGGATTCGAAGAAGCCTGGACCGACGGTCCTCGTCGTCGCCGGCATTCACGGCGACGAGCGCGCCCCCCCTTTGGCAGCGTCGCGGATACGCCGATGGCAGCCGAGCCGAGGAAAGCTCGTCGTGGTGCCTGAGGCGAATCGCCCCGCGTTGGCCAGCGGTACGCGGCACTCTCCGCGCACGAAGCATCCCGACCTGAACAGGAACTTCCCGACCAAGTGGCGCGCAAAGCCGCGCGGCGAACTCGCAAGCGCGCTCTGGCGGCTGACTACCGATCTGACGCCGGACTGGGTCCTCGACCTCCACGAGGGTTGGGGGTTCAATCGTCGAAACAAGAAGACGATGGGAAGCTCCATCGTCGTCGTGCCCGACGACCGCGTCACCGGGCGTACCACGCCCATGGCGAAACACTTGCTCGCAAACATCAACTCCTCCATCGAGCAGCGCACGAAGCACTTCACCAAAATCGCGCCCGGACCACTCGGCAGCTTCGCGCGCTCGGTGACCGAGCAGCTCGGCATTCCGTCTTTCGTCTTCGAAACGACCCGACTGACACAACCGATAGAACTGCGCGCGTCGCAACACGAGCGACTGGTGCTGACGACGCTCACGCGCTTGGGCATGAAGCCCGTCGAAAGCAAGCGCCGGCAAGAGTAGACGTCCGCGGAAGGCCGTCGACTCAGGCTGCAGCGCGGTCGACGAGATATAACGCGATTTCACCGCCGACATACTCGGCGACGACGCGGCGGCAGCCTTGCTCGAGGTGGCTGACTTCGTGTCGGCGGGCGCAGCAGGCTACGGGAATGGAAAAGCGTCCGCCGAGCTCCCGTTGGGCGCGACCGGTGGTGATGTTGAGCAACTCGGCGACCACGTCGGGAATCAGTCGATCCTCGAATTTGACATCGAGACCGCCCATGCGGCGGACGAGATGGAGAGCCACCGGTTCGGAAACGGCGAGCACCAGCGTCGACTCGCCGCCAATGAGGGTGTGCGCCGACACGTCGCAATAGGCCGGTTCACCGTCCCAGGTCTCCTCTGGACCGGCTTCGAGGTTGTCCTCGCCGACGGCGAGCAACACCTCCCTGAGGGCGTCGAGCAGTGTTCGCATCGTCATGGCAGATACGGCCGGATGCGCTCGGCGAGGTCGGTCGGTCGGACCGGTTTTTCGATGTAATCCGTGACGCCGGCTTCGCAGGCGTCGAAGATGCTGGACTCGTCGCTGACCGCGCTGATCATGATGATCGGCAGATCGAGCCCGTCGCCTCTCACCTTTTTGACGAAACTCAGCCCGTCGAGCACTGGCATGTTCCAGTCGAGCATGACGAGATCGAAGTTCGTTCCCGAAACCTTGCCGAGCGCCTCTTCGCCGTCGCAAGCCTCGGTGATTTCTACCGTCTCGTCGGGGTTGTGCTCTTCGATCGTCCGCCGAATGAGAATGCGCATGACCGGCGAATCGTCGACGATGAGGACTTTCATTGTTCGTGCTCCAGGCTGGGGTCGAGCGAGAGTTCGGCGAGGGCAGTTCTCTTGGGGAGCTCGAGGACGAATTCGGTGTGTTTGCCGACCTCGGTGTCTACTCGGACGCGGCCACCTAGGGCGGCGGCGTTCTCGACGACGACATCCATGCCCACGCCACGGCCCGAGGCTTCGGTGACCGACGGGGCGGTGGAGAACCCCGGAAGAAAAATGAGCTCGAGCACTTGCTCGTCGTCGAGGGGATCCACCTCTTCGGGATTCGCCAGTCCGCGCTCGAGGGCTCGTGCGCGGATCTCTGCCGCAGAAATGCCTCGACCGTCGTCGCGACAGCTGACGCGGATCGTGTCCTCGGTTTCGGTGATGCGCACCTCGATGCGTCCGTCTCGAGCCTTGCCGAGCCCCGCACGTTCCGCCGACGCCTCGAGCCCGTGCGACACGGCGTTGCGCACGAGTTGAATCAGCGCGTTCTTCACCCTGACGCGAAAGTGCCGCGGCACCTGACCGGCAAGCTCGTCGACGAAGGATAGACTTGCCACCTTGCCGCAGGCCTCGCCCTCGACGCGAATCGAGCCAGCGAGCAGGCGCTCGAGCTCGTGACGCCCGTCGTCCTGGTCGAGGCGGAGCGTGCTACGCATTTCGCTGATTCGCGAGCTCATCTCGTTGCCTTCGCGCAGGCGTTCCCTGAGCTCGTTCAGGGCTTCGAGCACACGAGCGACGACTCCCGTCGACTGCCCCTGCTGAAGCTCCCCAAGAAGACCTTCCATCCGGTGCGTCTTGTGCTGCACGTAGTCGAGGCCAAGCGCTCTCGCGCTCCCCTTCAACGTGTGCAGTGTGCGCGCGCACTTCCGCAATGACTCGACGGAGACGTCCGACGTTTGAAGCGAGCTTTCGATGTAGCCGAGCCCTCGATCGGTCTCTTCGATGAACTCCTCGTAGGCGCTCGGCGGCAGCATGAGAATCTGGTAGGCCGTCTCGACCTTGCGGGCTTGCTCTTTGACGCGACGTTCGAGCTCGCGGGTCAGCTCGTGCTCGGTGGTCTGGTCGTCGATGACGACCAGTACCTTCCTCACCGAGCGCTCGGAGTCGTCGGTGGCGTTCTTCCAGATTCTGGCGAATGAAATCGCCAACGATTTTTCGCGGACGAGTCCGTCTTCGGTGGTGACCGAGTGGGCGTAGTCCGTCAGCGGGTTCAGACGCGCGAGCATTGCGGGCTGCGTCCTGGGCAAAAACTGCAAATCGAGGAACCGTCCAAATTTCGCCCGAACCGGCCCCTCGGGCAGCAACTCGACGAACGGCATCGATTCCAAATCACCACGCTCGAGGATCTGCCCTGCGGCCCGGGAATATCCAGGGTTGATGGTTCCGTCGCGGTTGATCGTCAGAATCCCCTGAGTCACCGTGGCGAAAATTTCGTCCTGGTCTTCTTTCAGCGCCCGAAGCGCTTCGTAGCTCTTCTGGAGCTCGGCTCTGGTGTTCTCGACGAGGGTGCGTGCGCGATCGTGCTCCTGCTCGAGCCCAAAACAGAAATTCTCCAAGACTTCGTGCTGGGACTCGAGACGATCGAGGGCGTCCTCGAGATCGAGCACTTTTTCGCGCAGCTCCGCGCTCTCGTTCTCGTCGGTGGGGTCGGACACGGTGCTCAGAAGAGGAACAGGAGGCGGTCGAACTTGAGGCCGTGGTTGTGGGCGAGCACATTGCAGCCTTCGAGCGACGCCCGGATGTCGTGGGTCAGCGAATAACCCGACACGTTCTCGGGGCACATCAAAGAAGCGTCCTCGCGCGTGCGGCGAAAGTGCAAGTCCAGCTTCGCTGCCATCTGTTCGAGGTGCTCGTTCTCGCGCCACTTGAGGCTGGCGCACGGGGGGAAGGCCATGCAGAACGTGAGGCGATCGAGCCCGAGGGAGCAGGCCCGAGCCGCAAGCGACGGCCATTGCTCGTCGAAACCCGGGTGCTCGACGAAATCCGCCCAGTGATCCATCGCCGAGGCGTGGCGATGAAATCCAATTCCAACGCGTCGGATCCCGAGACGCACCGCACCAACGACTTGCTCGAGCAGCCGCTCGACGCCGCCGCCGTTGGGTTCGAGAAGCACGGTGTCTCCCGCACCTGCACAGGAGATCTGCGGTTGGGGATCGCCGCCGAGCGCCCAGATCGTCGCCAGCCCTTCGATCGGCACCATTCCCGAATCGAGCACCTGCGCCACTGCCGAGGCGCCGAGCTCTTTGGCAAGCGCGTGGCACAGTTGCAAGTCGCCCTCCACCACCGCCCGGATCGCCTGGGGCAGCTCGTCGAAGAACGTTCGGATCTCACGCAGTCCCCGGCCGTGTTGCTCGTTCGCACCTCGGGGGAACGACCGCAGAAAGTCGACGAACGTGCAGCTCGCGCACTGCGCCCACTCGTCCATGGCCGGGGATTGTCCAAAGCCAAGGTTGGGCTGAGCATCGATGACGCGCAAGAACGAGCTGAACCCGTAGTTACCGAGATCGGTCTCGAAATCCGCTCGGTGCCGATGACCAATCTGGACGAGCGGCATGCCAGACGTCTCAGCATTCGCGCAGAGCGAGGAACGTGGCCGTTTCGTTGTGGAACCGGCACATCGGCGCCTTGTCGCCACAATTGGCGATCTCGCCGTAGGTGTAAAACCCTACGAGCGGAACGTCCTCACCGAACACTTCCTGGGCGGCGGTGATTTCCTTGTTCGTGCGACGACCAAGCACGACCTTGCGAGCCATGCACGAGAAAAAGAGCACCGCGTCCGGCTTTCCGGTCAGATGTTTCGTCGCCCGCGAAGCAGCTTCTTTGGCTGCGGCGATGACCTGGTCGGACTTGGCTCGCGTCATTTTGATCTTGGAGCCCTGGGGGATCTCGGCAGCGAAGCTCACCGCGCCGGTACCGCGATCGACCTGCATGGGAGCGCGCAGCAAGATGTACTCCTCCCCGGCTCGGAGCCCACGCTCGTCGACGAGCCCGGTTTCGTCGACCAGGGCGAACGGATACTCGACGCCGATGGCAGGCAGCTCCGACGCCTTCTCACCCAAGAACGTCGAGTACAACTCGAGCGCCGTCTGATCCTCGATCTTGTAGACGACGTTGCCTTCGGCTTTGGTCACCTCTTTGGCGACCCCGATCGGCTGCCAACCACTCATCACACCAAACCCTACTTCGAGTTCTATTTCGCTCTCGAGCATGAGGCCGAC
>JAJDAH010000049.1 GCA_029261965.1 Polyangiaceae bacterium
CGGTCCGCACCTACGCGACTCGACTCAGGTCGCAGCCATCCTCGACCAGGGGCTAGGAAAGCCGAAATTGCGAGAGGCCGTCGTTGCCCTCGTGCCGCGGTCGGGGGACCGGGGGGCTTGGGTGAAGGGGGCGGGGCTTCCGGTGGCAACGGTTCACGCCGACCGCGCCGACCGGGTGTTTCTCATTGTCAACGATCGAGTAGTGGTCATGGCGCCGCCGAGTGCGCAGGCCACCATCACCAAGCAGTTGGCTCAGGCCGGTCCGCGTTTTCGACTCAAGCCTTCGTCGGGTCCCGAAGCGATGAGCGCGTACCTCGTCACTCCGGAACGCGCGGTGCGTGGACTGGGAGCGCCGATTACCGTTCCGAAATCCTTCCGGTGGCTGCGCGTAGAGGTGACGATCGTCGCCGAGGGCGTTGTGCTGCGGCTCGAGGCTGAAGATGAATCACCCGAAGCGGCGACGAAAAACGCCGAAGCGCTAACAGGGCAATTCGACGCCATCATCGCGCAGGTTGGGCTTCTCCAAGCCATCATAGGGAAGGTGGAGCGTGTGCAATTTCGGGCCAAGGGTTCGACGATCACGGCGACCGCTCGGGCCACCAACAAACAGCTCAAGCTCCTGATGACGTTTGCGGAGGAGGAAATCCGACGCTTCGACGAGCGCCGCCGCGCCGCCGAGAAGAAACGGCAAGAGGAGCGCGATCGAGACGAAAAGGACGACGGCAAGCGGACGAAAAGTCAGCCGACCGATGGCGGCAGGGCCCAGAAGCCTGCGCCCGGCTCGCCGGATCCGTCCCCACCCAGCTCGCCCACGCCGCCGAGCCCACCCGCGCCGCCGAGCCCACCCGCGCTGCCGACACCCCCGTAGCGCCGGTCTCAGCCGCGTTGGTGCTGTGTGGCTTTGGCGATGCTCGTGAGCATCCGGTCCGCCTGAGCCGGATCGAGCGTGCCGACGGCGAGTGCCCGGCCTCTTCGCGGCTCGACGACGATCCGGCATCGGCCACGAACGGAATCGGAGAGTGCGGTCAATCCGAAGTCGACGACCAGACCCATGACGATGATGAGCGCGCCCATCCCGAGAAGCGACCCGGAGCCGCCAGGCACGCGCAGGCCGTCGACGAACAACCCCACGCCGAGGTAGCTGCCCAACACGAGCGCCAAGAGGCCGGCGTACAGACCCGCCCGCGCAAAACGCACCTCGCGGGTGACCCGGGCGAGGTTCTGAAGCGGTACGATCGTTTCTCGGTCGCGCAGCACTCGGCCCAAGAGCTCGGTCCGGTGCGCGAGCTCGAGCCCGCGCTCGGTGAGGCGTAGGGTGGCAGGGGTGCGATAGCGGAACGCGATTCGGCCGATGAATCGCAAGACGTGCAAAACGAGCACGATGCCCGTCAACGCGAGCAGCGTCGTCACGACCACGCCGCGAGGGGCTGGGGTCACTTCCCCGGACAGGTGATCCGTCGATTGGTCGCTCGTCCGCACGAGCGACCTGATGACGGCGTCGTCGGCGTGCTCGAGCAACCTTCGCGCATCCTTCGCCGCCGACGACTCGCTCGCTCGGAGCGCTCCAGCGGCGAAAACGCCATCCGCTCGGTCCAAACCGAGCAGCTCGGGCTTTCGGGCGACTTCTGCTACCGATTGCCAAAAGGAGGGCGCGTCATCGTCGAGCGCGGCATCGATGCCGCCGATTGCATCGCACCGGGTGTGCGCGGCAAGCCAGACGAGCTGGCCTGTTAGCTTCTCCCGCTCGGCATCCTCGCTCGGAAAGTTTCGTGCGACCCACAGGGCGAGAGTCGCGCCGACTAAACGCGACTCGGCGGCCGTTCGTGCACCTTCGCTCGTGATGCGGGCGACATCGGAGGTGCCAGCCGCCTGACCGTCATCGGAAGCGGCCTCGCTCGGCTCGAGAAAACTCGCGTCGCGTCTGTCCGCGGCCGATAGCGCGGCCTCCGCGACCAAGTGTCCCGTCTGGTCGTCCGCGCCCAGCTCGCGGACCAGTTCTTCGTCCTCGCGCGACATGCGGTCCTCGCCTTATCCGAACGCCGGCGAGTCCGCCAGCATTCGCCTAATGCGGGCCGTCTTCGGCCGGAATCAGGCGCTCGCCGTGGGGCCCGAGATCGAGTTCAGGACCCGCCCGGGCTGCTCTTCGACATGTGGGTCGACCACACGGTTCTCCCGGTCGACGAGCACCACCGTGGGTTTGTGTTCCCGGGCCTCTTCTCGGCTCATTTCCGCGAATGTCGCAATGATGACCAGATCACCCGGGTTGGTGAGATGGGCAGCGGCGCCGTTGACACAAATCGCCCGTGAGCCGCGTGGGCCTTCGAGCGCATAGGTCACGAGTCGGCCGCCACCGGTGACGTTCCAGATGTGAACCGCCTCGTTCGGCAAGATGTCCGCCGCATCCATGAGGTCAGCGTCGATCGTGACGCTGCCTTCGTAGTCGAGGTCGGCGTGGGTGACAGTGGCCCGATGGAGCTTCGACTTGAAGATGTTCAGCTTCATTTTGTCATCCTTATGCGTCGCGTCATAGCGGCCCAATTTGACTCGGGTCCACTTGCGAGACGCTGAAAACATAGGCCCCGGGGACGCGGAGCGTCAAGGCGAGTGACACGGAATTTGGCCCCCGGCGGCCCTAACCGGTACCCAAAAATGGTGGCGCGGCTCAGTCGCGCCCGTCCCCTTCGGAGGAACCATGACCAAACGCACCAAGGCCGAGATGCTCGAAAACCTGCGGGTGATGCTCCGAGATGTCTTCAAGCTGCGTAGCGGCGGCGTGGCCTACGCGCGGTTGGCTAGGGCCCATGGGTACGTCGATGGGTACATGCGAGTCCTCTTGGACACCCAGGTGGCCAGCAAGAAGGAGCTGCTCGACCTCGTGGCCGAGGAGCGGCAGGGCACCTACGGTCCAATGACCGCGACGCTAGAACCCGAAGTCGCGGCCTGAGAGATCTCAACCCACCGCGCCCGCCACCGATCAGGCGGCGGGGCGATCGCGACCGTGCGGTCTCGTGCGGCCGCTTGCCCTGGAAAGGCCGGCCCGCCTCAGGGAACGCACATCTGGTTGCTGCGGTCGAACGTGCCGTTGATCTTGAATCCGGCGAGCGCGATGTTGCCGGTCAGGCGCCACGAGTCGGTGCAGCTCGAGGTGTTGTCCGAGCACCAGTCGCCCTGGGGCAACCCGCCGGTGGTCATGAACCCCGGAGATCCGGCGCACTTGCCATCCGCCGTGTTCTTCCATCGCGCCGTGTCCTGGCTCAACAGCACGCAAAGCGACTGGTCGAGCGTGTCGATGCGCACCTCGTCCGCCTGCTCGACGGTGATGACGCCATCGAATGAACCGGCGGTCATGTCCCAGGGGCGCTCTCCACTCGCCGGCGCACAGCCCGAGGTCGGGGAGAGGTTCGAGGGATCGAACACGCCCACGCAGTTGTGGTCGGCTGACATCGTGAAGTTGTATTCGATGCGCACCGTCGGCAGGAGCGCGAAGTTGTCGAGGGTGTCGTCGATGTAGATGGCGATGGTGGCCGGGTTCGCCGGGTCGTCGAACACCATGTTTAGATCGAGCGTGCCGTCCGAGTTCTCGCTCATGGTGAACGGCGTGCTCGGGGCGTTGACCGTTACCCCCGACGCGACGAAGTCGTCGAAGCAGCTGCCGTCTTTCGGCGCGCCGATGATCGACTGCGGCGGCCCACCGCCGGATCGCACCATGTTGTTTACGAAATCGAACGCGAACATCCAGTTGTAGCGAGCTTCGCCGCTCTGATTGCACTCGGGTTGGTTGATCGTGATCGCCGGCCGAAGCACGGAGTCTTGGAAGAAGGGTGTCACGAGCCCCGCTGGACCGGTCGTTTCGAGGCCGCGCACTCGCAATGTGGCTTCGTCGGCGCCGGTGTTGTCGTGCAACGCCAGGCACTCGGAACCCGGACCATCGGGTGCGGCGGCGAAGCAACTTGCCTCCGTCGGGACGCAGGGATTACCGCTCGACGTGGCGCCGCTTCCACCGGTTCCACCGGTCCCGTCGCCATCACCGCCCCCGCAAGCTGCCGAGCCGATTACCAGAGCGGCTGCGCCCACCGAACCCAAGAGCCCATAAAAAGAATGCTTCATCCGAGTATCTCCTTTTGGCCGGGCTGCCGCGAGGCGGCATCCAGCCCTCCTAAGCCAAGGGTACTTACTTTATTCCGCCGGCGAGCGCCATGCGAACTCGCCCGCCAGCGGCGCCGATTTCGAGCAGGTTCCGCCCGAAAAGGGGGCCGTCAGGCGTCGACGTGCACCAACCGCTTCAGCTCCTCGAGCCGCTCGGCGATGCGCTCGTGGCTCAGGGTCGCGACTTCCGTGGTCCCGACTCCCTCGACGCAGAAGGAGGCCACCGTCGCCGCCATCAAAAGGCCTCGGCGGAGGGACGAGCCGTCGAGGGAATCGTCGCGGGCCAAAAAACCCAAAAGGGCCCCCGCAAACGTGTCACCCGCGCCAGTGGGGTCGACTTCGGTCTCCAGAGGAAAGGAGGGCGCAAAAAACGCTCCGTGCTCATCGAAGAGCAGCGCCCCGTATTCCCCACGTTTTATGATGAGCCGCTTCGGGCCGCGGCGGAGCACGTCTCGAGCCGCCTTTCGGATGTTGTGCTCGCCGCTGAGCTGGCGAACCTCCTCGTCGTTGATGGCGAGGGTGTCGATGCGACCTAGCACGTCGTCGAGCGTCTTCGGCTCGCCTTCGATCCAGAAGTTCATCGTATCGGCGGCGACGAACCTGGGGTTTTCGATCTGATCGAGAACTTCCAGCTGGAGTGACGGATGGATGTTGCCGAGCAGCACGAACGGCGTACTGCGATACGCGATCGGAAGCTTTGGACGAAAGTCCGCGAACACGTTGAGTTGAGTGTCGAGGGTTTCGCGGCTCGCGAGGTTTGCCGAATAGCGGCCCGCCCAGCGGAACGTCTTGCCTGCGACGCGTTCGATCCCCGCGGTATCGGCGCCCCGGGAGGCGAGGTCTTCGAGCGTGGCTTCTGGAAAGTCGTCACCGACCACCGCCACGAGGCGCACCGGTGCGAAGAGCGCAGCGGCATACGCACAATAGGTGGCGGAGCCCCCGACGACGTTCTTGTTGCTACCCGACGGTAGCTCGAGGTCGTCGAAGGCCATCGATCCCACGATCAAAATGGGGTGGCGTGCTTTGGGCGGCGTCATGACTCGTCTCCTTCACCAATGAGCCAAGAAAGGCGCTGGCGAGCGGTGGCCTCGATGGCGTCGGGGGAGGTGATCATCGCGTACTTCAGCGCTCCGGTTGCCGGGCTGAGCGCGGGATCCGGAAGATTCTCGGCGAGCTCGACGACGATTCGTTGCGCCATGGCGGAGTTTTTTCCGAGCACCTCTAACACGGCTTCGACGCTGACGTCGTCCTCTCCCTCGTGCCAGCAGTCGTAGTCAGTGGCTAGCGCCACGGTGGCGTAGGGAAGCTCGGCTTCGCGCGCGAGCTTGGCCTCGGGCATGGCGGTCATGCCAATGACACTGACCTCCCAGGATCGGTAGACGCGACTCTCCGCGCGGGTCGAAAACTGGGGCCCCTCCATGCAGACGTAGGTCCCGCCGGAGTGCACGGTCGCCTTAGCTGTTCTTGCGGCGGTCGTCACGGCTTTGGCCATTGCGGGACACACCGGATCGGCGAACATCACGTGTGCGGCGATGCCGTCTTCGAAGAACGTGGAGACGCGGCGCTTCGTCAGATCGATGTACTGATCGACGATGACCACGTGGCCCGGCTCGATTTCTTCTTTCATCGATCCGACCGCGGTGAGGCTCACCACGTGCGTGGCGCCGAGTTTCTTCAGCGCGCAGATGTTCGCCCGATAATTGATCTGGTGCGGCGGGATCTTGTGACCGCGACCGTGCCGCGGAACGAACAGCAATTTCGTGTCGCCGAGTCGCCCGGTGATGATCTTGTCGCTCGGGTCCCCGAAGGGAGTCTCGACGGGTCGCTCCTCGACGTCCGAGAGGGCCGACATCTGATAGATGCCGCTACCGCCGATGACTCCCAGCACGTGGCTCATCGCGAGCGCCGTACCATGCGCCCGACGTGGGGATCAACCGTGCTTGTTGCGCTTTGCGCTCTCGAAGCCGTGTTCTTCGCGCGTAAGCTTCACCGCCAGGGGTGCCGTCCTCGAGTGACGGCACTCTTCCGCCAGGAATATCGAAACCAGGCTCTGGGTGGCCTCGTCGATGTCGTCGTTGACGATGATGTAGTCGAACATCTGGTGTTGACGGATCTCTTCTCGCGCCACACTGAAACGGCGCTGAACCGTTTCGTCGTCTTCGCTCGCGCGACCCCGCAAACGTTCGAGCAACGTCTCCATACTCGGCGGGAGAATGAACACTCCGACCGCGTCCGGCTTGTGGCTCTTGACCTGTTTGGCCCCCTGGTAGTCGATGTCGAAAACGATGCCGCGCGCGTTCGGGTCGAGCTCGGTTCTGCTCGTGCCGTAGAAATTCCCGTGAACCTCGGCCCACTCGAGAAACGCATCCTCCGCGATGAGCTCCTCGAACTTCGCGCGGTCGATGAAATGATATTCGCGGCCGTCTCGTTCGCCTGTCCGTGGCTGGCGCGTCGTGTGCGATACGCTGAACCTCAGCCCGGGTACCTGTTCGAAAAGCCGCTTGGTGAGGGTCGTTTTGCCGGCGCCGGACGGCGAAGACACGATCAACAGGATGGGCTCTCTACTCGACATTCTGGACCTGCTCACGAATCCGTTCGACGTCGGCTTTCAACTCGACGACCAAGTGCGCCACGCTGGCGTCCTGGATTTTCGAGCCTATTGTATTCGCTTCACGTGAAATCTCTTGGAGGAGAAAGTCGAGCTTTCGCCCGATGGGGCCCGCAAAACCGAGCAACTTACCGAACTGGTCGAAGTGCGACGCCAGGCGGACGAGCTCTTCGGTGATGTCGCTGCGTTCGGCGAGCAAGGCGACCTCCATTTCGAGCCGATTTGCATCGAGCTCTACGCCGGCGTCGAGCACTAGCCGGTCGAGCTTTTCCCGCAGCCGACGCCGATAGCTCTCGGTCACTGCCGGCGCATGGTCGGCAATCTGCTCGCGGCAGCGCTCGGCTCGCTCGAGCCGGAGTCGGAGCTCGGTTTCGAGAGCGTCGCCCTCGGACGAGCGCATGAGCGCGAGGCTCTCGAGTGCCTCGGTGAATGCAGCGCGCAGTGCGTTCCTGACTTGGTCGACGGTCCCCGTCGGGGCGCTCGCCACGACGTCGGGCAGCGACACGAGCGCAGAGATGGGCAGTTCGGTCCCCGGCGCGAGCTCGTCGCGAAGCTCGGCCAATGACGCGTAGACCGCCTTTGCGCGATCGAGCGATAGGGTAGGGGGCGGCATGGCCGCCCCCTCGGTCCGGACGCCGATGTCGTACCGGCCGCGCTCGAGCTGCTCCCGGGCGAGCTGCTCGACGAAAAACGAATGCTCTCCCAGCTCCGGCGGGACGCGCACACGGACGTCGACGAAGCGGTGGTTCAGCGATCGAAGCTCGACGAGCAGGCGTCCGTCGCCCAGAGGCGCGGCGCCCAGCCCGAGTCCCGTCATGCTCTTCATTCAACAGTTCCGCGCTTCGGCGAGCTGTTCGAGGAAGGGGAGTGTACGCCTCACGCCTTCTTCCCAGAAGACCGTCGGCTCGTAGCCGAGGAGCTCCTGCGCCTTCGAGACATCCGCGAGCGAGTCCCGAACGTCGCCAGGCCGCGGCTCGACGTGTGCGACGTCGAGCTTCTTCCCGGTCAGCCGAGCGATCTCGGCGATGAGCGCGTTGATGCTGACGCGCCGTCCGGTGGCGATGTTGACCACCCGACCGTCGAGCTTCTTCCCAGAGTTGGCGGCGAGCAAGTTCGCCTGCACCGCGTTGTCGATGAACGAGAAGTCTCGGGTCTGCTCGCCGTCGCCATAGACGGTGAGCTTTTCGCCGCGAAGCGCCGCCCAGCCGAATCGCGGGACCGCCGCAGCGTAGGCCCCGTCGGGTCGCTGGTTCGGCCCGAAGATGTTGAAGTAGCGGAGGCTGAGTGTCTCGATTCCGTAGACCTTCGAGAAAGCCTCCATGTAGTTTTCGCCGGCGAGCTTGCTGACCGCGTAGGGCGACCGCGGGTTCGTCGGCATCGTTTCCCGCTTGGGGAGGGTGGGTGTGTCCCCGTAGGCCGAAGAGGAGGCGGAAAAAACGACGCGGCGCACGCCCGCGTGGCGGGCCGCATCGAGGACGGTGACCGTGCCTCCGACGTTGACGCTGTCGGTCCGGATTGGGTTCTCGACGCTGCGAGGCACCGAGCCCAATGCGGCCAGATGAAAAACGACCTCGACGCCTTCACACGCTTCGGCCATCACCGCGGCGTCGCGAATGTCACCTTCGACGACGTGGATGCGGTCCCGAACCGCGGTGAGGTTTTCCCAAAACCCCGTCGACACGTCGTCGAGTACGCGTACCGACTCACCGGCATGGCACAGCGCGAGCGTGAGGTTCGAGCCGATGAATCCCGCGCCGCCGGTGACGAGAAAGCGGCTCACAGAGCGCCTACAGTCCGCGCCGACGCTTGAGGTCCTCCATCATGCGACGGTACTCGACTTCCCAGAGGTGCCCGCCCTCTTCGACGTGCTTCAGCTTGGCGCGAACTTCTTGCTCGAGCTTGGCTTCGTCCGCGATTTGTTTCCGGAGGGGCACACGCATCTTTCGGCGCATGTCGACGTCTTCGGCGAAAATCTCGTCGACGTTGTGAGAGTGCATCAACATCTCGAGCAGTTGATCCAGGAGGTAGTCGACAGCATCTTCCTCGATCTTGATGTTCATCTCGTCGGCGATCGCCTTGCGCATTCGCCCGAGCTCGCTCCCCGGCAGCTTGCGTGCATTGAGTAGATCGCGAGCCCGCTCTCCGACCGCCTGCTCGTCACGGACGTACTGGTTCAGCACGGCCTCGACGTCGGCCACGACCTCCTTTTTCGATTCGCACTCGATGTCGCCGCCCGAAACTAGCGCTTCGACCATCTCGGTCGCGATCGGGCCAATCTTGGCCGGGTAGAGCCGCATGGGGCGTTACTAGTGGGTTAGCGGAGCCATGGCAATTGGAACGTCGGAAATTTACCGACAAAAAGCCCGCCTCGACCGGCCCCTCATTTTCGGCTGAGCGTCTTGGGGTCGGTCGGTTTGCGAGCTCCGAGCCGCAAGCGGCGAAACACCGCGTCTTTCTGCCTTTGCTTGTAGGCATCGTGACTCGCCTGGCCACTCTCGTTGTTCGATTCGGTCTCCACGTCCAAGAGCTGGAACTCGCAAAGCATGAAGACGATCGGACCGAGCGATTGCCATCCCTCCGGGGCGAGCTCCACGGTGTGCGCCGGGAGTCGCACGGGCACGTCCGTCACGAACTGGATCACTCGGTAGTTCGGATCCGTGAACTTGTTGTCGCTCGGGTTCAGCTCGTCTTCGAAGTGACCTTGAAATTGATCCACCATCTTTCGGAGATGAGGGTGATCGTCGCAGTAGCTCCTGAAGTGGAACAACGTATTCGCCGACTCGCCTGGCACGATGTAGTTGAACGGGAACATTCGCTCGCTCAGGTAGAGCAAGACGGGCAGGATGTCGTCGCGACTCCGTGTCACGATTCTGAACCGGAGCTTGTCGTACACCGCAGACGCCGTGCTCTCGGCCTTCGACATCAGCTTGGTGTAGATGGAGTCGAGGTTTTTTCTCCCGCCGACGAACTCGGTGATGGGAAATCCTTCGCTCAGCATCGTCCCGACGATTCGGTAGACTTTTTCCTCGACGAGATGAAAAAGCTCTCGGTCGCTCAACGGGAGGCGAAAGAGCTGCTCTTTTCCGTTCAAGTGCCCGATGATTTGCATGGCT
This sequence comes from Polyangiaceae bacterium, assembly GCA_029261965.1. Taxonomy (GTDB): domain Bacteria; phylum Myxococcota_A; class Polyangia; order Polyangiales; family Polyangiaceae; genus JAJDAH01. The sequence goes on from JAJDAH010000049.1 coordinate 9,868, forward strand.
TTCAGGATCGTGCAGGCGCACTGCTGCCGATGGCCTTTGCCTGAAGCCATCGCAAGCAAGCCATCGAGGGTGGCTCGTTCCACCGGCTTGGGGATCGCGAAAGCAAAGTTTCGCCTCAAGTAGTCGATGGCCTCGGTCTTGACGTGCTCGAGGTAAGTTTCGTCGCCTTCGTCGTCGGGATCGAACTCCTGGTTCAGGATGAACCGACGCACCTCTTCGGGTCCCGTCAGGTTGAGGCGGTGCCAATCGATCACCGAGCCGCCGCGCAGCATGAGCCGCAGCGCTTCGACGTCGTGGAGCGTGAACTCGTCGATCCGTTTGAGCGACGGCCTAGCGCCGGATTCTGACGGCGGTTCCGTAGCCGCCGCCTTCGTTAGCCGTGTCCGGGATTCGTCGTCGTGGCGTCACCAGCTGCGGGCTTCCGCAGGGACACCGTGCCGAAGAAGATTCCGAGAGCGAGCCCGATGACCGCAAGCTGCGCCCCAACAGTCCCGCTGGCGAGGAGGAAGACAATCGGAATGGCGGCGAGCAGGTACCAGGGATTGGGCTTCATCGACATCTCCTGCGAAAAGGGCTGGCTCGGGGCCATCGGCGCCCGTCGAGGGACCGATGTAGGATAAGGTAGGTTTAGGTAGGAGAGTGTGGCACAAGCCGTGACAGCGGGGCAATCATTACCCCGCCGCGGCCGGCTTCTTCAAGTGGGTCGTTAAGACCGTGACCACGATTCCAGAAATCCCCGGTGACTCCAACGGGTTGCCGACGATCATCCCGATGGGCCTGAGCTCTGATCGCAATCGTCGCCGAAAAATCAAGCCACAATGTTTTCAAGATCCGGCCATCTTCGAGGACCGGGCATGAAATGGCGGCTGCTTGATTCTGCGACGAAGGGTTGCGGGGCCGTCTGCTCGACGATCGTTGCCCTGCGAATGCCTGCGATATGGCGGGGGTGGCTTGGTCCCGCTCGGCTCGGCCGCAGGGCCGCCCGAGGCGATGCCCTTTGTGAGACGGCGGCCCGTGATAATTTGCGCGCTGTGCGTGGCCCCAAGATGCTCGCCGTCGTCGCCGTCGTGGTGATCGCGGGCTGTGAAACCATCGAACCGGGGCCGGATTTCCAGCAAGCCGAGGTGGTCTTCGACGAGAATTTCTTCTACTGCCGCGTCGAACCCGTGTTGTTCAATTCCGGCTGTGGACCTGGCGATCCCGCCATGGGGGATGCGGCCAACGGTTGTCACTTCAACGTGACGACGTTTCGCCTCACCGACTACCGCGCCGGTGGCACGCCTCTCGTGGCGGACAGCTGCGGCGGCGGCGTCGTACCAGGGGTGACCCCACCCGCCGGCGCGCAAGCGAACTACCAGAGCGCGCAATTGAACATGAGGCGAGATCCGGACATGGCGCCGCTGTTTCTGCGACCGACCGAAATCGCCGAGCATCCGCGGCAGATTTTCCCCCAAGTGAGCCCGGAGACGGACGTGATCCGCGAATGGGCAACCCGGTTCTCGAGTCAATGAAGCGCCGAATTGCAGCGGCCATTCTGAGTCTTTCTGCCGTCACGACACCGGCGTGGGCGCAGGAAGAAGATGTGCCCGACGTCGACGCGTTTGCACGGGTCATCGTCGGCGAAACCGAGCTCAGATCCGGTCCGGGTGTCTCCCATCGCGTCGTCAGCCGGGCCTCTCGAGGCGACACGCTGTTCATCCGTGGCCGTGAAGGTTCTGGATTTTGGCTTCAGGTTTCGCTTCCCGACGGCCGCACGGCATATGTGCTCGGCGATACGGTCGAGCCGATCGGCTTTGAGGAAGACGAGGTCGATCGCCCGAAGAAGCCCGGTTTTTTCGCACCGCCTGCGCTCGAAGAAGCGAATGCCGGATTCGCTTTGCTGGGCGGCATCTACCGCGAGAACGGCTACATCGAAGCCAAGATCGGCTGGGTCATCGCACCGCCGATCGCGCTCGAACCCTACGTCGGCATCGCGCAGAACACCGACGGTCGCACCATCATCGTCGGAGGTGGGGGGACCCTGAGCTTGTTTCCCGATTGGCCGGCCACGCCGTACGTTCACATCGGCGGCGGGGGCCTGTTCCTCGATTCATCCGACGAGTTCATCGTCGAGGACCAGGAGTTCTTTCATGCCCGTGCCGGTGGCGGGCTTCTCGTCAGCTTGCGCTGGCGCATATTGGTGAGGCTCGAGGTGATGAACGTGACGCGCTTCACCCAGGAGCGATATGCGAATTTTCAGTCCTACACGGGCGGTTTCGGAACCTATTTCTGACGGGCGAATGGTGTAGAGATGGAGACAAAGATGGCGTCAAGACTGCGGGTGTTGCTCCTTGTGGGGGCGACCCTTCCGATGGCGGTGGGCTGCGTCACCGTTCGTCCCGAAGAGCGAGCCATTCTGGCTGATCCCGTCATGCAGTTCGACGGTGACCCGCGCGAAGCGGCAGCGACTCAGCACGTCATCGAGAATCGCGAAGGCTCCTACGGTGGACGCACGGTTCGTGGAGGCGGCTGCGGCTGCAACTGATGCACCGAGCGGTCGACCGACGAGCTAGGCAGCGCGGCGCGAGGGCCGTGCTTGCCCACGTGCTCTCCATGCTGGCGCTCGTCGCGACGGTGCTCGTGGGATCTCTCGCTCACGCCCAGGTGGCCGACTTCGACGTCCGATCGACCCTGTTTCTCGAACCCTCGCCGGATAGCGACATGACGGTATTCACGCCGTCCGCCAGCGTGTCGGTCACGCCTTGGGATTTTCTGACGTTGGACGCCGGGTGGGAAGCGGACATCGTCAGCGGCGCGACCGAGGCGGTCAAGGCTGGGAGTGTCCAGCCAAATCCGGACATCGTGACGACCGCGAGCATCACGGACTTTCGAAACGTCGTGAGTGGCGGGTTCACGATCCGACGCGAGCAAACGACGTTCAGCGCGGCGTATTCGTGGGGCGACGAGAGCGACTATCGGTCGCAGGCCATCACCATTTCCGCCGGCGCCGACTTCTTTCAGCGGAACACGCAGCTCGTGCTTTCCTACTCACACGCCTTCGACGAGGTCTGTAACGCTGGTTACGCGGACTCTCTCAGCCCGACTCTCCGTCAACCCCTCGACAGCTCCACCGACTGCTTCAAGAACGTCGACAATCGGCGGGTCGACGACGTCGATCAGGACAACTTTCAAGGAGCTTGGACGCAGGCGTGGTCGCCGGTCTTCACGACCCAAGTCGTGCTCACGGGTTCGATTCAGAACGGCTTTCTGGGCAATCCCTATCGAGCCGTGGTGATCGGACCCACCGGCGAAACCGCCCAAGAAAACCATCCGAACGACCGCGGGCGCGCGGCGGGCGCGGTCCGCGCGCGCCTGTACGTCAAGCCCATCAAGACGGCATTCGGCGTCGGTGGTCGCATCTATCGCGATACGTGGGACCTCACGAGCGGCACCGCGGAGGTCGAAGCCGAGCGCTACATGCTCGAATGGCTGAGGTTGAGGATCCGTGGCCGGTACTACCAGCAGTCGGAGACGCTCTTCTGGAGCGATGACTACACCGGCGGAGAGCCGGACTTTGGTCCGCGTGGACAGTACTGGACTGGTGATCGCGAATTGTCCCCGCTCAGCTCGATTTCGCTCGGTGGGCGGGTGATGGCGTCCTGGCGCGGCGCGAAGGGCGACCGTATTGCCGGTATGTTCCTCGAGTTTCAAGCCGGCGGCGGTTTCGATTTCGTCGTCACGAATCTCGAGGAGTTCACCTGGGCGGGCAGAACGCCCAACGACACGACCGCACTTGTGACTCAGCTGAACGTGACAGCGCTTTTCTGAGCGGCGCCACCGGAAGCGTCGTCTGCCCGACCGGGCGCGTTGTCGCGGTTGCCGCCAGAGGTCAGGATTTTTCGCGCAGCCCGTGTTTGCGGGCGAGGTCGTACAAATGCTTGCGATCCATTCGAGCCGCCCGCGCCGCTGCGCTGATGTTTCCGCCGTGCCGTCCGAGCAGCCACGAAACGTATGCTTTTTCGAACTCCGCTTCGTACGCCGCGCGGGTCTCGCGATAACTCTTCGATTCGTCGAAGTGACGACCGACCGTGGCCGCCGCGCTCACCGGAGCTGCCAGGGGAACGTCCACGAGCCCGAGTTCTCCGTCGCCGTTCGCCGCCGCCATGTAGATCGCGCGTGCGAGCACGTTCCGGAGCTCGCGCACGTTGCCGGGCCAGTCGTGGGCCGAAAGGGCCGCGACGGTCTCGTCGCTGAGGCCCACTCGCGTGGCGTTGGGATCTTTCTTTCTCGCCTCGGCGAGGAAGTGCTCCACCAGATGCGGAATGTCTTCGCGCCGCTGGCGGAGCGGCGGCACGGTGATCGGGACCACAGCGAGCCGGAAGTACAGATCTTCGCGGAATTTGCCGCGTTCGACCTCGGCCTTCAGATCACGCTTGGTGGCGGCGAGAATGCGCGCTTCGCTCTGAAGCGGTTTGTTCCCCCCGACGCGCCGGAACTCGCCGCTTTCGAGCACACGAAGGAGCTTGGGTTGCACGTCGAGCGGGAGCTCGCCGACTTCGTCCAGGAACACCGTGCCGCGCCTGGCGGTTTCGAACGCCCCTTGTCGGGCATTGACCGCGCCGGTGAACGCGCCGCGCTCGTGGCCGAAGAGCTCGCTCTCGATGAGGTTGTAGCTCACGGCTCCGCAGTCCACGACGATGAACGGCTGGGCGCTGCGCGGACTCTTTTGGTGGACGGCGCGGGCCAATACGTCTTTGCCGGTGCCCGTCTCGCCCAAGAGCAGGACCGAAGCGTCCGAAGGCGCGATTCGCTCCAGCACGCCGAACGCCGATCGCATGGCGAGGCTGGGCCCGATCGCGTCGCCGAATCGATCGTTTTCGCTAGGCAGCACCTCGACCGACTTGGGCTCTGCCCTGAGGACGAGTTCCACGTCCCCCACGGTCAACGTGGCTCCGGGCTCGAGGGTCGCTTCCCGGACCTTGGAGCGGCCGATACGAGTGTAGTTGGTGGAATCCAGATCCCGCACGAGGATCCCACTTGGCGCACGGGACAGCTCGCAGTGATGTCGCGACACGGTGTCGTCGGGAAGGATCAAGTCGTTGTCACTCGCTGTTCCCACCTTGAGCGAGCCCCCCACTTTGATCCGCCTACCGCGCGCGTTTCCGCTCAGCACCACGAGAAAGAGATCCTCGGGTGCCGCCGGGCCGGGGTTTGCGGCTCGGGTCGCGATCTGGCCTTGCTGATCGGTCACAGGCGGGCTCTCTGGCTTCTCGGCTGTTTCTGCTGGCGAACAAGAGTCCGCAGCACTTCCGGGTTAGTTCCGGCTCACTCGGGCAGCAAGGGGACGACCGTTTCGTCCCCGGTGAGCGTAACGCGGCGAGAATACGTGGTCTCGGGGTCACCTCTCTCGCCCCGCAGGCGGATGGCGAGGGAGTAGTCACCGTTCGGAGACGAGAATTGGTGGCGCACGTGGCGGGGAGCGCGCTCGCGGAAAGTCAGCTTCACGCCACCCAGGGGCTCGCCGTGTCCCTCGCGGGTCCAACTCGCGTCCAGCTCGGTCACGGTTCGTTCGACTCGAAAAACGAGAGTCTGTTCCCTTGGCAGCTCCCGGAGCACGAGCGAAATGCAGAGCGCGAGCCCACCGAAGAAGAGCACGCGAAGCGCGATCGGCCGCCAGGCGAAAGGTCTGTCCGCATTTTCATCGCCGGCTGGTGACACGGCCGCGCTTCAGTCTGCCGGGGTCGAATCCGCCTGGCTGTCGGTCGACGAGTCGTTCGCACCGCCATCGTTCGGTGTCGCGCCAGCGTCACGCGGGGCGAGGCGCGCCAGGTTGAAGAGTCGGATGAGCTTGACCAGCCCGGTGACGGTCTTCTCTGGAAGGTCGAAAGCCGGCATGGCGTTTTTCCCTCGGCGAATCGATTCGGCGATTCTTTCGTCCGTCACCGAACGCTGCCATGCGGGATCGGCGAGACTTTGCGCGCGCACCATCGGGCCTTGGGGACCGTCGCCTCGGCCCACGCGCCCGTGGCACTTCGCGCAGTTTCGTGTCCACGTGATGACGGTGACGTCGTCGAGACCGGGCTGAGGCGCGGCCTGCGCGGCCGCGGCGTCGCCAGTGGCAACCTGTGCGCGGTTCGGCACCGATGTGTTTTCGTGATCGGATGTTTTCCACTCGCGCAAGTCCGGCGCGGTCGGCTCACACGCGAGCACCGCTAGAAGCGCCGCGCAAAGGACTCCGGCGCTGCTCGCCCGTCGCTGGCGCTTCATGTGGCGTCGGGGGCTTGTCACGGGTGACCTTCTACCAGGCTCACAAAAACACGCGAGCCGGCGGGCTTTTGGCCCACCGGCTCGGCGCGAATCGCCTCGGGACGGCGACTACTTGAACACCTTTCCGCCGCGGGTCGGGTCCATTCCCATGAATTTGTTGCCGTCGAGCATCGCGATGTGGAACTCGGTGCGTCGGTTCTGCGCTCGGCCAGCTTCGGCGGCGTTGTCGGCGATGGGGCGGGTCTCACCGAATCCGGCGGCGAGCACGCGCTCTTCTTTTTCGCCCTTTTCGATGAGCCATCTCTTTATGGTCAGCGCTCGTTGCCCAGACAACTCGAGATTCGCCGCGGGCTTGCCCACGTTGTCGGTGTGTCCCTCGACGCGGATTTGCGTCACTCGCGGGGTGTCGTCGAGGTACTGCTTGAGCTGCGTGAGCACTTCCTCGCTGCCGCCGCCGGCTTTGAGCGTCGCCTTGCCGGTGTCGAACACGATGTTGCCGGGGATTGAGATCTTGCCCTTGTCGACCGTGACCTTGCTGGCTTCCTTCACGGCCGGCTTCTCTTTCGGCGGCTCTTCAGCGGTCGGCGCAGGCGGCGGAGGGGGCGGAGGGGGCGGAGGAGCTTCTTCGCCCTCACCAGTCTTGGCTTCGCCGCCCGCGTGAACGACGCATCCCGCGGATACCGGGAGAGCCAGAGCCAAAGTTACAATCAATGCCTTACGAATCATTTTCCGCTCCTGTTTGTGGTGGTCGGGCTCCGTCTAGACACCCATGGGCTCAGTTGGACTGACCGAACCGTTGTCCCCAGCGGCTCCAGCGGTAGTCCAACTCGATCGGCGTTAGCAAGGTCCGCGTGCGGAACCCTCCCTACGAAAAGCAACCGGCAGTGGGACGGGTCCCTCGGGCGTAATGTTCACTCCACCATGAGACGGCGGTCGAGAAAACCAAAAAACATCAGTCATTTCGAATGTTTTCAGGCTGGGGAGTTTTCCCGGCTTCGGTGAGTAGCACGCCTCCCTTCGACGCCTAGGGGGCGCCGAAGGGCTCAGATTTCGCCCACTTCTTTGCTCGGCGTTCCGACCAGGGGGTCAGTTCGTCGTGGCGCAGGGGTCGGGCGACGGTGGCAGCTCAGGAGCCACAGCGCCCAGCTGAACCTCCTGCATATTGAAGCCGAGGCCGATGCTGATGCCGTCGCAAGTCGCGCCAGCGGCGTTCGAGCCGTCGGCCATCAGGTCGCTCGCGACGCGAATCTGCTGCGCAATGGCGTCGAACGTCATGCCGTCACACAGCGAGACGTCGATTGAGCCAGCGACGCGGCGCAAGCTGTCGATGAGCTCTTCAGTCACGAGCACGCCGGCGATCGTGCCGTTCGTGCCGGTTGCCGGCGAGCCGGACCGGTCGATGTCGACCGCCATGACGGCGTTCTTGATGTCGAGCACGAGCTCCACCCCCGAAATCGCGATGGTCAGCCGAATGGTGCCTTTGCTCCCGCTCACCCACTGGTCGTCGACCATGTAAGCCATCGGGAAGGTGACCTTCGGATCGGTGATGTCGCCGTTGTTCAACAACTCGAACTGCGACGGCCAGACGTCGGAGCCGTCGAACGCGGGCGCCATGCCCAGCATGCCTCCGCCATGAAGCTCGGTGTCGATGCCCGTTTGAGTCGACTCTGGTCCGGGGTTCAACATGTGCAGCATCAACGTGAACTCGCCGTTTCGGATCGAGTCGTTGAGGGTCATGCCCGCGCCAGCAGCGACGCTGTTGATGATGGGGATCAACCCGGCTCCGAACGAGTTGTCGATGCCCATGTCGCCGTCGGTCTTCACGTTGGCGGGGTTGGCTCCGGTGACCGGAGTGCAGTGGTTCGCGCCGTTGGGGGTGGAAATGATGCCGTCGACGTTGAAGCCGATGCTCTTCCAAGCGTTCGCGTCCACCGCGCCGGTCGCCGGGTTCGTGTCTCCGATGAAGAGCTCGGAAATGGCCATCGTCAACGGGGTCGTCCCGCTCGCGGTGGGACTGCCCGGATCCGGTGGCGGGTTGGCGCCGGGCTCCACCGGGTCGTTGTTCCCCGTTCCGCCGCCCATGCCGGCTGCACCGCCGGCGCTCGTGCCGGCCGAACCGCCCGCCGAAGTTGCTCCGGTTCCGCCGGTCGCGGCGCCTCCGGTTCCGTCGTCGCTGCTGCCGCTGCCGCCGCACGCACCGATTCCCGAAAACAACAGCGGAGCAGCGATGAGAGCGCCCAGTCCAAGATTTCTATGAAGCATTTGAATCTCTCCTGAAAAGACAAAGCGATGCAGGGACCCGGCGGTAGATGCGCCTCGCGCGCGTTCGCCGTCCCCGACGCGACCGTCGTTAGGGCGCATCCTAGCGGGAAACGCCTCCGGCGCAAGACTCGGGGAGTGGACCTAGGGGGGGGCCCCGGCCGCTCGCCCGAGGGCTCGACGCCCACCGGGCGGGAGGTTAACGAAGCCTCGTGGCCGCCGAGTTCGCCCATCTGCACGTCCACACCCAGTATTCGTTCCTCGTCAGCACCGTCAAAGTCGCCGAGCTCGGACGGCGAGTGAGCGAGCTCGGCATGAACGCGGTCGCCATCACCGACCACGCGAACATGTTCGGTGCCATCAAGCACTACAAGGCGTGCCAGGCGGCCGGCGTACAACCCATCTTGGGGTGTGAGCTCAACGTGGCGCGTCCCGAGGGAGGCCGCGGCGTCGATCACCTCGTCGTTTTGGGCCGGAGCACAGAGGGGTACGGAAACCTGACACGACTCGTTTCCCATGGCCAAACCCGCTCCGTGACCGAGGATGCGCCGAGCGTGTCACTCGACGACATCGCCGCTCACAGTCGAGGTCTCGTGGCGTTGACGGCATGTCTCGGCGGCATAGCGGCGCAGCGGGTGTGCGAGCAGGGTCCGGACGAGGGAGAACGGGTGCTCGCTCAGCTCAAGGAGATTTTCGAGCCTGGGTCGTTGTTCGTCGAGCTGCAGGACCATGGCTTCGCCGAGCAACCCGTCGTCAACGGGATCCTGGCCGAGTCGGCGCACAAGCTGGACTTGCCGCTGGTGGCCACCAACGACGTGCACTTCGTCGCGCGAGACGACGCCGAAGCTCAGCTCTTCCTCGATTGCGTGCGCCTCAATCGACAATACGCCGACGTGCGCCCGGGGCATCACGGTTCGAGTGAGATGTTTCTGAAATCCGCCGACGAGATGGCGCAGGCGTTCTCCGACTATCCGGAGGCGATCGAGAACACGCTCCGTGTCGCGGAGATGTGCCAGGGGCTGAAGCTCGAGCTCGACCGGCCGATGCTCCCACCCTTCCCGGTGCCCGAAGGCTACGACACCGACGGCTACTTCGAGCACGTCGCCCGCGAAGGCCTCGAAGCGAGGTTCTCCGAGTTTCGAGCCGTCGGGAAAAAGTTCGAGGAAGAGAAGTATCGCAAGAGCCTCGCGCACGAGCTCAGCGTCATCATCAGCATGAAGTACCCCGGGTACTTCCTGATCGTTTGGGACTTCATTCGAGAGGCCAAGGCGCGTGGGATCCCGGTCGGTCCGGGGCGCGGATCAGGCGCTGGGTCGTTGGTGGCCTACTCTCTGGGCATCACCGCCATCGACCCGCTCGACTACGACCTGCTCTTCGAGCGCTTTCTGAACCCCGAACGGGTGAGCATGCCCGACTTCGACATCGACTTCTGCATGGCTCGTCGGGACGAGGTGATCGGCTACGTCGCCGACAAGTTCGGCCACGACAGCGTCGGGCAGATTTCTACGTTCCAGAATCTCAAAGCTCGAAGCGTGATCAAGGACGTCGCCCGCGTGATGGGTATCCCCGCGAACGAAGCCCAGCGGATCGCGTCACTGGTGCCCCCGAAAGGGCAGGGCCAAATGTGCACGATCGACGAGGCGCTGAACGTCGAGCCCAAGCTCAAGAACCTCGTCGAGAGCGACCCTCAGGTTTCCGAGCTGATTACGCAAGCGCGCAAGCTCGAAGGGCTCACGAGGCACGCCGGAATGCACGCGGCCGGTGTCGTCATCAGCGAGGGGCCGCTCGAGAGTCACGTGCCGTGCTTCGCTTCTGATTCCGCCATCGTCACGCAGTACGACAAGGACGACGTCGAGGCTGCTGGGCTGGTCAAGTTCGATTTCTTGGGCCTGAAGACGCTCACCGTCATCGACATTTGCCAGAAGTTGGTCAACGCGCGCCCGGACCGGGAAAACCGTCCGCTCGACGTCACGACAATCCCTCTCGACGACCAGGCCACCTACCAATTGGTCTCGAGTGGCGACACCACCAACGTATTCCAGCTCGAGTCGTCGGGCATGCAGCAGCTCTTGAGAAGCCTGAAGCCGGACACCTTCGAGGACATCGTCGCCGCGGTGGCGCTCTACCGACCGGGGCCGCTCGGGACCGGAATGATCGACGACTATGTCGGGGGCAAACACCAACGGAAGAAACCCCGGCAGCTACACCCGCTGGTGGACGGTGTTCTCGCGCCCACCCACGGTGTGCCTGTCTACCAAGAGCAGGTCATGCAGATTGCCCAGCGCATGGCGGGGTACACCCTCGGCGGCGCGGACCTCCTCCGCCGCGCGATGGGCAAGAAGAAGCCGGCCGAGATGGCTCGCCAGCGGAAGATTTTCGTCGAAGGCGCCAAAAACAACGGCGTCAGCGAAGAGCAAGCGCTCTCGATCTTCAAAGAGGTGGAAGGCTTCGCGTCCTACGGGTTCAACAAGAGCCACTCCGCCGCTTACGCCATGGTCACGTATCAGACCGCCTACCTGAAGGCGCACTACCCGACCGAGTTCTTTTGCGCGGTCATGACTGCGGATCGAGACAAGATAGAAAAGGTCGTTCGCACGATCGCCGAAGCCCGCGCTTGGGGCGTGAGCGTGTTGCCGCCCGACATCGACGCTAGCGAAACCGACTTTACCGTATCCTACGAACACCCGGCCGGGGGGGGGCCGGCGCGAGGTCCGGGAAAGTTGCGGGACCGCTACGGTCCGCAAATTCGTTTCGGTTTGGGGGCTGTGCGCGGCATCGGCGAGAGCGCTCTGGCGGCGATGTTCGAAGCGCGAGCGGAGGGCGGCGAGTTTCGAGACCTCTTCGATTTTGCCGCGCGCGTAGACGCCAAGAAATTGAACAAGGGCGTGCTGGAAGCACTCGTGCAGTGCGGCGCGTTCGACGGCGTGCTGCAGAAGATCGGAATCACCCGAGCCCGCGCTTTTGCCGCCGTGGACAGCGTTCTCGAGCGCGCGAGAAGCGCGAGTCGTGATCGCGAAGCGGGGCAGACGACGCTGTTCGGCATGTTCGAGAGTGCCGCGAAAGAGAGCAACGCCAGCACGACGTTGGACGAGTATCCTGACGCCGAGCCCTGGGATCGCCTCGAGAGCCTTTCGCGGGAGAAAGCGGCGCTCGGCTGCTACGTCTCGGGACACCCGCTCTTGCGCTATGGCCGGAAGGTCGATCGGCTCGGAGTGACGCCGACGGACAAGGTTGGGGGAGGCGAGCCGTGGAGCGCGGTCACCGTTGCGGGCATGGTCGAGGACTACCAGGAGCGTCTTTTTCGGGGCGGCTCCGGCGGCAAGGCCGGTTTCTTCGAGATCGAGGACATGTTCGGTCGCGTCAAAGCCAAGGTGCGGGGCGATCGCATCGAAACCTACGCCCACATCTTGCGGTCGGGGGAGCCGGTGTTGATGAGCGGAAAGGTCAGCTACCCGATCACCGACGAGCCCGAAGAGAACCCAGAGCCGACGATTCTTCTCGACGAGGTGGTGCCCCTGTCGGACGCGGTGCGCCAAGCGACGAAGGCCATGTCGATACGGTTCGACACCGACAGGTTCGGTCGGCGAGAGCTCGAGGGGCTTAGAGAGCTGATTCGGCTGCACTCGGGCCCGTGTCCCGTCGAGGTGGTCCTTCAGTTGCCCGATGGAGCGCGAGCGATGTTGTCCGTCGAGGGAGCACGTGTCGACCCGAGCGACGCCATGCTTGGTGGAATCGAGCGGGTGTTCGGCGACACGGTCGCCGATCTGGTCTGAGCCGAAGCGCGAGCGCCTGCTTGGGCAGCCTGCCGTGGCCGACGACGCCCTCTGTTTCGCGAGGGTCAAGGGGCTTTTCCACCGTGTCACTGCGCTGTAGGCTCGTCCGTCCGATGAAAGACGCGCGTGCCGAGCTGATCCGGATCGACGCCAAAGGCGAGGCTCACCCCATCGGCACGGTCGCCAGCCAGCGGATGCGCGCCCGGGAAGGCGCATTCCGTGTCCTACCGGCCCCCGCCCACGTCGTGTTCATGAGGTACACCGGCGAGGACGGTCGGCGAGACCAAGAGGATGGGGCGATCGTCAAGCTCGCCGGCGAGGTGACGGGTCCCGCGGCAATGTGCGACATCATCGCGATGATCGCCAGCGCGGGGTGGCGCGGCGAGCTGGTGGTGCTCGACGGGGTAGCGACCCGGTCGGTCTTTTTCGAGAGCGGAAACATCGTCGGCGCACAGACGACCGTCGACGAAGAACGCCTCGGAATGATCATGTACAAGTTCGGCGCGCTCAACGCCGAGCAGCACGAGCTCGTGATGGACGCGATCGCCGAAGGTAAACGCTTCGGCGAGGCGTGTGTGGACCTCGGCTTGATGACCCAGGAAAAAGTTTACGGGTTCATCACGCGGCAAGTCGAAGAGGTGGTTTTCGCCATTTTCGCCGTGAGCGACGGCACGTTTTTCTTGCTCGAGGGGTTCGACGAGAGTCGATTGGTGTCGCGTCACACCGTCAGCGCCACCATGTTGCTGATGGACGGCGTCACGCGGCTCGACGAGATCAAGTACTTTCGCGAGCGGGTTCCGAACGCCGATCACGTCCCGGTCAGGGTCGAAGGCAAGGGTGATCCACCGAAAGAGTACAAGGCCACCTACGACGCCGTCGATGGCCGCTTGAGCGTCGAGGAAATTGGTCGGCACACCGCGCTCGGCGAGTTCGACACGACCAAGCACGTCTACGCGTTGGCTCAATCCAAACACATCACGATCCACCCGCCGCGCATCGGCGGTGGCCCGACCGCTGTGGTGTCGACGGCGAACTCCGCTCTCAGGTTGATCCACCAACAAGCGGACACCGCGGGAAAGGGCACCATGGTGCGAGACGGACTCGCCAGCTTCGCCGTGGGCGCGGGGGTCTACGACATTCTCTTTCGCAACGCCGGCCCAGACGCTCATGGCGCCCTCTTGCCCGACCAGGTGGCCGAGAACGCCGCGATTGTCGCGAGCGGAGCCGATCCCGAAGCCTTCCTCAAGCAGACTCTCCACGAGTACGTCAGCTTCGCGCTCTTCAGCGCCGGGAGCTCGCTCGGTTCGGAGAAGGAGGGCGAGATCGCCAGGCAGGTCAAGCCGTTCCTCGACCAGCTCAGGCCTCAAGGTTGAGCTGGTCGGTCGGAGGCCCCTCCTGGTGGGTCGACAGGGATTTGAACCCAGGACCGTCGGATTAAAAATCCGCTGCTCTACCAACTGAGCTATCGACCCGTCCGCGCCTGCGCGCGGGGCAATCGTCTAACGCGGATCCTCCGTCGGCGCTAGCTCGGGGTTCGGCGTCAGACCGACGAGGCCGGCGACTTCGCCTTGCCGTCAGGCTTGGCCTCCGACGAGGGCTCGAAGTCGAGAAAGTCGTCTTCGTCGGCGGACTCGAAGTCCAGATCGTCATCCTCGTTGCCGTCGGTGTCGCTTTCGCCGTCGCCCTTGTCGGCGGCCGCTTCCGCCTTGTCGGACTTCTGCTCTTCGGACTTGGCGGACTCGTCATCCTTCTTGGGGAAGGGCACCTTCGGCACCGGGGGAAGGCCTTTCGACGACGCTTCCGTCGACTCGGCCGGCTTGTCGTCGGCCGACGCCTGTTCGTCTTCGGCAGCCGGATCGCCTTCGGTCGATTCCTCCGCCTCGACGTAGCCGTGCTCCTGGGCGATCTTGGCGACGATGACTTTCTTGTAGAGATGGGGAAGGGGCACGTAGTCGACGAGCACCTCCGGCGGCATCGCCGCGAGCAGGTCGCTGTCGCGAAACGGCGAATCTTTTCGGGAGTTTTCCAGGGCCGCAGCGATGATTTTGCCGAGCTCGGCTTTGGGCAGGCGAGCAGCGATTTCTGCCACCGTTACTCCCGCGACGACATCTTCATGGGTGACGAGCTTGTCGGTGAGCGCTCGGCTCAGCATGAACGCCACGTTTTGCTTCGCGACTTTGAACTCGTCCTTGTTCGTTGGACTCGCGGTCCAGAACTCGCCCTCGATGACGTACGCCCAGAGCTCTTTGGCGTCGAGGTAGCGTACGCGGTCGTCCGGTTCGAACAGTGTGACGACGGACTCGGCGTCGGTCTCGCTCTCGTCGAGGGCGATCTGAAGATCTTCCGCGGCCGACGTCGCCGATTTTTTCAGCGCGATGCGTTGCTTCAGCCCGGTGGCCAGCACGAGAATGTTGGCGCGAAGCCTTGGCTGGTTCTTCAGCCCGGTCATGATCTTGTCCGGAGGAAAGTGGCGGATGAAGTCGTCGGCGGTCCGACGGCCCGTCGACAGCCCGAAGTCGAGCACGTGAGACAGGAATCGCTCGCGTCCGGCCGAGAGCTTGGATGTGAACTCCGGCGTGTCGTCTGATTCCTTCTGCTCGTCCGCCATGGGGCTGCCTCCTCCGAGTTGCTGGGATTCGAGCGTCCGAATCGTCGGAACGCCCCGTAGAGAATCGCGCAGTATAGGGGAGCTCCCCCACGCCTTCTTCCGTTTTTTTTCGGAGGCGGAAACGGGCTCGAAGCGCTGACATCACACGAGTTTGTGGTGTCGGCCGGCGGCAGCTCGGTCGCTCGGCGTGAGGCTCTCGGCGTCAGGATTCGGGTTTGGGCGGTCGGGGACCTCGGCGGTCGCTTGTCATGAAGCTAGCGGCAGGGCTGGCGCGAAAAGATGTACTAAATTGCACCATCTCACGCCTCGTTTTCGGGGCGCGGTTTGAATTTCTTTTTTTGAAGCACCGGGACGCAAGTCCGTCCAATTACGTTGGATTGTGATGTGTCCGCCAAACCCGGTGGGCTCATCGACGAGGAGTTGGATTTGCTATTCGAAGTAGGCAAGCTAAGTTTTGCCACGGATCGCTTGGTCAGCTTGGCGGGTCGTGGTACACGGCCGCCGCGCTAGGAGGCTTAGAAAATGCGAAGAGGTATTCCCTGGGTGGTGCTTGGTTTGCTTACGGGCGCCATGGGCTCCAACTTTGGCTGCAGCAGCAGCAGTGACGACGGCAACGCCGGAACCGGCGGTGGTCTCATCGATGACGGCGGCGGAGGCACCGGCAATGTCGGTTTCCCGACCGGCGGCAACGGGGGGATGGGTACGGGCGGAGGCGGCGGGGCGACCCCGCAGATTCGCCTCGGTCGCGACTGCACGAGCGATGCCGAATGTGGTGAAGGCCTCTTCTGCCTCACGTCGGACTCGACGGATCTCGACGGTCAGGGTCCCGCGCGCGGGCTCTGCACGGCCGACTGCGCCGGAGACGCCGCGACCTGCGGTGACTTCGACGAGACGGCCATCTGCCTGTCTTTCGACAACGGCAACGCCTTCTGCATGGAGGGCTGCGAGTTCGGACCGACCGGGCTGACCTCGTTCGATGGCACCAAGTGCCACGGCCGATTCGAGGTGTCTTGCTCGCCTCTGACGGACGCGAACATGAACGTCATTCCGGCCTGCCTGCCCCAGTGCAACTCCGACGCCGACTGCGGCTCCAGTTTCTGTGATCCGGCGACTGGCTTGTGCGGACCCACCCAGAAGATGGGCGATGCTATCGGTGCACCGTGCACCGTGGTCGACCCGGACGCTGGTGGCGTCGATACTTGCCGCGGCACTTGCGGGAACTTCTCGCTCGGGACCAGCGGTGCAACGACGTCGATGTGCGGCGAGCGCTGCACCACCGGTGCTGGCAACAGCGGTCAGGCCAGCTGCGGCTGGGCGGGGCCGGGTTCGGGCATCGCCGACGCATTCTGCCTGTTCACGTTCGGTGTGATCATCGACAACGGCGGTCCCGGCTTCGGCGACCTCGGCAGCTGCGCGCCCTTGTGCGACTGCAACGATGACTGTGCCAACTCCGATCTCATCTGCAATCCCATCAACAACGCTCAGTTCACGATGGCCGTCGGTCGCCTCGGAGTCTGCAGCGACCCGACCGAGCAGGACGGCGCCCCGGCTGAGCAGCTGGTGTGCGGTGCTGGCGGCCAGGGTGGCCAGGGTGGTCAGGGCGGTCAGGGCGGCTCGGCCGGCACCGCCGGTACGGCCGGCACCGCTGGCACGGCCGGCACCGCTGGTACGGCCGGCACCGCTGGCACGGCCGGCTCGGGCGGCACCGCGGGTGCGGCTGGCAACGCAGGAGCGGGCGGCACCTGAGTCGGTAGCTCGAGACAAAAGCGCGAAGCGCCCGCTCGGGAAACCGGGCGGGCGTTAGCGTTTTGTGCTCTGAGCCGTTCTAGGGCGAACCGTTCTAGGGCGGCTCTCAGTCGAGGCTCTCGCCGCTCGTTTCGACCACCGCGCCGCGATCCACCCGAGGCGCGGGCGCGGCTCGGAAGGCCTCCGCGTCGAATCCGCCCCGCACATCGTCGCCGGCCATCGTGACGACGCCGATGGACCCGGTGGCGATTCGCGCGTCGATTTGACGACGCACCTGGTCGGCAATCCAGCGGCGAGACCAGGGGATGAGCAAGAGGAAGCCGGCTACGTCCGTCACGATACCCGGGGTGATGAGCAGAGTCCCGCCCACAAGCACTAGCAACCCGTCGAGGACGCCCTCAGACGGCGTTTCCGCCCTGGAGAGCGCTTCCTGCCAGGCCCGCCACACGCGCAGGCCCTCGCGCTTGGCGAGGGCGCTGCCGGCGATCGCCGTCATCAGGGTGATCCCGACCGTCGGCCAGAAACCGATGAGTCCTCCGAGCGCCAGTAGCAGGTACAGCTCGCCGAGCGGGACCACGACGAACAGCAGGACTAGGTAGCGCATCTCAGTTCAACCTAGCCACTTGGGTCCCGACGTAAAGGCTCAGCGCCCGGTTTGCCGCGCTCAACCGCGCTTGGGTGGGGACTCGAAAAAACAAAAAAAGAAACGCGGGCGCACCTCTCGGGCGCCCGCGTCGTTGCCGATTTTTTCGGCTACTTCTTGGGGCTCTTCATCTTCGTCGGAGCCGCTGCTGCCCCAGCCGGGGCCTTTTTGGCGGGACCCGTCGTCGGGGTCTTCCCCGCGGTCGGGGTTTTTTCGATCTTCTTTTCCGGAACCGGCTTCGGCTTCGGCAGTTTCTTCGGGATGATCTTCTTGGCGGCGGCTGCATCGCAGCCCCGCTTCTCACCCGTCTCTTTGCCGTCGCGATGCATGATGGTGAACTCGACGCGACGGTTCGCCTCGAGATCAGCCTCGCTGTCGCCCTCCTTGGTTGGGCAATAGAAGCCGTATCCTTGGGCGACCAGACGGCTCTTCTCGACCCCCGCGGTAACCAGCGCCTTGACCACGGCGTCGACGCGCTTTTGGGTCAGCGTGCGGTTGAAGAAGGCGTCGCCTTCTTTCGATGCATGCCCGGCGACTTCCACCAGGCCGATTTCGGGGCGATCCTTGAGAACCTTCGCCACCGCGTCGACGACGTTCTGGCTCTCGGGCTTGATCTTGCTCTTGCCCTTCTCGAAGAGGATCTTCTGGTTGATCTGCACCTTTTGGCCGACGAGCTGGACGATGGGCTTCTTGTCCGGGCAGCCGTCGTCGTCTTCGAAACCGTTGACTGTTTCGGGCTCGGTTGGGCATTTGTCGGTCGGGACGGGGATCCCGTCGCCGTCCTCGTCTTTGTTCGGGCAGCCATCGCTCGGGTCCGGCGGCTTGCCGTCTTCGGCCTCCGCGGGGCACTTGTCGGCATCGTTCGGGATGCCGTCACCGTCGTCGTCCGCCGGGGCCGGCGGGGGAGGCGGGGGTGGTGGCTCGGGCGTGCCGATTTGCAGATTCCCCTCGGCGGTACAACCGGCCGCGGCCACGCCACCCAGGGCGCAAAGTACAAGAGCGCTAATCGAGATTACTCGTCCGGTTCCTCGCATGAGAACCCTCCTTCGAGGTCGTTCGAATTCCGTTGGTTTGCCGGTAATACACCGGCTGCGGGCGGGACCTTCCCACAGTCGTACGGAGAGGTACAAGCCGCCTTTTCGGCATGAGTAGCCGACGCACGAACGGCCGTTTTTGGCTCGCCGGCAATGTTCGTCGCGTGGGCTAGGCATCGGATTGCCGAATGGTACCCAGCACTTGAAGGTGTATTTTTCGAGCGCTTCTTGCGCCGAAATCAGCCGGTGGCGAGCGTCGATGTCACCTCAGCTCCCCGAACCGAAAGCCCAGAACGAAGCTCAGCTTTCCCGCTCGAGCTGGGCCGAAGGACACTCGACGAATCGCTGAGACGACGCACCGGCTGACCCGGCGATCGGGGAACCGGCTGTCATGTTCGCTGACGCCGAGCACCCTGCCATTTTCGTCCAGGTCGACCCGGATGGCGAGGCGACCCCAGAGCTGTGGGTCGTCGTGAAGTCCCTTGGCGTAGCACTTGCGGATGTGTTCGAGAGCGGGCGCAACATTCTTGTCGATCGCCGCCCGGTCGAGCTGACCAGGGTTTTCCCATGTGTCGTCTGGCGGTCCGAGACTCGGCACCCGGGCGTCGCCCGGCCAGAGTTTGATGGACAGCTCGACGTCCAGGCGTCTGGGCGGGGCAGGATCGTAGACGAGCTTTCGATGGTCGTTCGCCCGAGCGACCAGGCACTTGGCGACTTCGGGGGCGTTCTTGAAGTCGGTTTCCAGTAGGCGTGCCCCATGGATCCGACGGTCGCGCCCGATGCTCATCCGGATGAGCGTTCGACCCTTCAGCGCCTGATCCTTCCGGAGACCGTCTTCGAAGCAGATTCGAAACGGCCAATAGCCGTACTTGCGGGTGATTGTGGTGACCCGCCACTGGCTGAGCACGCTCTGGCGCTTGGATCGCGGGACGTACTCGGGGAGCTTGGCGTTGAGGATCTTGGTGTCGACGACCACCCGTGCACCGGGGTGATATCCGCTCCGGTTGGAGACGAAGCTCGGATCCCCGGTGCCGCCTTGGTTCCACCGTGCGAGCCGCTCGTCGTGACCGGCAGCGGCGACTTTGCCTTCGGGACGCGGGCGTTCGTACAGCTTGTGGGGCGTCTCGGCCGTGAAGACGAGCGTCGGCGGCTTGTTGCCGCTTTCGACGGGCGTCCGAGTTGGCTCGGGCGCGGACTCCGCGCCGGGTCCGGGCTCGGGCTTCGCGTCGGGCTCGGATCCCGCGCTTGCCGCCGCCCCCGGTACGGACGGTTCCGGCGCCGCGGAGGGGGCCGGGGTAGGCGCTGCTGGCGCCGCTGGCGCTGGCGCGACGGGCGGGCGGGCGGTGGCGAGCTGCGGTGTGGCCGAGCGTGGCGGTTTCGCTGGGGCAAGCGCCGTTCCGCCGCATGCCGTCAGCAAGTACGAGGCCAGAAGCCAGCGGCCGCCCATCTGCCTACGTCGGGACTAACCGACTATGCGGGGATCGTCACCATCGTCGGACAACCGAGCACGATGTCGACGCGCGTGCTCGGCACCACCGCGTCTACACAAGGCTGGCCACACAGGATGATCTTGGTGTTGTTGTCGATGAACTGCCAGCCCTCGGCATCCACGTTGCAGTCGCGGGTTTGGTCCTGCAGGACCTCCACGCCGTTGATGGTCACGTTGACCTTGTTGAGGTCGACCTCCGTGCCCGCCTGCGATGGGCTAGGCACGTCGAACTCGCATGTCAGGACGGTGCCGCTGATGGCGTTCAACGCGTCGGCCAGATCCGCCGAGAAGTTCTGCGTCGTCGTCATGTCGAAGTGGCAATCCCCCTGGTTGGCGGGTGCCGGATTGTGATTGCAGCCCGGCATGCGAGGTGTGCCGCCCGCGAAGGCGATCTGCGAGAGCAGCGCCCGCGCCGATTCGCTTCCGGGCACGCCGATGACGAAGGTGCGGATGTTGACGAGCCGCGCGTTCGGCACGTCCATGTTGAGCAACTTCGGCAGCTCGGTGGCTTTGCAAGTCTCGGCACCATCGGTCAGCAGCACGACGAACTTGTTGCCGGGGTTGTTGAGCTGATTGTGCAAATAGTCGTAGGCGAGGATGGTCGCGCCGGCCAGCGGTGTGCTGCCCTCCGGCGCCACGGTATCGAGGAATGCGGAGATGCTCGCTTCGTGGCCGGTGTCGAGCAGCTGCACCGTGACGTCCGGCGTGTTTTTTACCGCGCACAGGTTGTCGGTCGGAAACATGACGATTCCGGCGCTGGAGTCTGGCTGCGTGGTGCGCAGCTGCATCATCGCGTCCTTGATGGCGGTGCGGGTGAGCTCCCACTTCGAGGGCTGGAACGGGTCCTCTTTCTGAGGGAACGCCTCGCACTCCTGGGACTTTTGCCCGTCTTAGGGGAGGTTGCAGTTCATGCTGCCGCTTCGGTCGATCACGAAGTAGAGGTTCGCGGGTAGCCGTTCGCCTTCGAGACTCGCTGTGGCGCAGCCCGAATCGGCCGTCAGGCCGCCGGTGCCGCCACCCGAGCCGGGGCCGCCGTCGGCGTTGAGCAGGCCGCCGGTGCCGGGGCCGCCGCCGGTACTGAAAATGCCTCCGCCGGTGCCCGTCCCCGCCGCGTCGCCGCCGCCCCCGTTGTTTGCGCCGCCCCCGAAACCGTCGTTGGCGTTGCCGTCCGTGCCGCCGCCGCCACACGCGGCCGCAGCAATCGAGGTTGAAAAGAGGACGATGCTGAATCGTCGAAGAAGGCCCAAGCGCACGTTGCTCTCCCTTGGTCGACCGGGGGCCGAATGATGCTCCCGCTGTTTTCTGAGTCTATCACGGATTTCCTGGCCGCAACGACTTCGCCGAGTCGCGCCGGCGGGGAACCTCTCGGCACGGTCGCAGCGGTGTTGAACGTCGCGGCCAGCCGAGCGACGCTCCTGGGCTCAGCTGCCCCCGCTCGGGGGCGATACTTTGCAGGGAGCGCGACTCATGTCCGAGCAAGAAGGCGCAACGACGGATTTTCAGCATGGCGACGACTTCGCAGCCGGAGAGGTCACCGGTGGTCTCGCCCTCGGTCCACTCGAGATGCAGTACGAGGAGCTGTTCTCCGAGGCACTGGAGGACGGCGTCATCACCGCGGAGGAACGGTCGCGACTCGAGAAGGCCGCCGACAATCTCGGCATCGATGGTCGGAGACTGCTCGCGCTCGAGCGCGCGATGGTCGGCGCCTACGAATCCCGACACAAGGTCAAAATCATCGAGCACTACGAGGAGCCGCGACCCTCGCTCGCGCCAATCAACGTCGAGGCCGCCGGCGACGCTGGCCGACAAGTATTGATCAAGCGCATCGAGCAGCTCGAGGCCCGGGTCCGCGAGTTGGAAGCCGAGCTGCTGCAGGCCCAAGCCAACATGAACGTCGAGGTCGACCTCAGCGACATCGAGAGTGCTGCCGAGGACGCCTCGGAGGATCCTGAAGAGTGCTGGCGCCGAATTCGACGAGACCCGACGAAGGTCGAGAACCATCGAGCGCTTTACCGCGTCTACGAAGCAAAAGGGCAGCTCGACAAACAGTGGTGCGTGTCGCAGACCCTCGTTGCTCTCGGACATGCCAAGCCCGCCGAGGCAGAGCTTTTCGAAAAGCACCGTCAGCACGGGCTCATCGCTCCGAGGATGGCGGTCTCGCAAAATGCCTGGAGCGACTACCTGTTCCACCCCGAAGAAGAGATGTTGACCGGACAGATCTTCGCGATCATCGCTCCTGGGGTGCTCATCGGTCGCGTGACGACGCTTCGCCGCGACAAACAACTGCACCAACCCGCCGCGGACACGAAACAGGATCCCGACACGGCTACCGTGACCGCCGTTCGCGCCCTCGTTTGGGCATCACGGGCCCTCGGCCTCGCGGTTCCCCCGGTCTACGTAGAGAAAGATCGCGACGTCGGGTTCGAGCATATCCCGGCGGTGCCGCCACTCACGGTCGTCGGAAAGGGCGTCTTGTCCGGGCGTTCGCAGCACGAAGTCGCGTTCCTGGCCGGGCGGCATCTCACCGGGTATCGGCAGGAGCATTACGTCAAGACGTTGTTCAGCGGCGTGCAAGACCTCGAGGATCTGTTCCTGGCGGCGCTCACCATTGGGAGCCCAGGGTTGCCTATCGCCGAAGACATGAAGCAGCGGGTCTCACCGATTGCATCGGCGATCGCCCCGATGCTCGAACCTGCGCAAGTCGATGCGTTGCGCGGCTACTTCCTGCGGTTCGTCGAAGAGGGAGGCCGCACTAACCTTCAGCGCTGGGCGTCGGCTACGGAGAAAACCGCGTGCCGGGTGGGAATGGTGCTCGGCAGCGACTTGAACGCCGCCCTCGGCGTGCTGGAAGCCGAAGAAGGCAAGCTCGGCGAGCTCGGCAAAGACCTGCTCTGCTTCGTCACTAGCCCCAGTTACTTTTCGCTGCGGAAGCAGCTCGGCATCGCCGTCGATCAGAACTGAGGCGGGCCGGGTCGTGGCTCGCGAAGCTGCGCGGCCTGGAGCGCCAAGGCTTCAGGCCGGAGTGGGGGTAGCGCGTCGGGGTTTTTTTCGACGATCGTCCACAGGAGGCGCGTCGCGGCGGCCGACGCGGCCGGGAGCATCAGCACGCCGAAACATGGGATCAGAAAGAACACGGCAAACGCCGCGCCGAAGCCGAGTAGCTCGCGCTTGTGATTGAGCATGAACTCGAACCGCGCGCGCATTGGGATTGCGCGAAGGGTGAGGGGATAGTCCAGGAGGTTCCACGCGAGCCCGAGCGCGGTGATGACAAATTTGATGGGCGTCGTGACGAAGGTGGCGGGAGGGAAGAACAGGTCGACGATCATCAGGAAGATCACCACAGGCATCGCGACCGTCCACCAAAACAGCTGGGCTCGGAGGCCGCACCAGATCTCGTTCAGAAAACCGATTGGTCGTCGCGGCGGGACGCCCAGGTCGTCCTCCTGGAGTGAGACGATTTTTTCGAGCGCCGGACCACTCAGTGGTTGGGTCACCCCGAGCGCGACGACCGCGAGCAACACGAACGACCCGAGCGTCACGAGGGTCTCGACGAACCACTCGGCGGCGTCGCCGAGCCAGGCGAGCCAGCTCGGGAGCGCTTCTCCCCAGCCACCGATGATTCCGTCGATCCACGGGTGCACCAGGCCGGTCACCATCAGGGTGACCGCGGTGAGTAGGACGATCAAAATGGCCGTAGGCACCAGCGCATAGGGCCAGGCCGCCGAGTTTCGACTCAAGAAGTCGAACCCGCGAAAGAACTGCCCGAATCCGCCCAAAAATCCTGGGCGACTCGGCGCGTCCGACGACGCTACTTGCAGGTGCCCGCTACCCAGAGGAACAGGTCTCCATCGGAGATGGTGGTCGAGGCGTCTGGGTCGCCACTGAGTCCGACGACCCCCGCCTTGGTGATGTGAAATTCCGCGTCGATGGTGCCCGTGGCGTCCAGATCTTCACTGTGCACCGTGCCCAAGAGCTCGCTGTCCGTGGTCACCTGCCCCGCGCGGATCGTGATTTGACGTAGCGCGCCGTCGACTCGCATGAATCTGGAGATCGTGAAATCGAAAGCGTCGAACTGGTCGTAGGTGTCCGGGGGCGGGTTGGCATTGACCATGTCCGACCACCGAATGGCGACGGTGGTGCCGATCTCATTCGTTCGCTCGACCTCGAAACCCGGGCCGCACACGTCGGCCGGCCCCCCGGCGTCTTCACCCAAGTCGTAAGTGCCGGTCACGTCGATTCCGTCCACGTGGCCGAAAAGCACCACCGAGAGCGGATCGGTCGCAATCGGACGTGCCGGAGCGTCGGCGAACGGGTCGACGGCAACGTCCATCACCACGTCCCCGCCTACATCGATCGAAGCATCAATCGCCGCATCGGGGCCACCGCCGCCAGCTGCATCCGGCTGACCGCCGCCGCCCCCGCCTCCCGAGCCGCCAGCGCCGGTATCCGGGGCTGCCACTGCCGCGTCTGGCTCGCCTTCGGAGCTCGACGAGCTACAAGCCAGGAGCAAGGGGACCGCGAGGGTGGCGAGTAGTCGTCTCATCGTTCAGCCGACTTATCCAAGTTGGCGCTCCGCACCAAGGGGCAAGGCGCGCGTGGGGCTCGGCGGGCCAAGGTGCCGGGAAAATTGGAGGCTCCGAGGAGCCGGGGCCCCGCGTCGGTGGGTTCCGAGGAGGCGGCGCGCGCGCGATGTTACGCTCCGGCCAGAATGGCAGAGGATGTTTTCGGCATCGTGGGTAGCGTCGTCGCCGGCGCCTACCAAGTCGAAAAGGTCGTTGCGGAGGGCGGCTTCGCGGTGGTGTACCGCGCCCACCACGCGGGGTTTCGCGCGCCCATCGCGCTCAAGTGCTTGAAGATCCCGCAGCACCTCGGCTCGAAACGAGAGGCCGAGTTTCTCGAGCAGTTCCGTGGCGAGGCGGAGCTCTTGTTTCATCTTTCGGCCAGCATCACGAACATCGTCCGACCCCTGCACGTGGACGCGATGACCGTTCCAGACGGCAGCTTCGTGCCGTTCATGGCCCTCGAATGGCTCGAGGGCGAGACGCTCGAGCAAATCGTGCGTCGTCGCCAAACCGATGGTCGATCTCCGCTGACGCTGAAAAAGCTCATCCGTTTGCTCGAGCCAGTTGGGCGAGCGCTCGAGCGAGCGCACAATTTTCAGGGCCCCGACGGCGCGATTTCCATCGTGCATAGAGACCTCAAGCCGGAGAACATTTTCCTCGCTCGCGTTGCCGGAGAGGAGGTGCCGAAAATATTGGATTTCGGCATCGGCAAGGCGAAGAGCGTCGCCAGTCAAGTCGCCGGGCGGTCGAGCGCGCCTCGGGGAGAAGAAGTCACCGCTTCTTTCACGCCCGCCTATGGCGCGCCAGAGCAGTGGTTGCCCAAGCGCTATGGTCAGACCGGACCTTGGACGGACGTCTGGGGCCTGGCGCTAACGATGGTCGAGACGATGGTCGCCCGGCCGCTCATCGACGGAGATCACGCCGCGATGATGGGAACGGTTCTCGATGAAACTCGCCGACCCACCCCCAGGACCGAGGGCCTGGAGGTGAGCGACGAGGTCGAGGCAGTTTTCGCTCGAGCGCTCGCGCTCGATCCGCGCGTGCGATATCCGGACGCGGGACTCTTTTGGAACGAGCTCTTGGAAGCCGCTGGCATGTCGAGCGACAAGCTGGGTGGACGCCGTCGGGATCTGCGCGTCGATGGCAGCGCACCGCGCGAGGAGCAGATCGAGGCTGTGATGCCACGGACATCGCGGCCGGCGCCGGTGCTCGCGGCGCGCACCGCAGAGACCGTGGCGGCGGAGGCCGCGCCGCCGAGCAGTGCGGCGCCCATGGACCCGTTCGGCACGCCGCTGCCGGTGCGCCCGTCGCGACCCGATCTCCGCGCTGTCAGACCGGCGGCGATCGAAGGGGTCGACCTGCAGCCCACGCCTGCAGCTGCGCCGCAAATCCCGGATCTGGTGCTCGCCGGCGCTCCGGCCGGCGCAGCACCCGCTTCGTTGGCGGCGGCAGCGGCGACGCCTCCCGCGTCAGCGTCACCGCCGACGGCGGAGACGGAACCCGCAGCCGAAGAGAGTGCACCCGAGAGCATCGACCACGGCAACCCATCGACGGACGGGCTGTATGGTGGGGCCCAGTTCCAGGCTCCGGCGGAAACGAACGCGCCCGGCATCGAGCTCGACTTGGCGCCGGGAGAGAGACCCGAGCAGCGCATGAGCTCTCCGGACCTCGACGCGGCCGGGGGCGCGCTTCGGACCTCGACGACGCCGGCGACACACTCGCAACGACCGAACGGGAGGGGCGTTGCCACCAAGGCCCGCAGCCTTCCGTCGTTTCGACCACCCGCATCCGTCAAGGCGCAGAGCCCCATCCAAATCTACGTGGTGCCAGGAGCACTCGTCATCGCCGGGATCGTGCTCACCGTCGCGAGTCAGATCTACGCATCGTCCACCGGCGAGGTTTTCGCCCTGGGTCCGCTTACCGCCGGGATGTTTGCCGGGCCCTTGGTGTTGGCTGGGATCGGGCTGGCGATTTGGCGCACCCTGCAGAGCAGTTAAGTATTTGAAATAACCAGGCAAACGCTGCTCGCCGATGGCTCTCGGGTCAGGGCACGTAGCACTTTGTGATACAAAGTGGGTTGACATGTATCACGTCGTGACACATCTTCCCGGCGTGACCGAGGAACGACCGGCAAAAGACGATGTGGCGGGATCGAAACGAGGTTCGGAGCCCCCGCCGAACTCGCGGCCTGCGTCGAGTGGCGCGCCCGAGTCCGAGGCGCGGCCCGAACCAAAGCCGCGCGCCAAAAAAGAGCGGGTGCTGCACACGCGGATCCCCGCCGTGCTCGAAGCCGAGCTCAAGGCGGCCGCGGGGACTCTTCGCATGCCTGTCTCCAACCTCGTGCGCACCATCCTCGAGGACGCTGTGGCCATCGCCGACAAGGCGTCGCATCGCGTCGAGGACGGTCTGCAGCGCGCCGTTCGTGCGACGAGTCGTGTCGAAAGCGGGCTGAGCCGCGTCGCCAAGGTCACGAGCACCGTCGAAGATGGACTCGATCGCGCTGCTCGTTCAGTCAACGAGGAACGCGAGAAAATGCAGCGATTGGTCAAGCCCGGCTCGTCGCTCAAAGACGTTCTGGCCTACCAGCCGGTGATCATCGCCGCGGCGACCGAGTGTCGAGCCTGCGGTGGGGGTCTCGAAGCTGGCGACGATGCCGCGCTTGGCGTGACCGAGCGCCCGGGCCCGAGAATCTTCGTGTGTGAAAACTGCATTCCCGGCGCTCGTGCCGGTCCCGAGGGGCCCACGCACTGAGGCGCGGCGCCCGAAGCTCGGGCGAATCGCGGATCGAAGAATCGGGATCGTGCTCGCAGCACGAAACCCAGAGGACAGCTCTGCGCCGTCGACACGGCGCTCGACAAAGGAGAAAGCCATGAATGAAAAAGAAGAAGAACTGAACGACGTGGTGGAAGAGGGTCAGCGATTGCTCGGGTCGCTTGCTCACATCGGGAGTGCTTGGGCGCGCTACGGCCTCGAGGTTGGACGCCTCGCCCTCGAAACCAGTGCGGAAACGCTGCAATCAACCGCCGAGCGGCTCGAGAGCTTGGCCGACGGTCTCGAACACGATGCGGAAGGTGCGCTCGATTCGGCCGGCCCAGACCGGTCTCGGCGGCGGGATGTGTTCGCATCGAAGTGATCTCCAGCACAAGCTCGGCTTGTGAGCGGCGCGTGTCGCGTCGTGTTCAGACCCTGTGCTCTTCGACGGCAACTCGGCGGCCTCGCTCGGTAGGGGCCGCCGAGTTTTGCAAGTGATCACAGATCCAGGGGAATGGCTGGGCTCGCGTTACACGACGCCGGTCATGAACCGCAGCAACTGGAATTTTTCCAGCCACGACGCCTCCCCATCCACTTCGACGTGATTGAGGAGCCGAGAGACCAGCGTGTGCATTTGCCGAGCTCCCTCGAGCTTCGCCCAATCGACCTCGCTGGCGGGAATGACGCTGTCTCGAGAGCCGTGCAGCAAGAGCACCGGGGCGCGGATGTGCGCGAGCTTGCCGCGCGGCGAGAGCGCTTCGAGTTCCACCGTGCGCTCGGCAATCACGCGCTCGGCCACGTCGGCCAACTCGGAAAGACGCCCGGTCTCGACGAGGCGGAACAGACGGTCTCCCGCTTCCGTCGTCCGGCCAGAGGCAATGGCTACGGCGCGGGGGCGGTCCTCCTGAAGCCACGCGCGGAGGGCCTCGCGAAGCACACGACGGTCTTTCGCGGGCACGAGGCGGTCGACGTGCCCATAGGCGAACACCAGAAGACCGTATTCGTGGGCTTCGAATGGTCGCCGTCCGGTCGGGGTGTCGATTTCGTTGGTCACGAAGAAACGCAACACTCTTTCGAGATCGTGGTGTCCGCCGATGCTCGCCACGAACTCGAGTTGCTCGGCCACGGCCGGGCGTGATGCGGCAACGAGCGACAACCCGCCGGCGAAGCTGAAGCCCAAGAGGCCGACGCGCTCGCTGAAAACGAGATCTCGGCGGTTTCCGAGATAGCGCACGGCATCGACTAGCTGGTCGATTGTGTCTGGGGTGATGCGGTAGTCGGTGACGTCCGGAAGCTCTGGGGTCAAAACTACCCGACCGGATCGAGCAAGAGCGCGAGCGAACGGGACCAACCGTCTCTCGTCGATCCCCTGATAGTGGACGCCGTGGGCCACCACGACGCCAGGACCGCGGGAGCCCGAGAGTCGATAGACTCGGCCCCGGATCGGGCCGAGTCTCCCGGGTATTTCGACGTTCTCCGTGTGCACCCGGTCCCCACCGGGGTCCGCACTGGCCAACTCGCCCAGCAATTGACCCGCCCGCCGCCACCGGCCGATTTCGGGGGCGGCGAGTGCCCAAGCCGCCACCATGACGCAAACGACGGCGAGCAGTCGGCCGAGTCTCATTCCTGCAAAAACTCCTTCCCGCCCATAGTCATTCCTTTCAATCGGCGATACCCTCGCCGCCGAGGGGTTGAGGTTGGAAGGGTTTCTGGAAGCCGCCAATGCGGGCAGTCCGCTCCAGACTGGAGCGGAGCTGGTCTGCTCGGCTTTGGATCACGTGCCCTTCGGAGTCGCGGTGATCGATCCGCACGGTCGCCGAGTTGCGGCGAATCGGCGCCTCGGCGATTGGGCGAGCGATGGCATTCTCGCGGCCACCGTAGTCGAAGAAGATCCGGCGCTGGTGGCCGCACTCGATCGAGCACTCGACGGTGCGTCGAGCAACCTGCAATTGGCACGTGCCCCACTGGCGCACCGTTCCGGGGTGTGGCGCGTCGACGTCGCACCATTCGAGACCAACGGAGTCATCGTCGGTGCCATCGTCACGATTTCTGATGGCTCGGAGCAGCGCCGAGCCACCGACGCTTTCGAGGCGTCGCAGCGACGATTCCGCGTGCTCGTCGACTCGGCAAGTGACGGGATCGCATGCTGCCGGGACGGCGTGCTGCTCTACGCCAATCCCGCTGGTGCGCGAATGCTGGGCTACGACGGGGGCGACGAGCTCGTCGGTCGCCGGCTGCTCGATTTCGTCGTGGAGCCCGAGCGGGCGCGCTTCGAAGACCGCGCGTCGAACGCGGAGGAGGCGACTTCCGCGCGGTTGCTCGAGTCGGTTTTCGTTCGGCGCGACGGAACGCAGTTGCCCGTCGAACTCTCGATCTCGCGGGCGACTCTCGACGATGGGCTCGCGAGCTTCGTTTTTTTTCGAGATGTCTCCGAGCGAATTCGCATGCGAGGCGATCTCGAGCGCGCGCAAAGGATGGACTCCCTCGGGCGGATGGCCGGCGGCATCGCTCACGACTTCAACAATCTCATCACGGCGATCGCCGCGAGCTTGCAACTGGCGAGGCGCGCTGACGGCTCGACGTTGCACGAGGTGCTGAATCGCGCCGACGCCGCGGCGTTTCGAGCCTCGGACATGACGCAGCAGCTCTTGACGTTCAGTCGCGGGTCGACGGCGACGTGCGTGGCGGTGGATCCCAATCCGATCGTGGAAGAGGTCGTCGACTTGCTCCAAGCGATGAAGAACCAAGACGTGCGCGTCGAGACTCGGCTCGACCCGCACGCCGGTCGCATCTGGATAGCGCCGTCGCAACTACATCAGGTCATTTTCAACCTTCTGATCAACGCATGGGACGCCATTGCCGCGTCGGGGAACATCACCGTGGAAACGACGCGCGAATCGGGCTCTGACGGCGTCGAGCGTATCCGCATTAGCGTGGCTGACACCGGAGTGGGCATAGATGCCAAAACCCGAGAACGGATGTTCGAGCCACTTTTTACGACCAAACCGGCGGGTGGGGGTACAGGATTGGGATTGTCGACCGCTTACGGCATCGTGACACGCGCAGGGGGTTGCATCGAAGTCGAGACGGCACCCTCGGAGGGCACGACCTTCAACGTGAGCTTCCCCAAATCCGCCGAGAGCCGTGATAGCGCGCCGCCGGTGGACCGATCGCCGCCGGACGATTCGTCCGGGCCACGGGATTCAGGTCAGCGACCCCAAAAGGCGACAGTGCTCATTTGTGATGACGAGGTCCGCTTGGCGGTGCTGACCGCCGGCCTGCTCGAATCTCACGGCTATCGGGTGTTGACTGCGGATTCCGCCAACGCCGCTCTCGACGTTCTTCGTCGAGAGACCGTCGACGTGCTGGTGCTGGACGTGCACCTCAAGCCGAAACCGGCGGCGCAGCTGCTGCCTCTGCTCGTCGAGATCGATGGTGACCTTCAAGTGATACTCAACAGCGGATACGCTCGAGAGGACATCCCCGACGAGTTGCTCGACGATCCCCTGGTGGTCGGTTATCTCGCCAAGCCTTATCCGGTCGAAGAACTTGCCGAGATGATCCGCGGCGTGCTGCGCCCGTCCGAGGTCCGCCAGACGCCACGGTGAACGTGGCGGTTTGATGCGCCGCGCCCCCGGCGGTATGGCGCTCGGGATGGGCACGGCGAAGAAGAAGAAACGCGCGACGGCGAAGAGGACAGCGAAGAAGCGCACCTCGGTCAGCCGTCGACGACCCAAGGCGGGCAAACCCGAGGCGTCGGAGATCCTCGCGAGCCTCGAGCGTCAGGGGGCGCGGCACGCGAAAGTCGGCGGCTTCGACATCGACGGGATCCTCCGAGGCAAATACGTCTCGTTGAAGAAGCTTCGAGCCGCGCTCGAAAAGGGTTTCGGCTTCTGCGACGTGATCTTCGGGTGGGACGTCGCCGACATGCTCTACGACAACGCCGAGGTCACCGGGTGGCACACCGGCTATCCCGACGCGCACGCGGTTCTCGATGCCTCCACCCTTCGCTCGATTCCCTGGGAGCCGTCCGTCGCCGCGATGCTCTGTGATTTTCGGGACGCAAACGGGCGTCCACATCCGGCGTGTCCGCGTTCGCTCCTGAAAAAGATCGTAGCAAGAGCCGAATCGATGGGATTCGAACCCGCCTTTGGGGCGGAGTTCGAGTTCTTTTTCTTCCGCGAAAATCCGCAGACCCTCAGGGAAAAGAACTTCAGGAACCTGGAGCCGCTCGACCCGGGGATGTTCGGTTACAGCTGGGTTCGTGAGGGGCAGAGCAAAGAGCTCATGGCGGACATTCTGGACGGCATGGCCGCGTTCGACATCGAGGTCGAGGGCCTGCACACCGAAACCGGTCCGGGAGTCTACGAGGCGGCGATCGCGTGGGACCTCGCACTTCGCGCCGCGGACAAGGCGGCCCTCTTCAAGACCGCTCTGAAGGAGATTGCTCATCGACACGGTCTAGCTGTGACGTTCATGGCCAAATGTAGCGGGGACCTGCCCGGGGCCAGCGGGCATCTGCATCAGAGCTTGTGGAAGAACGGCAAGAACGCGTTTTTCGATTCCAAAGCGCGCCACGGCATGAGTCGAACGATGCGGCAGTACATCGCTGGTCAACTCGCGCTGATGCAGCCGCTCACGGCGATCTACTCGCCGACGATCAATAGCTACAAGCGCTACGTACCCGGACTTTGGGCGCCAATGGTCGCCGCATGGGGCGTGGACAACCGAACCTGTGCGGTGCGCGTCGTGTCCGCGGGCGACAGCTCTTCACTGCGCGTGGAATACCGGCAGACGGCGGCGGACATCAACCCGTATCTGGCCATCGCCGCGTGCCTCGGAGCAGGCCTCTACGGCATCGAGCAGGGTCTCTCTTTGCAGCCGGAGAGCCGCGGAGACGCCGGCACGGATGGACCGAACAAGCTACCGACCAGCCTGGGGGAGGCGACAGCGCTGCTTTCGAAGAGCCGCGCGGCCAAAGCGGTGCTCGGCGCACCGTTCGTCGACCACTACGTGCGGACGCGTGACTTCGAGGTGCGATCGTACGAGAAGGCAGTCACCAACTGGGAGCTCGAGCGCTACTTCGAGACCGTGTGAACGAGCCCCCCTTGTTTAGGAACGTACGCGATGTCGTCAATCTGGAACTACCCAACGCGAGTTGTCTTCGGCGACGGAGCTTCGAAAAGCGTGGGCGAAGAGGCGAAGTCTCTCGGCGCCGCTCGCGTTCTCGTCGTCACGGATCCGGGGGTGGAGAAAGCCGGCCTTCATGAACGAGTGCTCGACTCCCTCGAGTCCGCCGGAATCAAGACGGCGGTCTACACGGGAGTCGACGGCAACCCGGTCGAGAGCAACGTGACCGGCGGAGCCGAAGCCTTCGCGGAGCATCGAGGCGACCTCGTGGTCGCCATTGGCGGAGGCTCGCCGATGGACGTCGGAAAGCTCGTCGCCGTGCGAGCGCGCACCGATCGAGCCTGGGAAGAGCTCGACGACGCAGCCGGCGGCTCGATCCACGTGCCGGCCGACTTGCCGCCGGTCATCACGATTCCAACGACCGCCGGTACAGGGAGCGAGGTCGGGCGCGCCGCAGTCGTGATGGTCGAGTCGACGGGGAGAAAAACGGTCATCTTCTCGCCAGCGATGATGCCGAAGGCGGCGATCTTGGACCCCGAGCTGACCGTGAGCATGCCGCCGAAGACGACCGCCGCGACCGGATTCGATGCGCTGACTCATTGTGCAGAGGCGTACTTGGCCGTGGGCCAGCACCCCATGGCCGACGCGATCGCGCTGGCAGGCATCGATCTCGTCAACAAACATCTCGTCACGGCGGTCGAAGCCGGCGACGACCTCGAGGCACGGGGCGCGATGATGCAGGCCGCGATGATGGGCGCCGTCGCGTTTCAAAAGGGGCTAGGGGCTTGCCATTCGCTGGCCCACCCGCTGTCGAGTGAGTGCGGTCTTCACCACGGCCTCGCCAACGCGCTGTGTCTGCCTGCGGTGCTCGACTTCAACGAAGCGGCAGTGGTCGAGCGGGTCGTACACATCGGACTTTTGCTCGACGGACAACCCGACCTCGGCGAATGTTCGAAGGCCGTACGCGAGCTCCGTGCAGCGCTGTTGCTGCCGAACGGGCTCGGCGAGGCCGGCGTCAAAGCAGCGCAGCTTCCCGCCCTCGCCGACCTCGCATTCGAAGATGCGTGCCACCGCGAGAATCCCCGAAAATGCACTCGCGACGACCTTCTCGCGCTTTACGAAGCGTCCATGTGAGTCGAGCCCGCAGGTGAGTCGAGCGCCGTAGCCCGCTAGTCGCTCGGGCGAATCATCTGCATCAGCGCGACCGAGCCCTTGTTGGCATCGAACGGCAAACCAACCTCCATTGCTTGATGTAGCCCGAGCGCGATCAAGACCAGCAGCGTCGCGACTTGTTCCGGATCGACGTCTCGACGCACCGACCCGGCTTCCTGTCCTTCCGTGACGGCGTGTGCGACACGTTGGAGCGCGTCGAGAACCAGCGACACGTAGCGTTCGCGAAGCTTCGTTGATCTCGAGGCGGCGGCGAGAAACTGATGTCCGGGGATCGATGCCTGAAAGGGGAACGTCCCGGTGTCGATGGCCATCACGAACATGCGAACCGTGCGCTCGAGATCCAGGGCCGCGTCGCCGGTCGCGATGATGACGTCCACGAATTGACCCAGCACGTGCTCGACGACAGCGATGATGAAGTCGTCGCGGTCTTTGAAGTGCACGTAGAACGCGCCCCGCGTGAACCCAGCGCGGCTGCAAATCGCGTCGAGGCTCGGGTTGTCGAGTCCCTCTTCGCCGAAGGCCTCGATGCCGGCGTGAATGAGGGCCACTCGTGTCTCGCGTTTGGTCGTTTCGCGGACGGACTCTTTGGGGCTCGCTTGGGGGGTGGGCTCCGGCATGACTTTTCGCGATTTCTTCGACGCTGGACCTTGACATACCGTCACGTATGTGAAAAATCAAGCTCACATACCGCATCGTATGTGAATTGGAGGTCCCCCCATGAGCGCCACGGCAACTACCCGCGAGCATTCCGTCGAAAAGCGACCCGAGCGAGCCAGCCGGCTCGGTGAGCCGGAGCCCGGGGCGCCGCTGGGGGTGTCGGGTCTAGCTGGGCTATGGGGGCTACACCTTTTGTGTTTGGTGGTTCCAGCCACCACCATCGCCTTCCTGTCGACCGGCCCCCACCCTTGGTACGTAGCGCTCGCGTTCGTCGGTGTGCTCGCCGGCTCCGTCGTGCTCGACAATCACGCGGGCCCGGCGCGGGCTCAGCCGGCAATCAACCTCCCGAGTTGGCCGTTCGATGGTGTGCTCTATCTGCTCGTCGGCGTTCAGCTGGTGGTCGTGGCCCTCTTTACCCGGTCGGTCGCGGAGACTGGCCTTTGGTCGTTCAACGCTCTGGTCGGCCTACTCCTCGTGGGTACGAACTCCGGATACTCGGCGATCGTCGTCGCGCACGAGCTCATCCATCGAAAGCAAAAACACCTACAGGGCCTCGGGCGGCTGCTGCTCGCTACCGTGCTCTACGAGCACTTTTCGACCGAGCACGTGCGTGGCCATCACGCGCGTGTCGGAACGACGGAGGATCCGGCGACCGCGAGGTTCGGCGAAACGTACAACGAGTTCTTCCGTCGAACGGTTCCCGCGCAGTTTTGGAGCGCCTGGCGGCTAGAGAAGAAGCGCCTGGGGGACGCTGACATGAAGTGGAACGACCGCCGCATGCTCGTCAATCGAGTCGTGCACGGCCTCCTCGTGCAAGCCGCCTTGGTTACCGCGGTCGTGGCGCTGGCCGGTTGGCAGGCGGGCGCGGCATTCGTGCTCCAAGCGTTCCTCGCGATTCGCCTGCTCGAAGCGGTGAACTACTTCGAGCACTACGGCCTGTCCCGCGCGTCCAAGCGAGTACGACCCGTGGATTCGTGGGACACCGAGTCCTGGTTCACGCTCTACACCCTCGTCGGTCTTTCCCGACACGCGGACCATCACGCGTTCGCTTCGCGCCCCTATCAAAAGCTCCGTCATTGGGAGGTGAGCCCGAAGCTTCCCCGGGGTTATTTCGGCATGGTCCAGCTGGTGCTCGTGAACAACGAGAAGGCACGCCGGCTGCTCGGTGAAGAGCTCGAACGTCGCGAGCTCGGCCCCTTCGCCGAGTCCGAGGAGCCGCGGCGACTCGGCGCGCCCCGCGCCGAGCCCGCGCAGGCAGCGTGAGGGTGTGACACGAAAGTCGGGCCTCGCGACAACGCGCTGACGCCGGCGACCGCGGTGAGAATGACGGTCAGTGCTCGAGGTTTCGCTACAAAACGCCTGGCGGCACCCGAAATGGCCTCGGCCCCTTGGGCCGAGGCCGAGGCCGGTGGCACGCCCCTCGCATCAGGGCGGGGGAGCGAGACGGCGCAGAAACTTTTCCATTACGGATCAGGCGTGGGAGACGCACTCGCTCCGAGAGGCACCATGCGTCGAAATCAAAGCTCAGCCGACATCACCGACGAGACCCACGCCGAGGCGCTCGAACGACGAGCTCGGCGGCACCGCCGACGCGGCGAACAGCGCCGAGCGATGCTGGCGCTCCGAGAAGCGGCTCAGGGCGAGCAGGACGACGCACGTCTTTGGACGCTGTACGGCGTCCAGTGCGTGCGTGTCCGTCGTCTCGACGAGGCTCTCGAAGCCCTCGGGCACGCCGCTTGGCTCAGAGAACGCGCGCGCGACACGGCGCGAGCGCGAGTGACTCACACGCTGCGCGCACAGCTCTCCGAGGGCGGACTCGCCAGCGCGCGGTTCGCCGCGTAGCGGCACTTCAGGCTTCGACGTAGGCCAGGCCGCCGGCGTCGAAGGAGCGCATCGTGTTCCTGTTGCAGAACGGGCAAAACCACGCGACGTCGAAGCGTGACTCGTCCGCGCCGATGCTGTGAGCGGGAGATGTCAGCGTTTTTCTGCGGCCGGTGTCCGTCGCCGTGCCCACCAAGACGTGCCTCTGCTCGTCGAGCTCGGCGGCTAGGTTTGCCTGACACTCGCACACCGATCGAATCGTTGCTTTCTTCACGTGCTCACCCTAGCAGGGCGTTGAAAAACTCCCCGCCCAGAAAAAATCATGCAGGCGCAGAAGTATCTGAACGAGCGAGGTTCATGAACCCCTCACTTCTGCGGGGTTCGGGAATCTCGCTTCGCAACATCTGGCGCCGTCGAGCATGTAGCAGGCCGTTTTTCAACGGCCTCTCGTCGAGCTTGACCGGTGGCCGCGAACGGCTGAATAGGGGATGGCGCGCGCGCGGGTCAAGTCCGAAGGCGCGCCAGCCCACAACCGCTCGGCGCTTGCGCAAGAGGCGGAGTTTCGAGCGTCGATTCAGATCGATGACTGGCGCACGGAATGCCCGCTTTGCGCAACCAGGGCCCGGCGCTATGCTCGCTGCGCCCGCCGCGGGGCTAGCTCAGTTGGTAGAGCGCAAGCTTCCCAAGCTTGATGTCGCCGGTTCGAATCCGGTGCCCCGCTCAGAACCGCTCCCAGCCGTCTGCGGTTGTGCTCGGGGCGGCTGTGCTCGGGGCAACGCTCTGCTCGGCACGCTCTGCTTGGCAACGCTCTGCTCGGCAACGCTCTGCTCGACGACGCTCTACGCCACGTCGAAAGAAAGTTAAGACGCTCGCCCCACACTCGCGCGCGGGGCGATAGTCGGTTGAGCGAGACTGTCCCCGCAGACGAAGCTAGGAAAAGCTCGGGCCGGGGACAAGTGTTTGCTCGATTTGTTTTGTTTCGGTTTGGTATCGCGTCGTGATTTGGATCTTTGGATATGGCTCTCTCGTTTGGCGGCCCGCCTTCGACTACGTAGAAGCGAGGCCCAGCTTCGTGCGGCATTGGGCTCGTCGTTTCTGGCAGGCGTCGACGGATCATCGCGGGGTTCCTGGGGCGCCGGGCTGTGTAGTCACGCTGGTCCCGAAGCGCTCGGCGGTGTGTTGGGGAGTGGCCTATGCGCTCGATGCCCGCGCCGCCAAGACGGTGTTCGCCAAGCTCGATCACCGAGAGAAGGGAGGCTACGAGCGGGTCGAAATCGAAATCGAAATGGGCAGAGAGCGACAAAAAGGGGTCACCTACGTGGCGGGTCCGGAGAACCCGAACTACTTGGGTCACTCGACACTCCGTGAAATTGCGGAGACGGTGCGATCGGCCCGCGGTCCGAGCGGTGACAACGTCGAATACGTTCTGCGACTGGCAGCGGCTCTGCGCGCGATGGGCGCCGAAGACGCGCACGTCTTCGAGCTGGCGCGGCTCGTCGGGGAGTAGCCCTCAGGCGTGGTCGAAGATTTCCGCCGCCAAGTGCCGGCGGTGGTGAAGGGCGTCACCCAAGGTGCCGCGACTCCACAGGGCGCGCTTGAAGTAGAAGTGCACGTCGCAGTCCCAAGTGAAGCCGAACCCGCCGTGTAGCTGGACGCCCTTTCGTGTGGCGTAGGCGAAGGTGTCGCTCGCGAGGGTTTTTGCCATGCGAGCGGCGGTGGGCGCTTTGCCGTCTTTCGCTTCGAACGCCGCCGCCGCGGCTAGCGCCTGGCTTCGCGCGAGCTCGAGGCCGCACATGATGTCCACGATGGGATGTTTGACCGCTTGGAAGGAGCCAATCTTGCGTCCGAACTGCTCGCGATCGGCGGCGTAGTCTCGAGTCAATCCGAGGGTGGCCTCGATGGCGCCGACCATTTCTGCCGCCAACATGGCCTGACCCTTTGCGAGCCAAGTGCCGAGCTCCGCGCGGTCCTCTCCCGCGAGACGGATGCTGTCGGCTCCTTCGAAAATGACACGCGCCGTCCGCCGCGTCGGATCGACGCTGACTTCCGGCTCGACGCGAACCGCGTCCTGGCCAGCTTTGACCAAGTACAGCCCGACCTGGTCCCCGGCTCGGGCGGGCACGACGAACAAGTCCGCCTGGCGCCCGAACAGCACGTGGGTCTTCGTGCCCGTCAGCTTGGCCGAATCGGGTGAGACCCGAGTCTGCACGTCGTTGGGCTCCCAGCTCGGATCAGGTTCGCTCAGAGCGACGGTGGCCAACTTCTCCCCCGAGATGATGCTCGGGCACCACTCGCGTTTCTGCGCGTCGCTCCCGGCCGATTCGATTCCCGCGAGAGCCAACATCGTACCGAAGTAGGGGGAGGGGAGCAGACGCCTGCCCATTTCCTCGAACAAGAGTGCCAGGTGCAGTTGATCGAACCCGGCTCCGCCGTACTGCTCTGGCGAAACGAGACCGATCCAACCCAACTCGGCGATTTGTTTCCAGGTTGCCGGGTCGAAGCCGACGTCGTCCAGGGCTAGCTTACGCACTCGTTCGATCGAAGAATGCTCTTGAAGAAATCGGCGGGCCTGCGTCCGAGCCAGGTCGTGTTCTTCGGTGAACCCGAAATCGCTAGGAATCGTCGGGGCCTCGAGAATTGCGGTCAGGCCGTCGGCGT
This sequence comes from Polyangiaceae bacterium, assembly GCA_029261965.1. GTDB lineage: Bacteria > Myxococcota_A > Polyangia > Polyangiales > Polyangiaceae > JAJDAH01. The sequence continues at coordinate 48,418 of JAJDAH010000049.1, forward strand.
CTTCGTCGATGTTTTTCATGCTCGACCTCACTTGCTTTTCGGGAGCATGAGCACCCGCTCGCCGATGATGTTTCGCTGAATCTCGCTGGTCCCGCCGCCGATCGTCATGCCGAACGAGTTCATGTACCCGCGGGGCCACTCCGCCGCGTCGGGAGCATTCGGGTCGTCGAGCCACAACCCCACATCGGGCCCGAGCATTTCGCAGGCCAACTCGTTGAGCCGCTGGTTCCACTCGCTCGAAACGAGCTTGTTCATCAGTCGGACCCCCATGGGTCGATCGACGTTCAAACCATCGACGCCCGCTCGAGCCGCCGTGACCCCCATCGCCTGAGCTTCCGCCCAGAGCCCGGCCACGCGATCTCGAAAGAGGGGATCTTCCGCGACGGATTTTCCGTCCCGTCGAGACTTTTTCGCCAAACGAACCAGCCGTTTGAGCTGGCCGACCAGCGCAGCCGCCCGTTCGCGTCCGGATCCTTCGCCCGCGCCGCGCTCGAACAGCAGGGTCGTCATCGCGACCTGCCATCCTTGGCCCTCCTCGCCGAGCAGCGCGGTCTTCGGCATCTTTGCGTTGTCGAACAGCACTTGATTGAAGCCGCCTTCGCCGGTCATCTTGACGAGCGGCTGAACTTCCACCCCTTCGGTTTGCATGGGGAACAGGAAGTACGAGAGCCCTTGGTATTTGTGTACGTCCGGGTTGGTTCGTGCGAGCAGGATCATCCATTTGGCGACGTGGGCTAGCGTGGTCCACACCTTGTGACCGCTGACTTGCCAACCATCGTCGGTTTTGACGGCTTTCGTGCGCAGGCTCGCGAGGTCCGAGCCCGCTTCTGGCTCACTGAATCCCTGGCACCATACTTCTTCGCAGCGGAGCATCGGGCCGAGCAGTTTCTTCTGCTCCTCCGTCCCGTAGGCCAGAATGGTGGGGCCCGCCCAATGCAGTCCGATGACGTTCACGAGAAACGGCGCCCGAGCGCGGTGCAACTCCTGCATCACGATGCGATGCCGATCGGGGTCGACTCCCTGTCCGCCGTACTCTTTCGGGACGTCGTATCCCAGCAGGCCGGCGTCGTAGACCAACATTTGCCAGTCGCGGAGGAACTCGAACTGTCGGTCGCTTTCGACCTCGAGAAAGCTTTGGGGGAGCTTGAACCCTGGCGGCTTCGGCTTGTTCTTCGCGACCCAGTCCCGCGTCTCGGTGCGGAACTTCGTCAGCTCTTCCGATTCTTCCGATTCGTTGACGTCACCCATGGTCGGGACATTTGTGCACGTGGCGCCGACCGAGGCACAGCAGCGTTCTTGCAGTGAAGCGCTGCACCGGCGCAGCGATTTCGAGCGCCCGTCCTAATGAACAAACCCCAAGCTATTGAGGCTAGAGTCCCACCCCGAAGGAGCCGAGAGATGATCGAGTGGTCCGAACAGCACAAAACGATCCGCGACATGTTTCGCAAGTTCGTCGAGTCAGAAATCGTCCCCAATCTCGAGAAGTACGAGCACGGCGGGGAGCCTCCTTACGACGTCTTGCGAAAGATGTTCGCGACGTTCGGAGTCACCGAAATGGCCAAGGGGCGATTCGAGTCGCAGATCCGACGTCACGAAAGTGGCGAAGAAGCCCCTCGGGATGACGAAGAAAGCGGTCCGAGCGGCGATGCGATCGCCATGCAGATGATCCCGGTCATCGAGTTGTCGAGATACAGTCCGGGCATGGTGACGGCGCTCGGCGTCAGCATGGGTCTGACGGCCAATGCGATCATGCGCAAGGGCACCCTCGAGCAGAAGAAGAAATTCGGGCTGGAGCTCATGACGCTCGAGAAGATCGGCGCCTGGGCGATCACCGAGCCGGGTTCGGGCTCCGATGCATTCGGCAGTATGAAGTCCACTGCGAAGCGTGATGGGAACGGTGGCTACGTGCTGAACGGGCAAAAGACGTTCATCACGAATGGTCCGTTCGCCGACACCATCGTCTTCATCTGCAAGCTCGACGAAGGCAACGAGCCGCGCGTGCGGAAGGTCGTGAGCTTCGTCCTCGACAAGGGTATGCCTGGGCTGACCCAGTCGAAGCCGCTACGGAAGATGGGCATGCATTCTTCGCCGACGGGGGAGCTCTTCCTCGACGACGTGAAGGTGGGCAAAGATCGACTCATTGGCGGCACCGAAGAGACGACGGCCCGGTCCGGAGCGAAGGACACCTTCACCTCCGAGCGCACCGGCGTAGCCGCCATGGCGCTTGGCATCGTGGACCGGTGCCAACTCTTGTGCACGGAGTACGCAAAGACCCGGGTGCAGTTCGGTCGCCCGATCGGTGAGTTTCAGTTGATTCAGCTGAAGATCGCCAAGATGGAAGTCGCGCGCATGAACATCCAGAACCTCGTGTTTCGGATCATCGAGCTCGGAGCTCAGGGCAAGAGCATGGGTTTGGCCGAAGCGAGCGCGTGCAAGCTCTACTGTGCGCAGGCCGCGATGGAGGTCGCCCTAGAAGCGGTTCAGCTGTTCGGTGGCAACGGTTACATGTCGGAGTACGGGGTCGAGCAGCTCTGCCGAGACGCCAAAGTCCTGCAGATCTACGGCGGCACCGACGAGATCCAGGTGTCCCAAATCGCTCGCACCCTGCTGGCGGACTGACGGCTCGTGCCGGTCAGCCGGGGTCGGCGCTTCGGTCGCGGCGCGTCTTGGCGATGCGCAATCGGCGCTTCGCGGCCTCGAGCCCGCTCTGATTGGCTTGCCCCGCAGCGAGTTTTTCGTATCCGGACACTTCTTCTTCGATGGCGCGCACTTCGCCGTCGAAATCGCGAAGGCGCCGAAGGATGTCCGCTTTGAGAGCGAGGTACCTCAGCCGCCGCGGACCGTAGCTCTTGGGCAGCGCGCGGTCGATCGCGGCCTTCGCTTCTTCGAGCTGGCCGACTTTCGAAAGCATCGATGCCAGACGGGCCGGCGGCTCGTAGCTCTCGGGCAGCTGTTTCTCTCTTTCGCGGAGCATTTTGATGGCGCGATCGGGCTTCCCGAGGGCGAGGTACGCGTTGGCGCGCGCATAGTCGTGAGTCTGGGCCACTTGCGGCGTCGGCGCTTCCGCCGCAGCTTTCTCCATCAGAGCGAGTCTGCGCTCGTTCGCCGCCTTCTGGCCGGCGTGGTCGCCGAGGGTTTCGCGCGTGTTGGCGAGGATGGAGAGCGCGTCGGCTCGGTCGTCCACCGACGCGTCGGGGGGTGGCGATTCCGTGAGCTTCTCGAGGTGGGCGATGACCCCCCCGAGCGCGGCCTTGCGGTCCGGGCCCGGCTCGAACTTTTCGATGCACGCGACGTAGTAGTGACAGAAGTCCGCCGGAATCGCCGATCCGCGGAGCTCCGAGAGGTGGTTCTTGCCGACGTTGACGCAAGCTTTCCACTCCTCGGCTCGATGGAGCGCCATGACCCAGCCGAGCAGGGCTTCGCTGCGACGTGGCCAAGTTGCGTCGACGGACGCGAGCAACTTTTCGTAGTGCGTCGCCGATTCGGAGAACTTTCCGGCCACTTGGGCGGCTTTTGCTGCCACCAATCGACCCAGGGGCGAGTCGTCGCCGAGCTCGCTCTTTCGGCGACGATCTAGGGCATCGAGCGACTCGTTGGCGAATTGCACGAGCTCTCGGGTGGACGCGGCACCGGGCCACATCCCGAGCACGGCACCGTCAGTCGGGTCGATGACGAAAAACGTGGGCCAGACGTTGACGTCGTACTTTTCGAGAAACGCACCGTTGTTTTCGTTGTCCGTGTCGATGGCGACGAACTCGAGGCGTTTGCCGAGCGGCGAAAGTGCCGCGTCGGTGAAGACGTAGCTCTTCATGCTGAGGCACGTGTGGCACCACGGCGCCCACGCATCCACGAACAGCGCCTTCCCATCCGAGGTCGCACGTTTTGTGGCAGCGGGGACATCGTCGTGGCTGAACGAAACCGCCAATTTCGGAGCCGCGGCCGCCCCGTCGGCTGTTGCGTTAGGACCTGCCGATGCTGCGAGCGCGGCGGAGTCTGACGTCGCCGGGCGCGCGTCGGTGGTTGGCTTCTTGCACGCCGTCAATGCGGTTGGCGCTGCCAACAGCACTGCCAACAGGCCGGCCTTCGTCGCTCGTCGAACCGGGGAGTCCACCGCGCCACCCTATCGCAGCTAGGGTCCCCCCGACCACACGATGTAGGCGATGGGAATCGCCGCTCCGAGCGCGGTGATGATCGCTCCGCGACCGATGAATCCCTTGCGACCCGGGATCATGAACAGCCCGCTCAGCGCCAAAAACAAGAGAAATATCGCGTAGCCGTCGGCGAAGACCGTCCACGCTTTTTTGCCCCGATTGAGATGGAGCCAGTTGGCAAGCCGGAAGAAAAAGCGCGGCTCCTGTCCTTCTTCGATCACTTTCTCCGTCGCCGTATCGAGGTGATACGTGCGGGTGTCGAACAGAATGTCGACTTGCGTATCGTCGACTCGGTACACCTCGGTCGGCTTCTCGGTTATTTCGAGGCGCGCGAGAACCTGTTTCGCGGCTTCTTGTTCGTCGTCGGGGAACGGTCCTGACACTACGTGGGTCCGCTCGATTTGATGGAAACTCGGGTCCCAGTGGGCGATGTGATTCACCGCGAGGCCACTGAGCGCGTAGATGATCGTGAGCCCGATGATGAAGTAGCCGATGTCGCGGTGCATCGCTCGCACCCAGGGTCGCCATCGGACCTTTTTCGAGCGGGCTTCAGCCATGACTGCGTTGCCTCTCGAGCGGCAGTGGGGTCAGGAGTAGCGCTCTTCTTTCCACGGATCGGCGTGGTTGTTGTAGCCGCGGGTTTCCCAGTAGCCCGGCTCGTCACGCCGGACGAACTTGATCCCGGTCAGCCACTTGGAGCTCTTCCAGAAGTAGAGGTCCGGCACGACTCCCCGAACGGGTGCGCCGTGTGTTCGAGGCAGCGGGCGCCCTTCGAGTCGATGGGCGACCAGATTCTGAGGTGCCAGCGCCTCGTGCAATCGCACGTTGGCGGTGTAGCCATGCGCGGCCTCGAAGATGACGTGGCGGGCGGTCTTCTTCACTTTCGCACGCTTGGCGAGATCGCGAACGCGCACGCCTTTCCACTTCGCGCCGAGCACCGACCAGCCCGTGACACAGTGCACATCGAGCGAGACCTCGGTCTGAGGCATCTTCAACAGCTCCGCGAAGCCAATGGTGAAGGGCTTCTCCACTTCTCCGTGAACGCGGAGCTCGAAGGAGCCCGGGCTCGGGCTTCCCGGAGAGCCGCCCATGGGTTTCAGGCGCTCGAGGACCCGCTGACCGGGAGGCAGCCGAGGTCGCCCGTCCGTACGCTTCTGCGCTTGGGCAACTCGCGTCAGATCGTCGCTCAATACCCACAGCCCACCACCGAAGGCGACCAGGGCGGTGCCGCCAGCGGCCTTTTGGATGAATCGCCGCCGGG
>JAJDAH010000050.1 GCA_029261965.1 Polyangiaceae bacterium
CGTGAAGATTCCCCTTGATTCGAGCCTGAAAACCGCGCTTTCCTATCCGCACTGGGAGTTGCCTTTCGTTCTTGCCTCGTTGGTTCGCAACTCCGAGACAAACACGGACAAAAGGGCGGCTTATTCGGCGGCGCCGCCCCACCCAGTCTTTTGTTGAGCCTCAGGACGCGGGCGCGAAAGTCCGATTGGGGCTAGTAGTAATTGAATCTTGACGATGCTTGCATTGATTGCGTCGGGGGCCGCGATTTCGATCTCGCGCATTGCGTCTTCGACATGACCCCCACGAATGCTGTCGGTCCAACCGCGAAGGTTGTTGGAGTCGATGCTCGCAGCGACGTCGGGCGTCGCAACGGTAACGACGGCGTCTGCGACGGCAGTGAGTCGAGCTCGCAGCGTCGTTGATGCAGGAGGTTGCTGAGACACGTGCAACAGCACGTAGAGTGACTTTGCGCTAGTGCTAGTTAGCTCTCGTGGACAGTTTGCCTGGGAGTCGGGCTGGAGGTCGGTGACCGGCGCTGGTCGGCGACCAACCGACAGCTAGCTGGCGGTGCTGCCGGGCACCGAGCACGGCGTTGCGGCTCGGGCAAAGGACGCCTTGGCAATCTCATCAACGCGGGCGACGAAGCGGCCCGGACAGAATCTCAGACAAGCAAGCATCCGCTGTTCTACGGACCAACGTCGGATTCGCAGAACGACACGGACACCAGTTCGTCGTCGGGGTCTCACGAATGCAGCGTCACCGGCCTCCAGATAGCGGGTGTCCCTAGCAGGTCCCCCTAGTCCGGATCGGAACGAACGAAGTAGTGTGAGACAATGACGGATCTAGGGGTCGAGGACTCGGAAGAGCCGGTAGTCGTAGCCATCGACGATGAACCGGACGTGCTGACGGTAGTCCAGCGCTTGTTGGGTCGGCAGGGTTTCGAGACGCTCACGTTCGAGGCTGTCGAGCAAGCGCTGGATGAGGTACGAACCAACCCTCGGGTGGCGTTGATCGTCACCGATCTGCACATGCCGGAACGCACTGGTCTGGACGTCCTGCGGCAAGCTCGAACGAACTGGCCGTCTGTCCCGGTGATCGTCATGACCGGTCGGGCCACGATCTCCAGCGCAGTCGAAGCGATTCGCCAGGGCGCCTACGACTACATCGTCAAGCCGCTCGACCCGCCGGAAATTCTCGGCACAGCGGTCCAGCGAGCGCTGGACTACCGGAGGTTGTGGTCACGAAACCGTTTCCTAGAACGCCAGCTGAAGACCGCAGAGCGATTTGCGGGCATTACCGCTTCGAGCGAACCAATGCTTCGCGTCCTCGAATTTGTCGATGCAGTTGCAGGCACCGACAGCTCCGTCCTCGTGCTTGGGGAAACCGGCACAGGAAAAGAACTGGTCGCCAGAGCAATCCACGAACGAAGTCAGCGAGCCGCCAAGCCGTTCGTCGCCGTGAACTGCGGGGCGTTGGCCGAAACGCTGCTGGAGAGTGAGCTTTTTGGCCACGCGAAGGGTGCGTTCACCGGTGCGATGGCAAGTCGGCAGGGCCTGTTCGAAGAGGCGTCCGGCGGAACTCTGTTCCTTGACGAGGTTGCGGAGCTGGCAGCAGCCACCCAGGTCAAATTGCTCCGAGTCCTGCAAGAGGGCGAGATTCGTCCGGTGGGAGCGACCGGCACCCGCCAAGTTGATGTTCGAATCATCGCCGCCACGCATCGAGACATCGAGCGGGCCGTGGCCGAGGAACGCTTTCGGCAAGATCTCTACTACCGAATCAACGTCGTTCAGATCCGCATACCTCCGCTGAAGGAGCGACGCGACGACATCCCGTCATTGGCGAAGCACTTCGTGGACAAGCACGCCGAGCGAACGGGGCGAACGATCAAGCGAATCGAGCCCAGCGCCCTCGACCGCCTGGTAAGTCACGAGTGGCCCGGCAATGTCCGTGAGCTTGAGAACGTCATTCAGCGTGCTCTGATCTTTGCTGCCGGGGAAACGCTTGCGATCGACGATGTGAGACTTGATGCCGCAGAGTCTGGGCCGCCCGGCGGGGAGACCAAAAGGCTAGTGAAATTCGCCGATGCCCGAGCGAACTTCGAGCGAGGCTACCTGAAACGGGCAATGGAACTCGGCGAAGGAAAACAAGCCACCGCAGCCCGACTTTCCGGGCTGGATCCCTCGAACTTGCGACGAATGCTCAAGCGACATGGGATAGAGCCAGATTGATGTGCCGTGGGTCGACGCACACGAGGTCGATCCGACCACGCCACGGTCAAATTGACCATTGCAGCACCTGAGCTAGGCGCAATCACCGCCTCTCAGTGCTGGCACGCTCCTCGCACTGCTGAACGGCCAAGAGGAGATTGAACATGAGCCCATCCCAGCAGCCCGTCAGCGATAGTAGACTCAACCGGCGTATCGCCGAGCTGATGCCCTCAGTCAGACGCATCGCCCGTAGTGCGGCCCGGGGACTCGATGGCGTTGTCGACCAGGACGACCTGATCGGAGCCGCTCAACTTGGCCTCGCCCAGGCCGTGGAGCGAGTTGGTCAAGAGGACGATGCCCGCTTCCGGGGTTATGCCCTGACGCGGATACAGGGGGCCGTTCGCGACGAGCTACGGAGGGCAGACAGCCTGACTCGTTCTGAGCGGGTCGACGCATGCCGCTTTCAGCGAACCAAGGCCAAGCTCCGAAGCCAGTTGGGCCGCGACCCCGAGGAACATGAGGTCGCGGAAGCCCTGGGCCTCAGCGAGGACGAATACTTGGACCGACGCGACCGAACGTATCGTCGCGAGCTGGTTCCGACGGACACAGTCGCGAGCGGTGATTTTTCAAGAGCGATCGAGCTTGCCGACGAGCCTGGCATAGAGATCGAAACGGCTATCGATATGGCCCGAACGTACAGTGAAGTCCGACACGCGATGAATGCGCTCCCCCCGAGGCATGAGCGGGTTCTCGACCTGTACTACCTACAAGGCGCAACCCTCGTGGAGATTGGCGAGGAGCTGGGCGTCACCGAATCCCGAATCTCGCAGCTCCGGAAGGAAGCGGTTGCGTTGGTGCGGGAGCAATTCGTGCGAACGTCGCCCGCCAAGCGTCAATGCACGAAATCGAGGTCCGTTTGCCGAGTCGCCGCGACAGCACGAC
>JAJDAH010000006.1 GCA_029261965.1 Polyangiaceae bacterium
AGCTCGTCCCTCTTGAGAACGCCGAGAATCTGAAGCGTGCCCCCTCCCCCGCTCGTGTTGCCTGTGGAAATTCCGTACGCGGCAACAACGACCACCAGCGCGAGTGCCACACCACCGAACACGAAGGGGTTCGGCCGACGCTCGACGAGCTCGGCCCCGATCGCTCGCGCCGCCCCGAGAGCAATGACGGCGAGAGCGAGAGCGAGAACCGCGGCGGAGAGACCGACGCTCGCACCCACTGCCCCGGCTACCGCCCGCGCACAGTGCTTTCCACTGGCGGAGTCGGCACCGGACGGCGGGCAGATGGACGCCTCGTCGAGCACGAGGCCGGTCAGGCCCAAGTGCGCAACTGCCACCGTCCAGACGAACGCCGCCGCAATCGAAACCGCGAGCAGAACCGCGACGAACGCCCTAGCCTCGGGCTCGACCGGAGCGAGCACGTGGCGAAGTCGCTCGATCGTCGGGGCCGAGCGCGGATGCAACACCATGGACGCGAGTCCCACGGCCATGGCCAACGCGACGGCGGCGACCGCGAGGATCCCGACGTCGGCAACGAAGAGAGCGACCCACGACGCGGGCTCCGTCTGAGCCTTTTGCGCCCACGATGCGTCCAGCGCGGCGACGACCACGACAGCCCCCGCCGCCCCCACGAGGGAGCCCGAAAGGCGCCGCCAAACCGATGGAGACGCAGCGGAAACGTCCGAGTCAACCATCGTCGTCTTCGAGGGCCCGTTTGGCCATGGGGTGAGCTCGGTCATACACCTCCAGCAAGCGATCGACGCTCAAATGCGTGTATTGCTGCGTGGTCGCCAGGCTCGAGTGACCCAAGAACTCCTGAATCACACGGAGGTCTGCCCCGCCCTCCAACATGTGGGTCGCACAGGAATGGCGGAGCGCGTGAGGATGCAGGTCGGCGCGTCCAGCGCCCTGGGCACCATAGGAGTGAACGAGCTTCTGAATCTGGCGGATCCCCAGCCGGCGCCCCAGCCGACCGAGGAACACGGCGGCACTGTCGAGTTGGCCCGTTTTGGGATGGGCCAGCTCGCGTCGTCGACCGAGATACGCTTCGAGGGCCGAGCGTGCCTTGGCGCCGACTGGAACGATGCGTTCCTTGTTTCCTTTGCCTTGCACGCGGACCGACCCTTCTTCGAGATCGAAGTCTCCCAGCTCGAGCCCCCAGAGCTCGCTCACGCGCAACCCGCATCCGTAGAGCACTTCGAGGATGGCCGAGTCTCGCAGCGAGTTGGCGGTGTTCGTGTCGGGCGTTTCGACGACCTCTCCCGCGGCCTCTGCGCTCAAGAACGTCGGCATCTTTCGTCGAACCTTAGGAGTCACGAGGTCGGCGGCGGGATTGCTGCTCGCCGTGCCCTCCCGCTCGAGATACCGAAAAAGCGCACGGACACTAGAGAGCTTTCGCGCCAGGCTCGCCGACTTGCGTGAGCGGGCCAGCTCTCCCAACCAAGACCGAAGCGAGGCTCGAGAAACGTCCGACACCACTGCACCGCGCGCGTTTTGTTTCACGAGGAACCCATGCAGTTGCGCTAGATCGCTGCCGTAGCTGGCTACCGTATGTCGCGACGCGCGCTTTTCCTTAGCGAGGTGACGCACGAAAGCCTCGATGCACTGACTGAGTTCGTCGTGCTCCACCTCTGGTTCCTACGCGTGTAGAGCCGCGAGCGTCCAGACGAGCACGCCCACGAGGGTGATCGCACCGCCGAGCGCTGCGGGCCGCGCGACGAGGCGGCCCCGGGTCCCGACGCCGCGCATGGTCGCGAATACGAAGCCGAACACGGTCAGGAGCAAACCCAACAAAAGCGCTGCGCCCCAAAGCGGCCGCGGAGCGTCGTCGCGAGAAAGCGCGGTCACCGCGCGTTCTCGAGCCTCCCGGGCGCTGCCATCTCGCGCTTCGTAGGTGGCCAATCGCGCGAGGCTCGCGTTGGCTCGAGCGAGTTCGTCGTAGTGCGTGAGCGTGACGTGTCTTGATTCGAGCGCAGCACCGCGCACTCCACGCCAAGCCAACGCGGCCACGACACGATCCCCCGAAGACTCCGCCCCGACCGCAACGGCGACGAGGCGCTGGTATGCGCGATCGACGTGCGGAGCGCCTGGAGCGTAGAGCACGGCCGCACGCCGGGCGTGAAGCACGGCGCCGCGCAGGTCACCCCGGTCGAACGCGGCGTCGCTGTCGCGCATGTGACTTTCGCCTTCGATGAGGACACGCCCCGCGAGCAGCGCGATGGCAAGGACCGCAACGCCCGCACCGAGCCCGAGCCATCTCCAGACGTGATTCCAAGCGTTCATCATAGGAAGTCTCTCCTACGAAAAATGAGGGCCGCGGCGCCGAGTAGCCCGACGCTCCACGCCAACGCCTGCGCGGTTGCGAGCAGCGCGTATTCGCCAAAGGGAGTCGACGCCGCTTCTCCGGTCAAGAGCGGCCGCGGCGGGACGTAAACCATCAAGTTCGGCACCATCTTGCTCAACACCACACCGAAGCCGTGAATGGTGTCACCGAAAACCTTCTTCGGGAGCTCCGCCAGCGTGTCCGCCGAGCGACCGACGATGAAAACGCTGAAGCTGAAAACTGCCGTGAGGAACGGTGACGAGAACGAAGCAAATAGGGTCGCTAGCGCAGCGATGATCGCAACCTCGCAGAGCGTCAAGAACGCCGAACCGAGAATGACGCGCCGATCGTCCGGCGCGTCCGCGGCCAAGAACCATCCACCAACGAGGAAAACGACCGCGCACACGATCGGCAGGTGCGTGCGCCATTCGGGCTGCTTCCAACCGACGAGACCCGCCAGCCCAATCGTGCCGAGACCCAAACCGCTGACCAGGAAGAACGAAGAGCCGGCCTGCTGCGCCAAGGCCAGCAACAAGAGCCCGGAGTTCGCGGCGATGAATACGCCGAGCGTCAGGACCGTGCCCAAGTACTTGCCCACGAGGTATTCGGACCTCGCGATGGGTCGCGCGAGTATCGGAAAAATGGTCTTGAGCTCGAGCTCGCGGTAGAGCGACGTTGCGCCGAGCACGACCGCCACGATGACGCCGTAGATAGAGATGGACGCCGCGCCCAGGTCGCTCACCACTCGCATCTGGCTGCGGGTCGCGAAAGCACCGACCACGAGCGAATAACCCCCGGTAGCCACGGCCAACGCAAAAAGGCCGTGAAGAATCCGAGCGCGAACTGCTTCGCGGTACGTGTTCGACACGATGACGGCGATGCGCGTGAGCACGACTCCTCCTACTTCCTGCGTGAAGTTCCGGAAAAGTTAGCGATTGTCACTTAGATAAGCGTTCTGGGTGGGCGGGCGCAAGGCAATCCACCCTCAGCGCGCTCGAGCCTTGGCGCCCACGGAACCCCGCGAGGGACCCCAGCGGTCTCCGCGGCCAATCAGCGCCGGTCAGCGCCCATGCTGGGCGACCCGCCTGCGGGCGCGAGAGCGACTCTCGACGTACCGCTGGATGGTGCGAGGGGCCGCGAGGACGACGCGCTGGACGCGGTCCTCGAAGAACCAGCGGACGGGCCCAGCGCCGACGTCCAGCGCGACAGCCACGGTGACGAGGCTCCGCCCCGGACCGAACGAGGTGACTCGAAAATACCCCCACACGTCCCGGATCCCGTGGGGACGCGTCGGATCGAGTCGAAACCGGACCTCTCCGGGGCGGCGCTCGAGGCGGACGGTGTACGTCGCGTTGACCACCGAGGTTCCCTGGTTGAGCTCGATTCGCGCCGAGTTCTTCGTCCGGTCGACGAGCTTGGCGCTACGAGTCCGCGGCAGCGCGTGCACTAACGCGCTGGGGCGCGACAACGCCGTCAGGACGGCGGCGGGATCCGCATCGACGACTTGATAGGCGACGCCGCCGGTATACTTCCCGTCACCCCGCCGAAACTCGAGCGGGAACGTGACGGTATCGCCCTCGTGCAAC
>JAJDAH010000051.1 GCA_029261965.1 Polyangiaceae bacterium
GCCATATGCCATCAGGACAAGTGATTGTCGGAACGAACCTGACAATTCGATAGTGGCTCGACCCGAACTCGCCCCCCGACACGTTGCCTGGGAGTCTAACACTTGGCGCGCAGCTTTGGGCTTTCCGAGTCGTCGAGCGGAACCGTCGACGACCGGGCTAGCAAACGACGGGGGCGGTTCGCGTAGCAGCGACCTGCCCAAAACAGACCCGGCGCCCACCGTGACTTCGAGCCGGCGGTCCCGAAACGAGCGACTGGTATACTCGGCAACATGGACTTGTCGTCGCGGCGACGATGGGGCGCCGTCACGGCGGCGTGCGCGCTTTCGGCGTGCTCGCTCACTTCGTCGCTCGAAGGGCTGAGTGGCGGAAACCCGGCTTCCGACGCTGGGGCGGCGGGCAGCACGGCGTCGACCGGCGGAACCGCAGGGGACGGGACTGGAGGGTCGGCGGGGCAAAGCGGCGGCGTGGGAACTGGCGGCGCGGGAACCGGCGGCGCGGGAACCGGCGGCTCGGCCGGCGTGCCGACGACCGGATGCACCGACGGCCGGGGCAACGGCGACGAGACCGACGTCGACTGCGGCGGAAGCACTTGCCCACCGTGCGGGGCTGGACGTGGGTGCGCCATCGATGGCGACTGCGACAGCGGCAACTGCGTGGGCGAGACCTGTCGGGCTCCGGCTTGTGACGACGGCGTCGAAAACGGGCTCGAAACCGACATCGATTGTGGAGGCTCGCTGTGCGACCGCTGCGCGCCCCCCGAGTCGTGCAGCGTCGGGGCCGACTGTACGACCGACTTTTGCTTCGGGGGCGTCTGCACCGACCCCGCATGCACCGACACGACGCGAAATGGAGACGAAACCGACGTCGACTGCGGTGGCGGCACGTGCCCACCCTGCGCCGACTCGCTCGCGTGCAGTGACGCCTCGGACTGCACGAGCGGCGTCTGCTCGACGACATGCCAGCCACCGACCTGTTCCGATTTGATCGTCAACGGAAGCGAAACCGATCAGGACTGCGGAGGAGCGGCTTGCCCGAAATGCATCGACAATCGCGCGTGCGCCGACGCCAACGATTGCGTCAGCGGAGTGTGCAGCGGCAACGTCTGCCGCAGTCCGTCGTGCACGGACATGGTGGCGAACGGCAACGAAACGGGGACCGACTGCGGCGGGCCAAACTGCCCGAAGTGCGTCGTCGGCGAAGACTGTTCGACGAACGCCGACTGTCTGAGCAACGTGTGCAACGGCACCTGCGAGCCCTGCACGACGATGCAGACCGAAGGAGTGAACTATCCGGACAGGGTGATCGACTCGAACGCCCTGGGGACCGTCACCTGGTCGCTACCCGAGCGGGCCAGGACCAACGACGCCCTTTACGCTATCGCCGTCGGGAGCGGCTCGGGGCCGACGCACTACCTCTGGGCGACCGACTACGACTTCAGCATCCCGTCGACCGCCGAAGTCACCGGTATTCGAGTCCAAGTCGAACGGTGGGACAACCTCGGTCGATTCAGGGATGCCGAGGTCCGGCTCATCAAGGGAGGTGCGGTCAGCGCCACCTCGCTCTCGACACCGGGCACGTGGCCGACGACCGCTGGAAACGTGTCGAGCTACGGCGGCCAGGGAGAGCTGTGGGGGGAGAGTTGGACCCCGGCGGACATCAACGGGATGGGGTTCGGCGCTGCCTTCGCCGGAACCTGGAACACCGGCGGCGCCGTCGCCTTCGTCGACTTCATCCGCATCACCGTGTTCTACAACTACTGCCCCTAGCCGCGTCGACAACCTCAGCTTTCGCTGTCGTTCGCTTCGCCGCTGGCATGTGGATTGCAGTTCTGCTGACGGCGCAACGGTTGGGCCATTGTGTGCCACCAAGTGAAATGATCATGCGATTGGGGCAATGGCGAAACAAGCTGACCGTTGCGGGGATGGCCGCGCCCGTCGTTCTTTGTGCAGTTCTTGCTGGGCCTGGTCAAGTGTCGATCGCAGAGGGATGTTCGGGCGCTTCTGGCCACTATCACTCTCGAGGGTGGGTGGATGTGACCTTCATGGGGGGATCACGAACGGAAGACGGCTACCTCGTGTTTTCCGGCGACGTCATGGGGCTCGATCCTGCCGTGGCAGTCGACGCGCTGTCGGTGACCGTTACACATCCGGTCGATGGCCCCGTGCAAGGGGAGGTCGAAATGGTGAGTGCCTATCCGGAGCAGGCTGGATTCGGCATCAAAACTGTCGTGGCTTGGCGAGCGTCCGCGCCGATGGATTTGGGTGTCGAATACGCCGTCGATTGGGACGATGCCGTCTATGGCCCTGGAGGTTTCCCTCCGGGCTCGACGAGTTGGACGCCGTCGGAATCCCAAGCCCCGACGCCCTTGATTGGCGACGTCAGTGTCACCGACGCGAAGCTTGCCGCACGCCAGACGGGGGAGCTCACCAGTTGTGAGTCGAACTACGAGCCCTGCGGATCATGGGAACCCTATCAATTCGGGAAGTACGAGCTCTACGTTGCTGACGTTCGAGTGGAGGTTCATGAGCCCGACCCGACAGGGGTCTGGATGTACTCCGTCAAGCCGCTGGGCGGCAGCATCATTCCGGTCCAGTATCCGCCGAGTTGGTCCGTCGTCACGCCAGAGTCGCAAGGCGCGGTGCCACTGCGTGCCGTGTTCGAAGAACCAAGCGACGAATACTGCCTCGTCGTGTCGCTCCGAGACCTCGTTGCTCGCACCGAAGTCGAGTCTTCCCCCTTTTGCTTTCTTGCGTCTGACCTCGAGCGGTTCTCCTCGGCGGATCGAGAACTGCTCAGCTGTTCCGAGCCACCAACTGACGCTTGGACCGAACGCTGGTGCGCGGCGCACCTCGCGATAGGCGAGAACCCCGACCCAAGCCGGTGTCGCCCCAGTGCTACGGAAAACGCAACGACTACGCCGCAAGATGTGGGGACAGTTGGCTCGCCAACGATGCCGGAAGTCCCACCGACACCGACGCAAGATGCGTCCACGATTCCGGAAGTCCCAGCGACACCGACGCAAGATGCGGGGGACAGGGTGGATGGCTCCGTCGACTCGGTCCCGGCAGCCGCGAGCGGCTCGGCCTCGGGATGTTCCGTGCGAGGACTCGACTCAAACACACGCGGACTCTTCCTTGGACTGCTCCCGATGTTGCTCACCGCGCTTCGTCGCCGACGCAGCTAGATCGTAAGCGTAGGAGTATGGACGTCGTCGCTGCTGCGACACTGCCGGCGCGAGCGAAGCGGTCTGTGACTCGAAGCGTTTGCATTCCACCTCCTCGGGCTCACGGGCTGTGCGGCTCGTCTGCTCCGCAGGATTGTCGCCCGACTCCAAGCGCGAGCGAAGAGCAAAGCAGTACCAAACGGTGCGGATCCGGCCGATGTCCTGGCCGTCCTGGCCCCAGATCGCTACGACGAGGGTGCCGAGATCTAACATGTCTCCGTCCCAATGAAACGGCGCGGTGCCTTCGAGCCCGACCGAGAGGGACTGGGTCCGTCGGTCTCCGATGTCTTCGAATCGCCAGACGCGGCCGTCCTCCCCACCTTCGACATGGCACGAGACGCAGGCAATGCCGCCGCCGGTGTTGCGGTGAAAGATTTCGTGGCCGGTGTCGAACATGCTCTCACCGCCCAGGGTGAGCACGTGGCGCCGGCTTCCTACGGCGTCTTCGAGGAAGTGCAGTGCCGCCGGCTCGCGGGTCTGCACGATCTGCGATGGGGCGGGGAACGCCGTGCAGCAGCGCACTGCCGCGCATGGTCGCGGTATGCGCGCCGGCGGCATCCACCTCGTGCTCTCTCGAGCCGAAAACGCCGCGCCAAGCGGCGCGCCAGGAGGTGCTACGATCTCGGGTGTCGATGGCTGGTCCGGCAATCGCCCCGCTCGTGCTCGAGGCCTACGATTCGTATCCGGCCGAGTTGCGTGAGCCTCTTCTGAAGTTGCGCGGGCTGATCTACGAGGTTGCTCGTGGCATCGATGCGGTCGGCCCCATCACGGAAACACTCAAATGGGGCCAGCCGGCATACGTCACCGAGGCGACGAAAGCCGGAACGACGATTCGCCTGGCTCCCCACGGTCGCGACGGGAAGCACTACGCGCTCTTCGTGCACTGCGGCACGAGCTTGATCGAAAGGTTTCGGAGTACCTTCGGCACCGAGGTTCGTTTCGACGGAAATCGAGCGATCGTCTGGGAGGCGGCCGACGCGCCGGACTTGCACGTCGCGCGCTGCTGCATCGAAGCCGCGTTGACCTACCATCTGGGCGGTCCCCCGTCGGCGCCGCCCCGGCGGACTGGACGACGGAGTTTGAGCGCTCGGCGTCGTTCGTGAGTCAGCGCCAGCGAAGCGTCACGCGGAGCGATCCCAGGTAGAGCCCGTGCGTGCCCGACACGTCCTTCGCGCGTGTCATCTCGATGCAGTAGGTGAGCACCCCCGCCATCGACGCCCTTGCGCGATCGAGGCCGCCGAGCTCGCTCTGATCATCGAAGGGATCGATCTCGCGGGTGCTCGACATCGACCGAGATGGGAACCACGCCGCGCGGCGCCGCGGGCGACGAGCACTGCCGTGCGCAGAGCATCCGGATAGGTTCACGTTCTCCGAAGGCAGCGGTCCAACCACCTGCGACTCGATCACACCCTCGCTCTGCATGTCGCTGAACGACATGAAACCCGGGCACTGGGTCACGAACTAGGCTCTGGGTCGCGCCGACCGTACATCCCGAGGTAGCCTTGGCTCAGTGCATCGACGCGGATTTTTCATCGCTGCAATTTTCGTTTGGGCCGCGTGTGGCGCGCCCCAACTCGACGTAACTCCCGGCGTCGATTTTCGGGACTACGACTCCGTGTCGCTCACGCGGATGCCCTCAGGTCCCGCAGATACGGTGCAGGAAGTACTGACGAGCAAGCTCTTGGCCTGCGGCGTGACCGTCACGAACTCCCAAGAAGCGGACCTTGTCATGACCGTCGAACACGGGGGCGGCCTCTTGCCTTGGAGGATGATCGACTCGCGGACTCGCAACGTCGTTGCCAGTGGCAAGGGAAACACCGGCGGTTCCAGAGGAAGTGCGAAGAAGATCGGCGATCAACTGTGCATGTTGTTGAAGACTGGCGGCGCTGTGGCCAGCGCGGAACCCGCGCACGATGTTCCAAGCAACGAAAGCAGCAGCACGGCCGAAATACCGAGAGTAGGTGACGGTGTCCGTACGGCGCTGGTGATCGGGAACGGCCGCTACGAGAGTGGGCGTTTGGCGAATCCACCGAGGGATGCACGTCTGGTTTCCGGGGCGCTGCGAAAAATCGGCTTCGACGTCACGGAGGAAGTCAACGCCGATCAGAAGGAGATGAAACGCGCGATTGAGCGCTTCGGCGCCGATTTGAAAAAGAAGCGGGGCGTCGGGCTCTTCTACTTCGCTGGCCACGGTCTGCAGGTCAACGGCAGGAACTATCTCGTTCCCATCGGCGCCAAGATCGACAGCGAAGGCTCCGTCGATATCGAAACGGTTCACGTTGGACGAGTGCTCGCGAAAATGGATGACGCCGCGAGCAGACTCAACATCGTCGTGCTCGACGCATGCCGCAACAACCCGTTTGCTCGCAGCTTTCGATCCCCGAGCCGAGGCCTCGCCTTCGTCGACGCGCCAGAGGGCACGCTGGTCGCATACGCCACCGCACCCGGCGCCGTCGCCGCCGACGGGAGTGGCAAGCACAGTCCATATACCGAGGCTCTAGTTGGGCACTTCGATGACCCGGGCGTCCCGATTGAGCGCATGTTCAAGGCCGTCCGAATCGACGTCAAGAAAAAGACTCGAGGAAAGCAGACGCCATGGGAGTCGTCTTCACTGACGACGGAGTTCTATTTCGCGCCGAAAGACTGAGAGCTCGTCTCGAACACACCCTCGCTCTGCATGTCGCTGAACGACATGAAACCCGGGCACTGGGTTACGAACTAGGCTACGCGCACTCTCAGGGTTGCACGACGCTGGTGTAGATTTTCACGTCGTCGATGAGACCACTCGCCGTGGGTGTCATGTTGCCGCTTCGCATTGGCGCGCCGATGTAGACGAACTGTCCCTGCTGGGCGGAGGGCAAAGTCGCGGGACCGGTGATGACTCCGGGGCCGTTGGCGTTCGAGTACGTGGCTTCGACTCCATCGAAGTAGATGTGGACAGGTACGCTTTGGCTGAAGTCCCAGGTCACCGTGACCCTCACCCAGGTACCCGGAGCGAAGGGCGTATCCGAAGGCGCCACCTGCTGCTCGCCGACGAAGCTTCCCGAACCGTCGAGCACGGTGAACTGCAAGTGGTTCACGTTGCCCATCCCAGCTTTGCGAAAGCTGAACCCACCGCCGGACAAATCGCCGGTGCCGAAGAGCCAGTGCTGCTGGTTGTCGTCGGGGGTGAACGTTGGCTGAAAATAGAAGTCGAGCGTACCGGTCTGAAACGAGAAGTTGGTGGTGCTGCCATCGACTTGCTGGAAGCGCACGTGCTCGTCGTCCTGATCGAGGTTGATCGCGGCGCCACAGATCCCGCGCACGAAGTCGTCTGCCGGACCGGTCTGTACGGCCGAGCCCTGACCCGACCCCGCTGCCGGACTGGCTACCGATGCGGCATCATCGAGTGTGGTGTAGAGGCTCGCATTCGGTCCTCGCGGCGGGCCGCAAGCTGGCACGCCCGCCGCGCCACCGGCGCCTGCCGCGCCACCGGCGCCTGCGCCTGCCGCACCTCCCGTTCCGCCACCGGCGCTGCCCCCGGCGGCGCTCCCTGCGGATCCACCGGTGCTCGCACCCCCTGTCCCGCCGCCCGCGCTTCCCGCGCTTCCTCCCGAGCCGGCAGCGCCAGAAGCGCCCGCACCCCCGTCACTGAAAGAAAAATCGCCGTCGCTGCCACAACCGACTCCGACAGCACACGCCCCCACGAGTGCCAATTGGTGCAAACCCTTCATCTCAGACCTCCAAGTAAGCGAACGACGCCATCATACCGCGTCGAGGCCCGATGACGGACCGGATGTTCGAGACGGACTCCGCTGGTTCTCGAGCCCTGTCCCGGCTACCTGCGACCTGCTGAGCACGCTGACGTGACCGAGACATTCGCGGAACGGGCCTGTGGCCGCCGCCGGCGCCGCCATCGGCCGCCACCTCCGCCCTCACGCAACTGCTTGAAATGACACTCGCCCAATTGCGGAACGCCACGTGCTCCTGCACGTGCCGTGTCCAGCGTTCCCCGACCGCCCTCCATCCACCAGACGTCTGCGCCTACCGAGGACGAATCTTGTCGGAGACCCCCAACCAACGACCGTTTTTGGGAACGCCCTACCGAGATCCTTCTACGGCGAATTGCTGCCCGCGATCATTTCCGATGATTTCCTGCCGAGCACGACTGCGGCGGGCGGGTTGACGAGCTTTGACGCGATCTCCACGCTTGGTGTGTCGGGCGACTTGGCATCTCGCGACGCTGCCTCCCTCCAATTCTTCCCGGACGCGGGCAAGTCCCTCGCCACCTCGGGTGATTTGTCGGGAGCGGGGTTCGCGACCTCCGCGCTCCGATTTGAGAATGCGCGTGAAACTCTTCCGAGCTGGCCGAAATGGTTGCGCCCCCAGCACCGCACCGTGCCGTCGGCGAGCGTCGCGCACGTGTGCACGTGCCCCGCGCTGATCGCGACAACGTCGGAAAGGCCGACCACGTCGACGGGCGTCGACCGGTGCGTGGTGGTGCCGTCTCCGCCGCCCCCCCATGAGTTGTTGCCCCAACATTGCACCGTTCCCGTGCCTAGCAAAGCGCAACTGCGGCCGCTTCCCAAGCTGATCGCGACCACATCGGACAGGCCGAGGACGTCAACCGGCGTCCACCGGTCCGTCGTCGTTCCATCCCCGAGCGCGCCCAAGGAGTTGCCGCCCCAGCACTTTACGGTTTTAGAGTCGAGCAAAGCGCAAGTGTGGACCAATGCCACGTCGATGGACGCGGCGTCGGAAAGTCCATCGACATCAACCGGCGTCCATCGGTCTATGGTAGTTCCGTCCCCGAGACCGCCGTTGCGGTTTTCGCCCCAGCACTTCACCGCTCCGGTGTCGAGTACGGCGCAAGCGTGGAGGCTTCCTGCGCTGACGTCGATAGCGTTGGAAAGCCCGGCGATCCCCCGCCCCTAGGCTGCCCGAGGTGCCGGCGGCGCCGGCTGTAGCGCCTCCCCCAGCGCCTCCGCTCGCAGTGACCGCCCCCGCCGCACCGGCTGTAGCGCCTCCCGCACCCGTTCCACTCGAACCGTCGTTGCTCACTCTGGTCGGGGAAGTGTCAGTACCGCACGCGCACGCAGCGAGCGCAGCGAGGATCACGGCGGGCTGGCGCTTCGTCATCTCGTCACGCCCTCATTGTAGCCGAGCAGGGCCATTTCAGCATGCATCCTCCATCATCCCGCCTCGCGCGCGGCGGCGGTGGTGGTGAAGGCGCTGCTCGAACGTTGTAGACGTCGGCGCCCATCGAGTCGCTTCCGGGATTTAGCGGGGCCTCGTGGACCATGAGGACAAGCATTTCCTCAGTGCACTGACTCGCGTCGGCGCGCGGCGCAGCGGCAATCGTCGTGGTCTCCAGCGCTTCTGTCGTGCTGAAGGTCATGGCTCGTCGTCATTTCGGCCATCTCTCGCTTCCTCACGGATGCCAAGTGTCATCGCGCAACGATTGTTCGCGGTCGTCGAGCCTCGCGTTGCGGCGAGTCTCGCTGCGCGCATCGGCTTGAACGAGAACGACCCTCGTGGCATGCGCTGCCACGCCTTGACGGCACGGCTCATGGCATCGCGCTCTCTTACCCATCGTCGATGAACCACTTGGGCTCGAATGGCCACGCCACGACTTCAAGCCCCGAGCCGAGCGTGCGCCACTCGTGTGCCGCCCGACTCGCTAGAAGCCCCGTCCATGTGCTCCGCCGGAGTCGCTCACGGACAAGGGAGCAACACCTCGACAGCGTGGTTTCGGCACGTGCCATCAATGCAGTCGTCGTCGCCGACTGTGAGCCCATCGCCCAATTGTCCGCGGTCGGTCCGGCCCCAGCACCAGACCGTGCCGTCTTCCAGGCGCGCACAAGCGTGGAAATCGCCCGTGCCCACTCCCGTCGCCCGACCTGGCGGCAATCCCCCGACCGGCTCCGGGTTCGGGTGCGGGCTGTTACCAACGGTGGGCAGGGGCGTCTCGTTGCCCAAGTTGCCTGTTACATTCCTCCCCCAACAACGAACGACACCGAGCTCATCCACCGCGCACCCGTACTGCACGCTCACATCGATCGCGGCAACCCGGTTCATCGCGACCCGCGTCGGGAATTGCCGACCGATCGTTGTTCCGTCGCCCAGTTCGCCGAAGGCGTTGCTTTTCCAACACCACGGGACATCCTCGCGGTCGACAGCACACGCTTGGTCGCCAACGACGACTCGTGACATATTAGGACAGTGCGGAACAAGAGTCGGAGTCGGCTGGTGATAGGACGAATCGTCGACACTCAGACCGTAACCCCAGCACCACAGCGTTCCGTCGCCTTTGACGGCACACGTACTAAGTGTTCCAGCGGCCACGCTCACGACATCGGAGCCGAGGGCCGTCGCCTGGACCGGCGGGGAGCTGCAAATACCCTCGAAAGGGAGGATCTCGCAGGGCTCGCCGTTTCCGAGCTGACCAATGTCGTTTCGACCCCAACACCAGAGCGTCCCGTCGGTCTTGACCGCGCACGTGTGGTAGGGTCCAGTGCTGAACTGGGCGACCTCGGAGCCGAGCGCTTCGACCTGCCGTGGCGTTGCGGCACAAGGGACGGGGGACGTTCCAGGGAGGCCAGGTGGTAGTCCCGGCCACGGGCAATCAGTCGGCATGGGATCGGCGCCGAGCACGTCGTACAAATTGGAGCCCCAGCACCACAGGGTGCCGTCCGTCTTGAGCGCGCAGGCGTGCCGGCCGCCTATTTGCACGTCGGCAACGCTGGTTCCCAGCACATCCACCCGAAGCGGCGTTGGCGAGCAAATGCCCGGACCCGGCGCAACACACAGCTGACCAACGTTCCTTCCGACGCCCAATCCGCCTGAAGTGTTGTCCCCCCAACACCAGAGCGAGCCGTCCGCTCTGATCGCACAGCTCGTCCCGCGGCCCGCCGCCACCTTTACAGCGCAGCCACGCATGCTCGCATCTCCCGGCGCGACGCCGCCGTCGCCACCCGCCTCCCGGGCGCCCGCGTCGTGGCAGGCAGCGTCGCCACCCGCCCAGGGATCCGGTTCGATCCCAGCATCGAAGGGTTCGGTCCCAGCGTCCGCCGCCTCGGCTTCGGCGTCAGGTCCGTCGGCTTCGGCATCGACAGATCCGTCGGTCTCGGCTTCTCCGTCCGGCGCCGCCACGTCGACGGGTCCGCCCGACGCCCCGCTTCCGGAGTCCGGCGCTACGCTCGGAACGCCGTTGCCACACGCCGAGAACGCCAGCGCGGTCAACATGGCCGCGCTGACCACCAGCGAGGACCGCCGTAGCAGCGGTATTGTCGGCGGGTCCATCGAACCAAATCTAGCCGCCCCGCCCAATGCCGGCAACGTCCGGCGTCGTTCCACCCTGGTATGACTGACGGATGCGACGCGTCGACGAAACCATCCTCACGATGATTGCCGAACTGCTTGGATCTGATCCAAGAAAGCTGGGTCTGATGACATCTTCGTGGCGCTCTGAACGACGACGGGCAGCGTGAAGTGGATGGCATCCCGTGCGAGAGTCAAGCTGGCCGGGTCGACTCGGGTCGGCCGAGAAGGCAGGTCGTCGAGCGAAAGCTCGAATCCGAGTACCTCGGACAGTGTCTGCTCGACCCGAGCCGGCACCCGCGGACCGCCCACGGGAAACAGCTCTTCGAAGTTCAGCTCGACCGTGTACGGATACGCGTTCAGGCGCTCGCGGAACAGATCGGAGAGAAGCCGCCACTGGCGCATCACGTGCCAGCATTCGTCAACGTCCAGGCGAACGCTCGTCCAGCGGACTGAACCACGCCGGGAGAAGTAGAGCCACGAGTCGTACTTGACGTCGATCAGGAAGCGGTTGAGCTCGGAAAGGTTCGCGAGGTGCGTCAGGTAGTCGTGAACGGCCCGGTCCACCGGCTCTCCGTACGAGTGACTGGGAAGTCGAGTGCCCCCAGAGGCATGATCTGAAGCGTTGTGCGCACCATCGCCTAGCCGGTGACGTTTTCCGCTCCCGGCAAACGCTGCTCGCTGAAAATGCCCTCCTACGCCAGCAGTTCATCGTCGTTGGGCGCCACATCAAGAAACCCATGCTCCATCGGTACGAGCGAGCGATCATGGTCGGCCTCGCCGCCGTCACGAAAGGCTGGCAGAACGCGGTCCTGCTCGTGAAACCAGAGACCGTGCTTCGCTGGCACCGGAAGGGATTCCGGTTGCTCTGGCGCTACAAATCGAAGGCGAAGTCACGTGAGCCGCGCATCGCGGTGGAAACCATCGAGCTGATTCGCCGCATGGCCATGGAGAACGTCCTCTGGGGGAGCCGAACCCATCAGACCTGGGCCTGCGACTTTCTGCAGGTCTACGACATCTGGTTCCGACCCATCTTCGCGTTCTTCATCATCGAGCTCGGATCGAGGAAGGTCGTTCACCTCGCCGTGACGCGCGAGCCGAGTGCGACCTGGGTGGCCCAACAGATGAGAAACGCCACGCCGTTCGGCCAAGGACCGCGCTTCATCATCCGAGACAACGATCAAGTACGGAAGCGACTTCGACGATGCTGCGAAGGGAGCAGGCATCCGGGTCCTACGGACGGCCATCAAGGCGCCACGAATGAATTCGTTTTGCGAACGCTTCCTGGGCAGCGTGAGGCGCGAGTGCCTAGATCACATTCTCATCATCAGCGAGCAGCACTTGCTCGAAACATTGACCGCGTACGTCCGCCATCTCAACGCGGGGCGGCCGCACCAAGGGATCGGGCAGCTGGTTCCCGCAGGGTCATCGACCGCCGCGATCGGCAACGGCGAAGTCATCGCTCTGCCCGTTCTCGGCGGTCTACATCATGACTACCGGCGGGCAGCATGAGCGGCGGATGACGACGGTAGCCAAGACAGGACTCGCGCCCTGCAATCGTGCTACTATCTAAGTAGCTGTTTTTGTTGACATAATCTATCTTATGCGAACTTCACGTTCGTGACGCTGCTCGGTGCGTCGAGTGGAGCTCGAGGTTCGCCGGATAGCGTGATCGCGACGCTCGGGCCCCGCGGGCAAGAGGCCCGAGACGGAAGCGGCGGCGAGCTGGGCCAGCGCGGGCTGGCGGTCGGCGAAGTCGTCGGGCAGCAGGGTGAGCGTGTCCAAGTCTGCGCCGGCGGAGTCGTTCTCGATGACGCCGCACCGCTCGAGGAAACGCAGG
>JAJDAH010000052.1 GCA_029261965.1 Polyangiaceae bacterium
TGAGGCGCGACGGCATCATGCTCACGCTCGCCACGGAGGAGAGCAAACGACGTCAGAAGGCCAAGCGGGACATCGACGTCCTCGCGATCTTCCGGCGCGTGACGACTTCGGACGTGGCGGTCATGACTCGGCAACTCGCCACGCTCGTCCGAGCTGGTGTCCCTCTCGTCGAATCGGTGGACGCGCTCGTCGAGCAGGTCGAAAAAGAAGCGCTGATGCGGATCCTGACGAGCGTTCGCGAGAGCCTCAAAGAGGGCACGAGCTTCGCCAAGAGCCTCGAGCAGCATCCCAAGGTTTTCCCTCCGCTGTTCGTCAACATGGTTGCCGCCGGCGAGGCATCCGGAACGCTCGAAACCGTGCTCGAGCGCCTCGCTGATTTCATCGAGGGTCAGGCGAGGTTGCGCGGGAAGGTTTCGGCCGCGCTCGCCTATCCGATCTTGATGACGATCATCGGCGTGCTGATCACGGGCGTTTTGATGGTCACGGTCGTTCCGAAAGTGACCGCGATTTTCGACAGTCTCGGGCAGGAGCTGCCTTGGTACACCCGTCTGCTCATCTTCGTTTCGGATGCGCTCGCGGGCTACTGGTGGTTGATTTTCGGGGTCTCTGCACTCGGGGCCTACTTGTTCGTGCGCTGGCGGAGGACCACCGAGGGCCGCCTCAAGTGGGATTCCTGGATGCTGACGGTCCCCATTTTTGGTCGGCTGAATCTCTTGGTCGCGGTGGCCCGATTTTCACGGACACTTTCGACGCTTCTCGCCGGCGGGGTGCCGCTTCTCAAAGCGATGGACATCGTCAAGCGGGTGCTGGGCAACGCCAAGCTCGAGCTCGTCGTGGCCGACGCCATCGGATCGATTCGCGAGGGCGAGAGCATCAGTGTTCCGCTCAAGCGAAGCGGTGCGTTCCCACCCATGGTCACCCACATGATTTCGGTGGGCGAAAGGACGGGCCAACTCGAGCCCATGCTCGAAAACGTCAGCCGGGCCTACGAAGCGGACGTGGAAACGCGGGTCACGGCGTTGAGCAGCTTGCTCGAGCCCCTGCTCATCGTGGCCCTCGGCGGCGGCGTGGGATTCATCGTGATGGCGATCCTGATGCCACTCATTCAAATGAACAATTTGGTCCAATGATACTGCGACGACGAGGCGCTGAAAGACGGATTTTTTTCCCGTGGGAGAGCGGGGGAGGGTTCATGCGCCGGCTCGGCCTCGGGCGAGTCCAGCCTGTGCTGCTCGTCGTCGGCGTCGTTGCGGTGCTCGTGTGGATTGGAGTTCGGGAGCGCCACAGCGCCGGTGCGCGGGATACCCGGGCGTCGATCCTCCATGCGCGAGGAGCCGTGGATCGCTACCTCGCCGACCACGAGGGGGGCTGTCCTCAGTCGCTCAATGACTTGGTCACGCAGGGTTACGTCAAGCAGATCCCGCGGGACGCCTGGGGGCGACCGCTCAGATTAGTTTGTCCCGGAAAACACGAAAGCTCGGCCTACGAGCTCATGAGCGATGGCGCCGACGGTCTGCCCGGCGGCTTGGACCGGATCGAATAGGAGAAGTCAAAGTGCAAACGGCAATCGGAAGCAGCGAAAACCCCACCAGTCTCCTCGCGCGCCTGCGCATCCGCCGACGCCGGCGCGGTGTGACTCTCGTGGAGGTGCTCATCGTCGTCGCCATCATCGCGATGGTCGCCGGCGGTGTAACCGTCTTTGCGTTGCCCAAGTTCCGCGAGGCACAGAAAGATACGGCGCGGGTCAACGCCCGGGCGATTCGTACGGCGATCATGGAGTGGCAGCGCGTCAACAACGAAATCAGTTGCCCGACCGTCAGCCAGCTCGTTCAGGAGAAGCACATCGACTCGGCGGCCAACGTCAACGATCCGTGGGGTGAGCCCTACGGCCTGAAGTGCAGCGACGACGACGTCTACGTGAAGTCCTCGGGCCCCGACAAGAAGAAGGGAACTGGCGACGACATTCAGGTTCCGAAAGGACATTCGGGCGAAGAGTGAGTTTCATGGCGCATTTCGGTGAGCTCGGTCTGACGAGCGCCGTCGACCGACACCGCCGTCGGCGGCGCGAGCGCGGGCTCACGCTCATCGAAGTGCTGATGGTGGCGTTTCTCATCGGACTGATGAGCGCCGTCGTTTTCCTCGGTTCCGGGCTGCTTGGTTCGAGCCGACTGCGATCGGCGGCGGCGATCATCTCGGCGGGTGTACGCGTCGGCGTGAGCCGAGCGAACACCACCGGCAAGCCGGTGCGCCTGGTGTTCGACCTCGACAACCAGATCGTTCGGGTCGAAGAGACCAGCGGAAAAATGCTTCGCGAGAAGGACGAAAACGAAAGCAGCGGCGCCGGCGCGGATCCCGCGACCGAGGCCGAGAAAGAAGTGCGCGAACGGGCCGCGACGATCATGGACGGTCCCCGGGCCCCGCGGGCGCGTTTCACCCCCGTGGTGGCCTTTCAGGATGAAGAGCCCGAAGGAAAGTCACTGGGGCGCGGGGTCAGGTTCCGCCAGATCCAGACCGAGCACGACGGCCGACCACGCACCGAGGGTCGCGCGTATCTCTACATCTGGCCGGGAGGACAAACGGAGCGGGCGGCGATCCAGCTTTATCGCGACGGCGACGACGACGGACTGACGGTGGTGGTCAACGCGCTCACGGGGCGCGCGAAGATCCAGCGCGGGCGCGTGGAGCTCGAGGCGTCGCGAACGGAAGCCGACTTCGGGGAGCGCGAGGAATGACGAACGGGCGCGGTCGCCGATCCGTGGCGCGAGCGCGCCGTGCCCGCGCACGTCAGCGGGGGTTCACCCTGCTCGAAGTGCTCGTTGCCGTCGGCATCCTCGGGCTGAGCCTGACAGTGATCTTGAGCGCCCAGGTCGGGCTGTTTTCGAGTCAGACCCGCGTCGAGAATCTGACCGTGTCGACCAACCTCGCGCGCTGCCGAATGAACGAGCTGGAAGAGGAGCTCTTGCGAGAGGGTTTTTCGCTGCTCGACGAGAGCGAAGAGGGCCCGTGCTGCAACGACGAGATCACCCCACGCATGCGCTGCGCATGGAAGGTCGAGACCATCGAGTTGCCTGAGCCCACCGATCTCGAGTCGATCATGGGTGGGGACAGTCTGCTCGGCGGGGGCGGAGACCTCGGCAACATGGGCCCCCTCGGCGCGATGCAGCAAATCCAACAACAGGGAAGCGCCGCGCTCGGCGACAAACCCGATCTCTCCGCGCTGGCGGGACTGATGACTGAAGCGTCGGCCGGCGGCACCGGCGCCATCGCGCCGCTCGTCATGGGGTTCGTCTATCCGCAAATCAAGCCGATGCTCGAAGCGAGCATTCGCAAGGTCACCGTCACCGTGACCTGGAAAGAAGGATCGAGGGTTCGAGACCTCGAGGTCGAGCAATACCTCACGCGACCACAGCAAGGTGGGTTCGATCCCAACGCCGCGAAAGAAGTGAACGAAGCGCTCGACCAGGTGCTGCCGGGTGGCGTCTTGCCTGGAGTCTCGCCGTGAAGGTCCGTCGTCGACGTCGAGCTCAATCGGGGTTCACCCTGATCGAGCTCTTGGTGGCCGCCGCAGTGTTGGCCATGGTGGCCATGTTGATCTTCGGCGCGTTTTCACAAATGCGTCAGAGCAAAGACGGTATCCAGCGCGTCGGCGATCGCTATCATGAGGGACGTCAGGCGCTTCGACGCATCGCCCGCGAGCTGGCGAGCGCATACGTCTCGAGCCACAAGCCCATCAACGAGGCGCTCGCGGTGCAGGAGACGGCCTTCATCGGGTCGCGTGGGACCCCCGCGGATCGCGTCGACTTCAACTCGTTTGCCCACACCCGCCTCGACCGAAACTCGCATCAGTCCGACCAGATGGAGGTTTCCTACTTCGGCATGCAGGACCCGAAGGACCGTTCGATCAACGATCTCGTTCGCCGCACGAGTCCGCGGCTCGATCTCGAGCCCGACTCCGGAGGGCGCATCGACGTTCTCGCCACCGACATCGATTTGTTCGATCTCGAGTATCTCGACCCGTTGACCGGCAAGTGGACGGATACGTGGGACACGACCCAAGCGATTGGTGAAGCCGGTCGACTTCCCATCCAAGTTCGAGTGGTGCTCGTGCTCAACGGCGGCCGTCGTCGCGGCAAGGCGCGTGGCCAAGAGACGATTCGCCTGATGACCAAGGTGGCCATCCCCATCAACAAAACTCTCTCGTTCGCCATCCGATGATTCCCGTCAATCAAACCACCAAGACCAGCCGTCGACACCGTCGTCGGAAGAAGAGCGCGCGCCGCGGCGTGGCGTTGATCATGGTGCTCGGGGCATTGACGATTCTCACCGTGATGCTCACGGAGTTTCAGGAGGAAACCGCAGCGGAGCTCGGGAGCGCGATATCCGCGCGGGATTCGTTGAAGGCAGAGTACGCCGCTCGCAGTGGGCTGAACCTCTCGCGATTGCTCATCGCGTCTGAGCCGACGATGCGGAAGGCCATTCCGTTTCTCGCGCTGATGTTCGGCGGTCAGCTGCCGCAACTTCCGGTGTGGCAATTCGGGGACCAAGTCCTCGGGGCGTTCAACGACAAGAGCGGCGGCGAAAAGTTCGCCGCTCTCGCCAACGTCGACCTGTCGGATGGTCGCAATCTCGGTCTTCAGGGCGCCGGTTTCGAGGTGCAGATCGTCGACGAGGACTCGAAGATCAATCTCAACGTGCCCGCCCGAGGCGACGCCTTCACTCAAACCCGCGTCGCCCAGCAGATCATGGGGCTGATTGGCGGACTGCAGTACTCTCCCATGTTCGACAACCGGGACGCCGACGGAGAGTTCTCCGATCGGCAGGCCGTGTGCGCGGCCATCATCGACTGGGTCGACCCCGATCAGCAGACGTACCCGTGTGACCTCACCGGCAACGCGCAGCAGACCGCGCCGGAGGATTCGCATTACCAATTGCTCGACGACCCCTACAAACGAAAAAATGCCGCCTTCGACAGCCTCGAAGAGCTACGGCTCGTCCGCGGCATCAGCGACGATTTCTGGCACACCTTCGTCGAGCCGGATCACGACAATCCCGCGGATCGAACCCTGACCGTTTGGGGCCAGGGTCGGGTCAACGTCAACACCGCCAACCCGGTGACGATTCTCAGCGTGATTTGCGGCAACGCGCCGGAGGAGGAGCTCTGCACGAATCCAGAGCAACAAGCTCAATTCCTGATGGTCATGGGCCTGCTGAAGGGCATGACTCAAGGGGCACCGATCTTCGGTTCTCCGAAAGTGTTTCTCAACGTCATCAGCGGCAAGAAAGGCGGATTCGGCGATCTCATCCGCGGCATGGGGCTCGAGCCCATCAAGTTTCGACTCGCCAGCGACGTGGAGAAGTCCCTGACGACCGAGAGCAAGGTTTTCAGCATCACCGCTACAGGCCGGAGCGGCTCGCCGAGGCACCAGGCGCGGGTCGTCATCCGCGCGGTCGTGGATTTTCGTGCGGCCCCGCCCCCCGGGGTCGATCCGGCGGTCATGGCTGCCTTCGAAGCCGCAGGGGCCGCGCTGCCATCCGGAGCGCAGCCGCCGCCGAATCCGAACGCCCCGGCCGATCTGACCGAAGACAGTATTTCCGACATCTTTCGGCCCAACCCGGGCGGAGATGTCATCTATTACAGGGTCGACTGATGGCGCTTCAGCAAGTGATTCTCCAAGTCCCATGCGGCGGGGCCGCTCGTGGCTAGGCTCGTCGGCATCGACGTGGGCGGAACCCACGTACGCGCCGCTCTGCTGCGCACGAGCTACCGTCGGGTCGCGCTCGAGGCCGTGTCGGAGGTCGAAATCGCGACGATGCCGACCTTGTCGGACGCGGTTCGAGCCGTGTCGCTCGGCTTGGCGCAGCACAGCGAGTCGATTGCGATCGCCGTGGAAGGCGAGTCGGCTTTCATCCAGCGCGTGAGCCTACCCAAGACCGCGCTTCGTCAGCTCGACGAAGTGCTGCCCTACGAAGTCGAGGCCAAGGTCCCCGTAGACATCGACGAGCTCGTCTTCGATCACCGGCTGCTCGCCGCGGATCAGGGCGCCGACGGTCACGTGACCGCTCTCACTGCAGCGGTACGAACGGCTCGTGTGCGCGAACAGATCGACGTCGTGCGGAGCGCGCTCGGCCGCGAGCCAGAGCGCATCGGTTGCGGGGCGTTGCCGCTCGTCAACCTCGCCCAGGTGCTGCCCGCGCTCGAGGGCGACGGACCCATTGGCATCGTCGATCTCGGCGCGGCGCGCACCGAGGTCGTCATCGTCGCGAAGGGTGAGCCGGTGTACGGCCGCACGCTTTCTCGCGGTGTGGCTGGCCTGCCGGAGAGCGCCCCGGCGCTGTCGGCCGAGCTCCGCCAGACTCTCACCGCGTGGGCCGCCGACGGCGGCTCGCCGCTCGTGGCGATTCATCTCGTTGGCGGTGGCGCCTATGCGCCGGGGGCTGAGGCGTACCTGACGTCCGAGCTGGGGTTGCGCGTCGGCATGCTGCCCGCGCTCAACCTGGAAGAGCTGACGGCCGAGCAAGCCGAGGTCGTTCCGCGGTTCGGCAAAGCCATCGCCCTTGCTTTGAGCCTCCAAGGGCGGCCGCAGGATCTCAACCTGCGCCAGGGAGAGCTCAGCTATCAACGAGGGTACGGCTTCCTCAAGGAGAAGGTGCCGCTCTTGAGCGGGTTGGCCGCCGCCATCGTCATCAGCTTTGCGTTCGCCAGTTGGGCCGAGTATCGCGCTCTCGATCGGGAACAGCAGGTCCTTGCCGGCGCGCTCGTGCGGCTGTCCGGCGAAATCCTCGGCGAAGAAACCGAGGATCCGGCGCGGGTCGAGGAGCTGCTCAGCGGAACCGGGAGACGTTCCGACGCCGACCCCATGCCTCACGCCGACGCATTCGACGCGATCGTCTCCATCTCGTCGGTGATTCCAAACGAAATTACCCACGACATCGAGGAATTCGATCTGCATCGCGGCCACGTGAAGATTCACGGCGTGTTGGGCTCGACGGACGAAGCGCAGACTGTCGCCGCTGGCATGCGCAAGCAGCGGTGCGTCGAAGCGCTCAAGATTTCGAAGGTGACCAAAGCCATCAACAGCGAGCGCCACAAGTACGTGCTCGAATTCGACCTGAAGTGCCCGGAGGACAAGAAGGGCACCAAGAAGAAGTCGGATGGTGACAAATGAGCCTTTCCGAACGAATCGACCAGCTCGAGCCGCGAGAGCGGCAGCTCCTCAGCGTCCTCTTTGGGGTGTTCGTCGTTCTGGTTCTGCTGCTCTTCCCGATTCTGGTCTCCGCCATGCTCGGGGGGAAACGCGACGAAAACGCGAGCTACCGCGAGGCGATCGAAGGGATTCACGCTGGGCGAGAAGCCATGCGCGAGCGGCGCAAAGCCGATGAGCAGGTCGTCGTCCGATATGCGAAGCCAGCACCGGCGTTGGCTGGGTTGCTCGCGAACCTCGCCAAGGAGAACGGCATCGAGATCCCCGAGAGCCAGGATCAAGCCGAGGTTCCGCACGGCAAGCGCTACAACGAACGCCCGACGAAGATCGTCCTCAAGAAGGTCCAGCTGCTCAACCTCGTGAAGTTCCTGGAAGCCCTGGAGCAATCGGGGCATCCAGTGACGATTTCCCGCCTGAACATCCGCAAGCGGGGAACCGAAGTGGATTCCTATGATATCGACATGACTGTCAGCGCGTTCGACCGCAAGGAGCCGGCGAAAAAGAAGGCCGCGGACAACGACGAGAGCGAGACGGAGGAAGACGAAGGATGAAACCTCGACTCAAGAAGGTCCTTCGCTGGATCGGGTATCCGACGTTCTACGTTTTTGCGTTGCTCGTTTTCGGCTACTTCACGTTTCCCTACGAGCGGGTCCGGGATCGCATCGTGGCCGAGTACAACGCGCAGCGCCAACCCGACGGTTATCGGCTAGAAATCGAAGAGCTGGACGGGTATTGGCTGAGTGGCGTTCGAGTCGAAAATGCGACGCTCGTCCCACCGGCTCCGCCCAAAAAGGACGGTGACGGCGCCGACGCCGGAGCGCCCAAACCGCGAACTATCGAGATCGACGAAGCCCATGCGCGCGCATCGATCCTCAGCTACATTTTCGGCACGCTCGACGTGAGCTTCGGCGCCATGATCGCCGAGGGCAACATCGAGGGCAGTTACGCCGAGGGCAGCGACGGGCAAAAAATTGTTGCCGAGCTCGAGGCGGTCGACGTCGGCGGTCTGCCGTACGTTTCTGACGTGGTCGGCGGTCTCCCGCTGTCCGGAGAGGTCACCGGCAAAATAGACCTGACTCTTCCAGAGTCGAAGTTCGCCGAGGCGAGCGGCGCCATCGAGCTGTCGATTTTCGAGCTCAACGTGGGCGACGGTAAAACCAAGATCAAGGACGCCCCGCTGCCTGCGTTGCCGCGGCTCAGAGCCGGCGATTTGACCTTCGAGCTGACAGCGGAGGAGGGCCGGGTCCAGGTCAAGAAGCTCGAAGCCAAGGGGCCCGACCTCGAGCTCATCGCCGACGGCAAGATCCGCCTGCGCGACCCCCTCGACACGAGCCTCGCGGAGCTCAACGTACGGTTCAAGTTTACCGAGGCCTACAAGACGAAAAACGACATCACCAAGGGATTGTTCGGCAAGCAGGGGTTGTTCGACCTCGACCCGAAGGTGAAGCGAGCCAAGCGGCCCGACGGGTTCTACGGCTGGCGGATGACGGGCCCACTCGGCAACATGAGCTTCCAACCTTCGCGGATGAGTTCGAAACGAGCCGGAGCGGCCAGGCGCCCGCCGAGCACGAAGATGAGGCTGCCGAAAGCAATCAAGAAGTAGGCGGCCGCTAGACGTCGATACCGATGGCGAGTCGCTCCCGCATCTGGAAATACTTCTCGCTCGCGCTGTACAACACGAGCTCCTTCAAGCGCTCTTGATTGTCGACCGCGGCCGAGGATTCGTCGGACGCTTTGATGATCTCGGCGGCAGTTTCGAGATCGTGACACACCACCAAACCGGCACGATCCGCCGTGAGATCGATGCTCGAAACCCACTTCTTCAGGTCGAGGGCGCCGCCGCCTTCGAGTAGCTTTTGAACGATGCGAACCATGTGGTCTTTGCGCTGGCCGCTGAGCTGCTCGTTGAGCGCATCCATCGCTTCCCGCACGGGACCCTCGAGTTGTGGCGCTACGGGGAAGGCCGGCGCAACGATTTTGATGGCGGCAAACAACCAGGCCTTGAGCCCCGTTCCGGTTGGGACGAGGTGCCGAATGTACATGCCGGGATGAAAGTAGGTCAGGTGCCTCGCCGCGATGAAGGCGGCGGCCTGTGGCGGCACCTCTGCGGCAAGCGCGGCTTGTCCGAGTACGATCGACGGGGCATGGGCGTGTAGGAAGGACAGCCCGCCGGGGTCGTTCGGGTTCTCGAACGTAGGCGGCGTTTCGAGGCCCAGCACTCCCGCGGCATAGTGGAGCGTCTGGCTCATGGGGTAGGGATGTCGTGACAGATCGAGCTGGTACCGTGCGTCGTAGCCGAGTTGCTCGAGCGTTTGCCCGCGCTTGGTGATGATGGCGCGGCCGATGAGGGCAAACAGACTGGTCAACAGCGGATCCGCGTCTTCGTGGATCGTTCGACTCAGCCAGTCTTCGTCGGTGAAAGCGTCCTGCGCCGGGGCTGCGGTATCCGCGCGCATGCGACGGAAGAATCGCTCTTCGTCCGGCTCGGCGAGCTTGAGAACGGCCAGCGCCTGGCACAGGCACCAGGCGGCGTCGGCTCGTTTGACTTCGGTGTAGAGGCGCCGAAGCAACTTGTAGCATTCCGCTCGGTACGGATTCTGCTTGAGCAGTGCGTGCTGCGACTGAACCGCCTTGTCGAGGTACTTCTCGGGGTTCGAGGCGTAGAGCTCACTCAGGAGGGTGGCCCTGTCCTTGTTGTCCGGGTCGAGAGTCTGAGCGGCTTCGTAGGCGTCGACCGCCTTGTCCATCCAGCCGAGCTTGTCGCGATAGAGCTCGCCGAGCTCGATGAAGCACGCGAGCATCTGCTCGCGATTCTTCACGCCGTTGGCCCGTTCGAGCTTCTTCTTGATGAGTCGTTCGACTTCCTCGAACTCTCCCTTTTGCTTTCGGAGCTGGATGGATTCCTCGAGTGGCTTTTCGGCCTCTGGATCGAGCTCCATCACCTGCGCGAAGAAATCGAGCGCCTTGTCCACGTCGCCGAGCTGACTCGAGCAAACGATGGCTGCGGTCTGTAGGTACTTGGCTTTCTGCTTGGGGTCGTCGACGAAGTCCGCCAATCGAACGACGACATCGATGAGCTTGCCCCAGTCCTTTTCCTCGCTGTAGAGCTGCATCAACTTGGTGAGCAGCTTGCGGTCGTCGGGGCGCTCCTCGAGGGCGGTGACATAGCTCTTGGCCGCCTGGGTCTGGTCCTTCAGCTTCTCCGAGGCGATTTCGCCGATCTTGATCAAGAGCTCGACGCGCTCTTCTCCCTCGGCGAAGTCGAGGTGCCTCGTCTTGGCTTTGATGACCTCCTGCCACTTTTCCTGCGTCTCGTAGAGCTGGGAGAGCGACTCGAGCGGGCGTTTGTCACTCGGAATCAGATCGAGCGCCTCATGTAGCGGTCCCTCAGCTTCGTCGAGAAGGTTCGCTCTCCGTGCGGCCTCGCCGTGTCGGTACTGCGCGAGCCCTCTGGCCTCTCCGTCGAGCTCGTCGCCGAACCGACTGACGAGGTCCTTGTAGAGCTCGTAGGCGCGCTTTGGTGCGCCGTGCGCAAAGGTGACCTGGGCGACTCGGCGAATTGCTTGCAGGTCATCGGGAGCCAACCGAAGCAAGGTGTCCATCGGCTTGAGCGCCTTCTCGGTGGAGCCGCTCTGGCTCGCGGCGTCGACGTAGCGAACCAAGATGCGCACGGCCTCTTCTTTTTCGAGCGCATCAGCACGGTTGGCGAGCTGCTCGTAGTGGCGGGCCGCCTCGAGGTACTTCTTTTCGTCGAAAGCGAGGTCGCCGAGGATGGTCAAGGCAGCTTGATTCGTCGGATCGTAGACGATGGCGCGATCCGCCGAGTCCTTGGCCTTCTTGTCGTCCTTCAGCTGTTCGCGGGCCAGGGTCGCCATCTCGGCGCAAAGCGCTCCCTTGGCGGCGTCTCCTTCGGTGGTGGTGATCTCCTTTTCCAGGAGCTCGATGGCGGCGTTCGAGTCGCCGCGCTTCGTATAGGCCGCGCGTAGCGCGGCGGAGACTTCGCGATCTTCCGCATTCGCGTCGAGCGCTTGTTTGTAGCGCGCGATCGCGCCGTCGATGTCTCCTCGCTCGTCGAGCAGCTTCGCCGCGCGCATGAAATGCTCGGCCTTCGCCGCCGGCGTCTCCGCCTTTTCGGCCAGCGCTTCGATGGCGGTGAGGGCCGCGTCGGCATCGCCGGCGCTCTCTCGCAGGTGCGCGAGGGCTTCGAGGGAAATCGCGTGCTGGGGGTCGATCTTGAGCACGTCTTCGTAGGCGGCCATCGCTCGTTCGGAGGCGCTGACTTTGTTGGCCAACACGTCCGCGAGGGCGACGCCGATTTCGATGCGGCGCGCGTTGTCCGTGAGCAGAGACAAGTGCTTTTCGTAGAGGTCTGCGACGTCTCCCCAGCGTTCGAGCGCGCGATAGTGTCGGGGTAGCGCCTGCAAGGCGTTTTCTTGTGAGCCGTCGATGTCGAGGATCGAAGCCCAAGCCTCGGCGGCTTTTGCGTGGTCGAGGAACTCTTCGTCTTGGATGCCGGCGATGCGTTCGTAGAGCGTCATCTTCTGTCGCGGCGTCGCCGACACGTGGATCTGAGCATCGATGACCCCGAGCAGCTCGGTGTACTTTCCTTGCTTGCTGTAAATGCGATCCAGGCCCCGAAGCGCGTCGAGGTTGGTCCCGTCTTCCTGACGAACCAGGGCGTAGCGTCGCTCGGCTTCGCCGAGATCGTTGAGTTGGTCTTCGTAGAGCTCGGCGATCCGACAGAGCACGGCGTGCTTTTCCTCGCCTCGCAGCGCGTCGGCCCGTCGCTCGAGGATCTTCACGTAGCCGGAGACGTCTCCGCTTCTTTCGTAGATTTTCGCCAGGGCGTCGCTGGCTTTGGCGTGGCCGGGATCTTCGGCCAGGATTTGCTCGTAGAGGTCCCGGGCGCTGCCGGCGTCTCCCATCTGGTGCTCGAGGATCTCCGCGGACTCGGCCCGTAGGTCACGAGCGAGCGCTGGCGTCGCGGCGGCGTCCGCCCGGCGCGAAAGCACCATGCCGAGCTCCGGCCATTGCTGCGCCTTGCGATAGATCGTCGACATGCCCGCGAGCGCTTCGTCGTTCGAGGGCTCGACGCCGACGACCGCCTGATAACAAGGCAGCGCGAGGTCCGGACGCTGAACGAAGTCGTGGTACCAGCGCGCCATGTGAAGGAGCAGCTGAGTGCGGTCCTCCGGCGCGAGCTCCTCGTTGTTGGTCGCTTCCATGCACGACTGGAGCACTTCACCCCACGACTGCTGGTTGTCGCCGGCAATCCGTTCGATCTCCTCGGCATAAGCCGAGTGTGCCGGGTCCTCGCACAGAGCCTGGCTGTAGGCCACGAGGGCTTGCTCGGAATCGTCGAGCTCGTTGGCATAGAGTCGACCGATTTCGGCCATCGCGCGCGCTCGTTCGCTGGCGTTTTCCGCTTTTTCGCTGCGCTCGATGAGCATCTCGACGAGCTCTTCGTACTTGCCGAGGCTGCGTCGTAGATCTTCCAGGCCGATGACGGCGATTTCGTCGTCGGGATCGAGCTCGAGAAGCTGGACGTAGGTGGCTTCGGCGCTGTCGCCGTCTTTCGCGGCGTCGTTGTACAGACGCGCGGCGCGGAAGAGCAGACTCTTCTTCGCCAGTGACGACGCCTTGTCCTCCTCGGTGACGTCGATTTGATCTGCCGCCATGGCCACCGCGTCGGCGACCTTCTTCGCGTCGGCTCCGAGCTCGACACTCTCCTCGAGGGCCACTGCGGCCTCGGCGTT
>JAJDAH010000053.1 GCA_029261965.1 Polyangiaceae bacterium
CCGCGGCGAGTTCTGCTGCAGTGAGGTGACGACGTCTCTTCTTCTTTTTCTTTTTCTTCTTCGGTTTCGTCGTGGTGGCCCGAGCCAGGCTCGGGCCAGGCGCGCTACGGGGCTTGGACGCAGATGGTTTAGAAGCGGTGGGTTTGGCAACAGGCGCCGACGGCTTGCTGATCGAGCCGAGAGGTCTCGTCGCGCCCAGCGGTTTGACGCCGACGGGTTTGCTGATGGAGCCGGCGGGTTTCGCGGCGGAGCCTAGCGGTTTGGTGGCGCCCAGCGGCTTGCTGGTGGCGAGCGGCTTACTCTCACCCTTGGCCGGGGTGGCTTTGTCGGCCGCAGGTTTTGCTCCGATGGGTCGGTAGACCGGCTTGCCCGCCGGACCTGGCTTGGGCAGATGGCTCTGCTTTGTTGGTGAGCTGGCCAGCGGGGCGGGCGCAGGTTTCGCTGTCGGGGACTTCGAGAGCGCCGGCTTCGAAGCGGCGGGCTTCGGCTTCGACACGCCAGCGTCGAAAATCGAATCCCATCCCGAATCGAGATCGGGCTTCTTTGCGACGGCTGGTTTTGCCGCGAGCGGCTTCGGCTCCGGCCTCTTTTCGGCGGGCCTCGACGGCTCGTCGTCGAGCTCTCCCCAGGCGTCGTCGACGCTGTCGTCGTTCTCGGTGTCCGTCATCGTCAGGTTGGGTCGCTCACTCGCCGAGCGGCGCCGCGGGATCTCGATCGCAGTTGATCACGGGATCGGGCAAATTCGCTGGGTCGAGGATTTGTTGCACGGCGAAGGTGGAACCATCGATCGAGAAATCGAGCGGGGGCAATACCAAACCGTCCATGATCCCGCAGGCAAATTCGGTGTCGTCGCACACTTGTGCCCCCTGAAGCCTCACTTCCACGTCGGCTTCCAGATCCGCCAGGATGGCGTTGGCCGCGCCGAGGACCTTGATCGTCTGGGTTCCGGTGTCGAAAAACCCGTCCTCGCGAATGGCCACCCCGGAGAACACGACCGGTGGTCCCACCGGCGTCATTCGATCCGCCGCCGACAGCGACACCATCTCGATGTCCATCGCGTTCCCCCCGTCGACGATGGTCACCGTGCCCATGAACAGGATGGGGTGCGGCGGGTCGAGCACCGTCGAAAAGGAGAACAGAAACTCTCGGGTCGTGCCTTCGGTGCGCGCGCACGCCCCAGACGCATCGAAGTCGAAGCCGCCTTCACCGCCGGCGTCTTGGCTCGCCGCGAACACGCCCGCCTCTCGCGCGCGCTCGGCAAACTCGTTGAAGTCGTCTCGCGGATCGATGCACGACGCGACGACGAGGCCGCTCGCCACACACGACAACACGCAACGCAATGCTCGGAGACCCGTCATGAAAAAGTTCCGCCAGAACGGACGGCGCGAAGGCTAGCACGCCGACCGTCCGAAGCTGTATGGTCCGCGCGGCATGCGTTGTTCCGTGTCGCGCGCTTCCGCGCTCACCCTGGCGCTCGCCTGGTCGTCCGCCGCCCAGGCCGGTGGCTTCGCGTTCCCGACTTTCGGCGCGGAGCACGGCCACCCGACCACGGAGAACGCCACCGCGATTTATTACAACCCGGGCGCGCTGACACAGGCGCACCGCACACACCTTTTTGTCGACGGCACGCTCGTGATGAGAAAGGCCGGCTACGAACACGACGCACACCCGACCGACGACGTTCCCGCCGGCCTCGAAGGCGCCAACACCGGCAAAGCCGAGCTGTTCAACCTCCTAGTCTCGCCGTTCGTGGGGCTCACCACCAAAATCGGCGAGGACCTCACGCTCGCCGCCGGCGCATACGCCCCGCTCGGCGGCGGCGCCCGGTGGGACAGCAACCAGGAGTTTGCCGACAACCCCAGTTTGCCGGGTCCGCGCGACGGCGTTCAGCGCTGGTTCAACATCAGCGGCAACATCACTTCGCTCTACATCTCGGGGGCCGCTGCGTACGAGCTGAGCGAGCGATTCAGCATCGGAGTGAGCGGCAACGCCATCCTCACCGAAGTCGACGAGACCCGCGCTCGCACCGCGCGCGGCGACAACACCCTGTCGACCGAAGGCCGCTCGTTCTTCGAAGTCAGCGGATGGCAGTGGAGCATCGGCGCGGGTCTGCTCTGGGAGGCCAAAGAAGACAAACTCTGGCTCGGCGCTTCGTACCAGTCCGCGCCCAACGGCGACGGCAAGATGCAGCTCGACGGCAAGAACATCAACGCGTTTCCTCCAGCTGGGCCGCGCTCACCCACCAAGGTGGAGCTTCACCAGCGCTATCCCGACATCTTCCGCGCCGGCGGCCGCTACCGACCCAAAGACCGAATCGAGATCCGACTCTTCGGCGACTACGAACGGTGGAGCCTGCTTCGCGAGCAGTGCCTCTCGCTCGAGGACGATCTCTGCCGCACCGACGCCGCCGGCGCCAACGAAAATCCCGGCACGCAGATCCTGCAAAACGCCAAACGCGACTGGAACGACACCTTCGCCGTGCGCGCCGGCGTGAGCTGGTGGACCAGCCCCTCGGAAAAGATTGAGCTGTACGCTGGCCTCGGTTTCGACAGCAACGCCGCGCCAGACTCCACCAACGAGCCCGGCCTCGCCGACCACGACAAGATCAGCGCCGCCGCCGGTGGTCGTTTCGCCCTCGGCCACACCGTGCACCTCTCGGCGACCTACACCTACGTGCACCTGCTCGAGCGCACCATCACCAACAGCCAGACGTCCAACTTCGTCGACGCCACACGAGTCCCCGACGCCAGCGGCACCTACACCGGTTTCATCGGCTTCGCGAACGTCGGCCTCGAAGTAATCTTCTGAAGCCGGCCTCCTCGGCAACGCCGCTCGACCTCACCCCGATCCTTTGGACTCCTGGGACATCTTCAGCACCGTGGCCGGAATCGGCGTCGCCATCGCCGTGGTCATCTGGCTCGTCCGCGCTGGTGCGCAAGTCGAGCGCGACATGGAGGTCGCCGACAGCCGCGCCGTCGAATGTGAAGCCACGGTTCTCGCGTGGTCCGTGCTCCAACGCGGCGCCCAGGTCGAAAATCCCAAACCACCACGCGTCGAGGTTCACCTTCGCATCCACGCAACCAGCGGTGACTACGTCACCGACACCGTTTGGACGCTCGGCGCACGCCCGCGGCAGGTTCAAGTTGGCACGCCCATCACCGTGGCCGTCGATCCCAAGCACCCCGGGATCGCATTTCCCCGCGTCGCAGGAGTGACGCTCGCGGCGGCAGACTTCGCCCTCGGCAGACAGAAGGCCGCGCGCGCCTGACCGCTGCCTTACCACCGCGCAATCCCCCTGCTAGAAACCCAGACGTCGATCGCGAGCGCTTCCCCGTTGGCCGAAACCAAACCCCTCCCCCCTGGCAGCACTGGTTGGCCGGTGCTCGGGCCGGTCGTGCCCACGCAGTTCGGGCTCGCCCAAAGAGAAACCGAGAGGGGCCACAAATGCGTGGGCTTCGACCACGATCAGCGTCTGGCCTCGTTGCCCCAAACGGCCAACGCGTCGAGCGTGCGTTGGCGAGAAAAACTGAAAACGCCGCTCGGAAGCGGTATGAAATGGCCCGACGATGGCCGCCGATGACCCAGCCACGGCGACCGCAAAACCCGCGAAGGGAAACCTCGCGGGGTGCGGCTGTGCGCTTCTCGTCGCGCTCTTGCTCGTCGGCGGCGGCTACGCCGGTTATCGCTACGATCGCTCGAAAGTCGCGAGTGGCACCGAAACCCGTGCCGAAGTCGTCCAACGCGAGCTCGCGGTGAAACCCGATTGCGTTCGTCAACCCTGCCGCATCCGAAGGATCGAAATCGCCTACGAGAGCGAGGAATGGCGCGCCACCGAAGACGTCTGGCGCCCGCTAGCGAGCGAGATGCCCATTCTCCGATTCATGCCGATCGGCGCGACGCTTCCCGTGCGCTACGACCCGGACAATCCAAGACAGTGGGAGCTCGTCTTCGACCACGACGCCGAGACGACGCGCAACCACGTCCGTAACCTCATGCTCGAGCCGACGTTCGAAGAGGCCGTGGTCCGGGTGGACCCCGTCGTGCTCTCGAAGGCGGGCGAGCGCGGCTACGTCCCCGTCCACGTCCCGGCCAAAATCGATTCTTTCGACTGGGCCGAAGCCGCCAAGCTCGACGGCGACTTCACCAACGACAGCCTCGACCCCAAACGCAGCTGCCAACCGGTCTTCGTTCCCTCGAAGGGCGAGCGAACCAAGCTCGATAGCTTCGAGCACCGGCGCACGCCAAAGGGTGGCCACGACGATCTCTTCATCCTCGACGACGTGAAACCCGGCGAATCTCTCGAGATCATGCTCTGGTGTCGCGACCGTCGCTTCGGTCCCAAGAAGCGACTCATGGTGACGTTCGCGACGGAGCTCTCGACGACGGCAAAACGCCTCGAACCCTCCGAAGCGAAGTTCTTGCTGCGCGACCTCTAACAGCGCTCCCCACCAAGACCGAGACCGAGCTGGACGACTGGGTATTCATCTGTCCGGCGAGACGCTCGGCCCGCGCCGCGGCCGCCGCCGGCCTGCCGACCTATTTGTATGCCTTCGAGCACATCCAGAATGGCGCCATGACCTCGGACCACGGTTCCGAGATCGCGATGGTGTTCGGCCAACCCATGGTGCACGCCGACGACCGCGCGTTGTCCGATTCGATGGTCGGGTATTGGACTCGTTTTGCGGCGTCGGGGGAGCCCAACGGGAGCGGGGCCGCGTCTTGGCCGGCCTATGATGCGACCGGTGACCAACACCTCGAGCTCGGAGACCCCATCACCGTCGAGTCCGGGCGCCAGAGTCAGAAGTGCGACTTCTGGGACGGGATCCAGCCGGAGCTCTAACACCGAACCGTTCTTGCGCTCGCCGAACGCGCGTCATCACCCCGCTGCCCGCAACCACGAGTACGCCGCCTCCATCGCGGCCCGTCCCCCCGCGGCGATGGGCGCCCCGTGACCGAGCACGATGCGTTCGATCGGCGCGCTCAACAACTCGTCCAC
Source organism: Polyangiaceae bacterium (assembly GCA_029261965.1). Classification (GTDB taxonomy): domain Bacteria; phylum Myxococcota_A; class Polyangia; order Polyangiales; family Polyangiaceae; genus JAJDAH01. The sequence continues at coordinate 4,997 of JAJDAH010000053.1, forward strand.
GCTTCGGCGAGCGGCTGGGCGGTCCCGAAACCCCGCCCATCGGATCATTCGACTGACGGCGACGCGATCGTAAAAACCCATCGCACGCGTGTAGAGCATCGCCCAGAGCTGCGGCGGCCGGCCAACGTTGTGAATGAGATCCGCGACAATGAGGGTGCCTGCCGGTCGATGAACGAGGGCGCTTTCTTCGAGGCGGAAACCTTCGATGCGCACTTCGTCCACCACACCTTCGAAGGCCGGCTCCGCCTCCTCACCGACGATGCGATCGATGCGCAGATCCCTCCGCTTCTTCACGAGCCCCGCTGGCGCGTGCAGTCGAGCCGACGGGTACGCTTCGGCCCACTCGCCAATCCATTGGTGATGATACGCATTCGGCGCGTACAAATGCGCGACGGTCCCCAGTGCCTCCACCGAAGCTCGAAGCTCCGGAGATAGAGCCACCGGCGAGTGGAGCAAGAGACGATCGTCGCTCAGTCGGAGCGCGGTCATCGTCGTCGTCAGCCGCATCCCGAGAATGCGCGCGGGCCCGGTCGTCACCCAAACGCCATCACCGATTTCCGTCAGCGCACCGTCACCGCTCACGAATGGCGAATCGCCCGATCGTCGACCGGGATCAACCCGCAGCGCTCAGTGGTTCGCGAACGAGACTCCCACCGTCGGCACACCACCGAACTGATCGAACGAGACCTCGGCGAACCACCCGGCGGGCGGCGCGATTTCGAGGTGCCATCCGGTGCCGAGTCGACGGACCTGCCACTTCTTGGCGCCGAATTCGACCTCCCCGCCCGACCCCTTCTGGTCGGCTTTGGCCGCGCGCTCGGCCAGAACAGTGGCTCTCTCACGCGCTGCGTTTTCGTCGAGGGCGACAGAACCCGGCTCGTACTGGTCGATCCGAAACGCGTGGAGATAGTGTCGGAGCTGTCGCGACTTGCGCGTCAGGCGTTTTTCGAGCGCCGCGACCCCGGCCTGAGTGGCCTCGACCCACTTCTTCTGTTTTGCGAGCGCCTTCGCCGCCTCGAGCTCTTCGACCGTCGTGTCGGCGGCGTCGCCGTACAGGTACTTGTCCGCGAGCTCTTTGACGCCGCCCTCGAGACAATCCCACGCGCCTTTTGCTTGATCGCGACGAAGCAGCGTCCTCGTGAGTGCCAAAAAGCTCAACGTGGCGGCGAAGCGATCAATCTCAGCCTGCGCCTTCGGATCGGTTCGCGCCGCGAGCAACACCACGGCTTCGCCACGATCGCCTCCGCAAGAGCGGGGCAGTTTCAGTGCCTTCGGGAGAGCCGCGGGGCGCTTCTCGCTCGGTGAATCCGGCCAGGGTGGCACCGGCTTTTCTTCCCCCGGCTTCAGGCCTCCTAGATGGCGCAGGGTCTCTTCGTACTTCGGGTGTGATTTTTCGTACCGCAGCTGCGCGTCACCGATGATGCCTCCCGGGCCCTCGGCACGAAGCATCAAGACGATCGTCCCGTCCGCCTCCATCGTGGCCGACCCGATGCTTTTTGGGGCCGGCTGCCGAGCGCTGCTGCTCGGCTCCGCGGACTTGGCTGCCGCAGCCGCGGCGGAAGTCGGAGCCGACGGGTTTCGAGCCGCGGACGCGCTTTCGGCAACGGACGGGCTGGAGGAACCTTCCTTCTGACAAGCGACAATCAGAGCCAGGGAGGCAAAGACGTTCAGTACGAGGCGTGGCTGCATGTCCCCGTTATACGGGGGATGGGGCCGGAAGATCTCGCCAGGTGCTTCAACGGCAATATTCGGCCAGAGGACGCCACCGAGGGGCAACCCTCTCGGGCTACGGCGTGGGTCCCGGGAAGCACTCGGTGTTCGTGTTGCAGCCGCTCCGGTCCGGTGGGCAGTCGAGCGTCTCGGTGCAGCACGTCTGCTGGGACAGTATCCGCAGATTGCCCACTCCGTAGTCGGCGGGACAGCTCGCTTCGAAATGCTGGTCGATTTGGTACTCGGTCTCCATCGAGCACGAGTCCCACCGCGCCGCCAACACATCGACGTATTCGATGAAGGTGTCCGACACTGTTTTGGAGCGTCGGGTGCCGTCAGTCTCGAGGGTCGAGAAAAACTCGCGAGTCGCCGGTGACCGCGATCCGATGGCGGACAGATGCGCCACGCTCACGAGCTCCGCCGGCACGAGACTCAATGAGCCCGACGCCGTGAGTGTCCACTTGACCGTGATCCCCGTCGCGACGAGCCCGTCGACGGCAAAGAGCTCGGGAATGTCGGCGATCGGCGGTGCGCAGTCGTAACAGCCGGCACGGTTGTACAAATGGCTGTCGGAAAAGTCCGCGACGTTCGTGCCCTCGGTTCGTTCGGGTCGCTCGGGATCTTGCTCGAGCACGAGGTGTTTGGATTGCTCCGTGCTGATTAGCGTCAACTTGGCCGAGCCGTTCCACGGCGGTGGCCACTCGACGTGCACCGAGCCGACGACGGGGCCGCTCATTCGGTTGCTCTCGTAGGGTTCGTTGCCGTAAGCCTCACCGACGTCGTCCCGAGCGTCGAAGCTGCCCTCGTAAACCGCGTCTTCGCTACACGCGTACTTGCCGATTCGTCCGTAAAGCTGACCCAAGTGCTCGTCCAACACGGCGTTGAAGACCCGATCCGCTTCGCTCGCCGGCGACGCTATCTGGAAGTCCATCGCGTCGGGGCAGCGGCGAGCACAGGCGTTCGGATCTGGGGGCGTCGTATCGACTGGCGGATCCACCGGCGACGGTAGCGGTGAAGGTGCCGGCGGATCGGTGGGCCCCGGCGTAGGCATGGGCTCTGGCCGATTCGGGCGCTCTTCGGGGGGCGCCGCGTCGACGGCCCCGTCACCGGGTTGCGCCGGAGCTCCGGCGCCTCCGCGCGTTTCGAGAGAATCGACCGAACGCCCACCACAGGCCGCGGCGAGCAGCAGGGTGGCGACAGAAACCGCGTGGATCGCTTTCGTTGGCACGCTCATGAACCAGCCGTCGATGAGCAAAACCCATGCCCGTCGCCGGCCAACCCACGAGGCAACTTTTCACCCGCCAAACCGCCATGCACTTTCCGTCACCATGACAGCGGGCCATCGCGCTCCGTCTCGGGTGGCACAGATCGGCCCACGCGCTCGCGAAGGACAGCGACGAGGCCGCGCTCCCACGACGACAATTCGTGACATAGTCCTTGCTGCTGGCTTACGCGAGGCTTGCGCGCCGGGCCGCGTTTCTTTCGCAGGGAGGGCATTCGTCACGCAGCGCAACACGCAACGCACGGATCGCTCGTCGCTCGTAGACTCAGGCGGGCGACGCCGCTCGGGCTCGCTCCTTCCAAACGCGACGAATGAGTTCACTGGCTGGTCGCTCGACGAACGTGACCGACAGCCATCCCAGAAGCATCGATCCCGGCAGGACCCATGCTGCCATGACGAGAGCCGCTTCCTCCGCCGTGGCGTTCGGCAGATCGGCCTCGCGCCAGACGATTTGGATGATGATCATGTGCCAGAGGTAGACCCCGAAGGAGGTATCTCCCAGAAATTTGGCGAGACGGTTCGCATAGATCTTCCGTGCCCACGCGGGGCCGTACACCACTGCGATGACCAATACTGCGAACGCGGCTGCCGGCGTCATGTCGCGCTGAAGGTCGATCATGACACCGTTGTGAGTCGCGCGACTTGCCCCAGCGTAGTACACGTAGAACAAGATCAGGGCGCCACAGAAGAGGTGCAGGGCGAGGAGCCACCGCTTCGTTCGCTCCTTCGCGTTGCGAAGTCTCGGCCAAAGCAACACGTAGCACTTTGCCGCTACGCTCCCACAGGCGAACTGGAACAAGTAGGCGGGGAATTGGTGCGCGAGGTGATGGGGCAGCTTCGCGTCCGGCGGCTCGAAACCCATCGCGGTGGAGATCTCGGGAAGGAACAAGCACCCCGCCTTCCACACGAGGGTGATGGCGAGGGCGAGGGCGAGGTAGCGGAACGGCCGGCGGAACAACAAGGCGGCGGCGAGCGGGAGCGTGATGTAGAAGAACTCCTCGATGGTGAGTGTCCAGGTCGAGCCGTTCATTCCGAAACCGATGTCGGTCTCTTCGAACAGGACTTTCTGAAGGAAGACGAAGTGGCCGAAGAGGAGCTCGATCCCGCGTTCTGACGCCGCGGGCGACGGCGTGTCGGGGTACACGAACGGCCAAATCAGAACGAGGATGATGAGCATCAGGTAGTAGCCGGGCACGATGCGCGCGATTCGACGAACCGCGTACCAAGGGATGTCGCGGATAGTGCCGTCGCCGCGTGCCGCGGGAAGAAAGATCACGAAACCGCTGATCGCGAAGTAAACGGGCAGCGCGATTTCACTACCGGCGATGATGGGGACGAAAGCGTCCCAGTGGGCCACCGCGGCCGGCGGGAGGATCCAGTAGATCGACGTGAAGATGTGGTGGAAGAGCACGGCGATCGTCAAATAGCCGCGCAGCCCGTCCATCTCCGGGATGAACGCGGGGGGCCGGTCTTCGCGAGCGGCATCAGTCATCGGACGTTCCCGCTCGACAGTCTCGCCAGAGCCTTCGTTCACACTCCACGGCCGTAGTCACGGCAGTAGTAGAGCGCAGCCACGACGACCCGACCAGACTTGCGCGTCCGGGAGCATCCTTCTCTGAGCTCGCCGACGCCCTCAAGAACTGGAGGTCGCCAATATCCCATACGCGTGAGGGGTCGACGTCGACGTTTACCGGCTCAGCGTTCCAAACGTGCGCTCCCCCGACGTACGCGCCCCGGGCATTGACGAAGAAGCCCATGGCGGCCGCCAGGACGAACGCGCCCGTCCCGATGCGGATCTTCGCCGGTGTCGAGCGAGTCCACCACGAGAAAGGCACGAGCAAGACCGCCAAGACGCCGATCACCTCCGAAAACAACCGTGGACCGAAGCAGTGTCCCGCCCACCACTGCGGGTAGGTTGAAATGAAGAGCCAGTGAAAGGCGGCCCAGGCGACGAGCAACGAGAAGAGCTTTCGGTAGGGCCTGTCGCGCCGACTTCCCCAGATGCCACCCAGAACGGATAGCGCCAAGACGGGAGCGAAGACAAAAAGGCCTCGGTTGGGGCTGACGAGATGGCCAAGCAATGCTTCGGGAAGCCGAAAGCCGAACTTGTCGCTGAGATAGCCGAAGTTGCCGCCGAAATAGTAGGGAGGAAACAGCGTGCCGAATTGACTCCACCAAAACCCGCATAGACACGCGAGCGAGACGACGGCTCCGGCCAAGTACCTCACGGCTTGGCTCCGCTCGCCGATCCAAAGCAAGTAGCCGCAAGTCATCAGCGCGAATGCCGCTGCGGTGGGCCTGCAAAAGAAGGCAAAGCACAAAGGAAAGACTGACAACCAGAGCCACGCCTTGTTCTTCTGGACCAGTAGTCGGACACCGGCGAGGCTCATCAAGACGACGCCGCTGTGCGACCACAAGCCCGACGAATGAATCGAGAGCTGAGTCGTAGCGAACGCGAAGGTCGAGGCGAGAATCAGTCCCCAGGCCGTCGAAACCCCCAGTGACTGGCTGATCCCGAAGAGCAACAGCACCGACAGCGAGGCCAAAAGGGCGGCCGCGTGACGAGCCAGCTCTTGGTCACGCGCGACTCCGAACGAAACGCCGCGATGGTCGAAGTAGATGTCACCCGCGAGAACCACGGGGACGATCAACACGCTCGTCCCCGCAGGGAAGTAGTTGTACCACCCACCGTCGATGGGGTGGAGCGACCAGAGTCGGGGGGCTGCTTCTGGAACGTCCGCGTACTCGTCCCACAGCTCGAGGTTGCCGTCGTTGATGAGACTCTGGGCCGTAGGCACGTACCAGAAGTTGTCGCTCAGATTGTAGATCTTCGGCTCGACCGTGCTCGCGTACGCGAGATAGGTAGCGCAGAAGAGCACCGCCGCGGCGATGCGCGTACTGGAGATTAGTTTCAGCACCGCATGTCGCCCCGACCGGAGACCATCTTATGCGAAGTAGGCGAGCCATAGCCGGCGGATATTCGGCGTCCGAGCGCCACGCCGGATCTCTAGGAAGTTCCCATCTCGATGCGAGCTGTCTTGGCTACCGTCGTCATCCGCCGCTCATGCTGCCCGCCGGTAGTCATGATGTAAACCGCCGAAAACGCGCGGAGCGATGACTTCGCCGTTGCCGATCGCGGCGGTCTCTGGTTTCACGAGCAGCACCGTGTTCTGCCAGCTTTCGTGACGGCGGCGAGGCCGACCATGATCGTCGTCGTGTTCGTCCTCGGTATCATCGTCAGTTCCTCTGAACTGAGCTCCGGGAGTCGATGTGCGAATCACTTGCCTACCAGCATCATCCCCTTCCGGTGAGCAAGTTTGAACGACGTCCTGTGGCTGGCCCGCGAGCGCTGGTCGATGCTCTACGAAACGGCCCTCGTCCGCGGCCCACGTGGCACTGGTGAGAACTCCGGAGTGTGCCGGGACGACGCGCTACTCGCGCTCCGACGTGCTCACTCTCTGGCCCCTCTGGCCCCACTTCTGGGGTGACCGACAACTGTCCCCAGTCGATGCTCATGGACGCCGCAGGCGCACCGTGGGAATGACTCGAGATGAGCAGTAGAAGGTTGGCACTGTCGGCAGGCTTGGCTTTGATCGTCGCGTGTGGTGCGGCTGATCAGTCGGACACGGCCGTGAAAATCGCCGAGGTGGCCGAGGAGGAGGCGCCACGGGGCGACTTCCACGACTACAATGCCGAGCTAGGCCGTCGCTATCCGATCGATTCGAACGCGCTTGTCGACGAGCTCCGTAGGGTGGCGGGTGCGAGTGGGCCCCGCGCGCCCAGTGGGGAGAGCGAGTTCTTCGATGTGCTCCGTACGAATCGGGGGCGGTCGAGCGCTCTCATCATAGAAGCGCTCGAGACCCACCCGGACGCTCGAGACGCCGGGCGGTTCCGACTACTGCTGCTCTTCGCACTCGGCGAGGTGTCCCACGCTTCGCAGGTTCAGTTTCTCGAAACGTTGATTCTGCGATGCGTGGGCGACGGAGATTCCGGTAAGTCAACGACGCCGGGGCCGTCGACGACGCCTGGACGGGCGTCGCGAGATCGCCAAGCCGAAGCGAGGGTTCGGGACAACCCCGGACGCCGCGGTGGCCGTCGCAACGGCGGAGATCACGTTGGCGACATCTATGGCCCAGCCCAAGACGCCCGCATCGAAACCGTGATGGCGATCAAAGCGTTCGAAAAAGTGGTCGCCCGCGACAAGTCGGTCCCGATGATCCGGGCTTTGCGCAGTGCCCTCGACCGCGTCGTCGACGAGCGGCGTTGCAACCGCGGGGCGATGGCCACGGCAGTGCTCACTTTGATTCGCTATGCGAGTGACGAGCGCGCAGAGAGGAAGGCGCTCGAGAAACGGCTCGGTTCGAGGCTCAGATATCTTGCGCGCGTGCGATTGGTTCACGAGTTGCCGGGCGGCAACGAGCCGAGGCGGGTTCGATGAGACGTATCGGACTTGCTCTGACCCTCGCGACGTGCACTCTGTTGCCGACGCTTGCCAACGCCCAACCAGGCTGCCCGAAGAGGCCGTTCACCCAGACCGGCGACGACCCCAGCAATCCGACCTTCACCGCCCCTGTGGGGGAGTTCGGTGCGTGGATCAGCGACATGGGCGTCGATTTGGACTGTAACGACGATATCAACGAGCAGAACTGCTACGAAAATAAACCCGGATCACTCGACCAGGGAGATTTCAACGGCTGGCTCCGGCGGTTGCTCAATTCGTTCGCGTTGCTCGATACCTACCCGTTCAACTCGTCGAGCAGCTGGACTGACATCATGCGGACCGAGAGCGCTGGCTTTCGGATCATCGAACCGGAGCTCGACTGCAAGGACAGTCCCGCGGAAACTGTATCGGCGGAGCACCGCACCACGGTTCGGTCAAATTTTCACCAAGATTATCCTGTACCGTTTCGGGCTGCCGTCTTGGCGCACGAGCTCCGGCACGGCCACGGCGGTGGCTATTTCCACTCGTCGGATTGCCCGAACGGGGACAACTGCGACTCGAGCTGGGGATACTTCGGGCCCCACCGTTTTTTCGTCCATCTCTCGAGGCAATTTGCCGACGACTTCACGAATTGGCCAAAGTCGGCGCGGGCGAAACAGCTGGAAAGAGCGAACGACTATTTGAACGGCTTCTTCGATGTCTATCCCGGGTTCAACCTGGCGCTCGACGAGCTGACCAGTATCGAGGTGCCCTTTCAATGGGACGCCGGCGGCGCGGATTCGACCTGCGAAGTGAACGAAAAAAATGATCTTCCGGTCGAGCACGAGCGATACGCCCTACGCAACGTCAGCATCCAGTATGGCTCGATCGACATGGGTCAAGACGGTCAAGTGCTCAAGCTTGCTGGCCTGCAGTGTCATTTCAATGACCCGGGAACGGGGGCGGCGACGACGGGGTTTGTGATCCCCGGCGATAGTGTACCGATAGCCAGCCCGTCGCTAGCGGACTACATGGTGGGGCTCTTCGTTGCGTTCAACACCGAGCCAATTCCGGTCAACCCGCAACGCCTACGAGCCACTGGTGCATTTTGGAAGCTCCAGCCGAGCGGCGTATTTACCGATTTCAAGACCGTCTCGAACGACGAGACCATCTCGAGCCAAAATGCCGACGCTTGGGCCGTTGCCAAACCTCTTCACGTCATCAAGAGGCTTCACGTGTCGACGTCCCCAGTGACCGGCACGTTCGACGACATGATTATCGAGAGCCGACTTCCGTGGCCGTATACCAGCTATGCGGGCGGCACTGGCGGAGCTCCGTTCCCAGTCACGAACTCGGCAGATGGCTCCTGCCCCGACACGCACATCGGTCGCAAGCTACTCGTCGCCCAAACACCCAACGGCAAGTTCGTTTCGTTCATGGGTCTCATTTGTGAGCCGCTGCTCGACTACGTGAACGGTATCCCCACCGGCCCCGAGGATTTGGTGATGGTGCACACGGGGTTGGACGGCGCGTTCGACCCGGGCGTGGCGTTCTCGAGCGAGGTATTCAGCATCATCACTACCGTGGCGGCCAACACGACCGGTCTCGATGGTGTCGACTGTCCCGACTTCAGCGCGATGACGTCGGTCATGCTCGATGCTGGCCAGTACGTCGAGAGGTTGCGTGCGATCTCGTGCCGCTCGCATCTCACCGAAACCCCCATCACGGTTTGGCACAACCAAGAATCTTCGAGTGGCGAGACGTTCCAGCTCAGCTGCGATCAAGGACGGGGCATCGATGGGTTCTATCTTCGCGATGGATCCTTTCTCGACGGGATCGCCATGCGATGCGGAAAGCCCTGGTAAGCGCCAACGTGAGTCACGACGCAGCCGCGTGATTCATCTTGGAATCCCCAACAAGAAGCTTCAGCCGTGGCTCACTCGAGTCCACACGGAGTTCGCGACCCAGCTACGTAGTCGAACATCCAAGAGCTGGGCGCGTGCAGTTGCATTCGGAGCGTTTTCTCGCTGAACCCAGCGTAGGCTTCATGCGGCGACGTCCCCCTTCTGCGCTGGCGAGCTCCGCGGACACACACTGCAGGCCACCTCTCGATTCCGCTCGAGCCGTCGCCTCCTGGCCTCCTTCCGCCGATCTGCGAGCTCATCAGGCACGGCTTCTCCACGACCGAAGTACATCTCGTCGGGCGTTTGACCTTTGAACGCGCTGTGCGGCATGACGGCGTTGTGCGCGGCCACGTAGAATTCGACGAGCTGCTTCCTCGTCGCGAGGTCATTCAGCTGGTGCAGGAACAACCTCTGATGCTTGAGAGAGCGCCACCACGCCTCGATCATGCTGTTGGAAAAGCTCACGTCGATCTGCGCCAGCAATCCTGCTCGCGAGAGCGTCTCCAAGATGTCTCCACGACACAGGTCGACTCGGGTCGACTGGCGTCGACTCATGTCGAAGCCAGCGACCAGTGGAAGCACCAAGATCTCGAACACTTGGGACGGAAAGCGAGCGACATCGCCTAGTTGCAGATTGTCGTCCCCCAGAGTTCGATTCCCGGCGCCTCCACCATTGCAATGAATTCGAACCTCCGTCCGCAACGCGGAGTAGGTTCAAAGCTCCAAATCGGCAAGACACCCGGAAGTAGGCACGACCTACCTCCGGGTTTTCTTGTTTCAGGGTCACAGCGCCGGTGAGGCCTGCCCTTCGGCCTGAGCCAGAGCATCGGCGAGAGCCGGCGTCGCCCGACCCGACGCGACGAACTCCACGAAGTTGTGTACCTGCGTTTCGGCCCGGTTCATCTCGATCTTTTTGAGGCGAAGTTCTTCCGGGACGTGCTTGAACTGCTCTTTAACAGCGACAGATCGAGAACCCACGCCGCCGTCGACCGGAAGATGCGGCTTTCGTCCGCCAATTGCTACCAGGGCTGCGGAGGGTGGTCGGATCCCCTACCCTCGTCACGTCGTGGCAGTCGACGACATTTTCGCAATCAACGGCCTCACCAAGCTCGAGGCACACTTGCGAAAGGGCAATCTCGACCGCACGCGCGCGGCGCTTCAAAGGAAGCTCTTTGCGCTCGTGGAGTACCGCAACGCGCGGGATTGGAACCAGCTCGTTCGTGTCTGCGAGGCGCTCGCGATCGTGGGATGGGGCGACGTCGAACCCATCGATGCGCGCGCCGAGAAGTGGCTTAACGGAGCGTTCTACACGGAGCTTCAGAACCTCTACTTCGAGAAACGCTTTCTCTCCGCGGGCTGGAAGAAAAAGGGCGGGACTTTCGTTCTCGATGAAGCATCGCGCTTTTACCATGCAAGCCCAGAGCGAGCAGCGCATGCCGAGATGGACACCAACGTGTACGCAAGAGCGCACCCCGAAGTCGACGTAAAGGACTATCGAGTCGCAAGACTCGCCACACAGCGAAACCCCCTACCCAAGAATCCGGTCCGGTTCGTTCGCTCGGGCAACTTCTTTCCCATCTTCGAGCCATTCATTGCCGAGCTCGAGACTCTTCGGGCTCGAATCGATCGTGAAACCCGCCCTTCAGAATACGGAACGGGCTTCGGCTACATGGGCATCCGTTGCGACTTCGCAAACGAGTTCGCCGAGTACTTCCACGATGTCGCGGACGTCCCGAAGAGCTTCAAAGGATCTTCGTTCGTGCGCCCGCGAATCGCTTTCGGACGGCTCGCCAAGAAGCAGGGAGAGCTTCGGATCGTGAACGTGCGCCACTTTCCATCGGAGTTCACCGAGCAGAGCTTGGCGCGGCAAAAGAAGGTCTTCTCCCAGGATCTTGCGGAAATGGTCACCGATCTCGGCTCTCGGCTGAAGAAAAAGAAGGTGAAGCTCGACGTCGCCGCACTTCTCGGCGACGTGAGGAAGATCACGGACACTTGGTAGCCATATGCCCCCTTTTCGGCAGTATGCCTGCGTCGTGATTCTTTGCTCATTTTCGACTCCGATTCCCTCCACTATGGGAAGAGGTGGCGGAGTCGGGTTTCAACTGAGGCGCCAAACCACGTCAGGCGGACTCGTGCTCAGCGAACAGCTTGCGCAGGCCGCGGCGTATCACGTCAGTCTCCGTGAGCTCGAGCTCTTTGGACAGGTGCCGGAGCAACCGGAGGTCTTCAGCTTTGAAGCGGAAAGACTTCAGACGCGATGGCACTCGATTCTTGCGCCCGACCCGCGGGAGCCATCCGTGAAGCGTCACGCCAGCAATGCCCCGAAAGTCATCGGGCACGAGATTTCGGCGAAGACGCCGAACTACCTCTTCGAGATCTTCCGGGAGATCGGTTGCGTCCACGAACATCGCCGGCCGCTTCACGAGCAGCGCCGGCAAGAGCTCCAGCAGACGCGGCTCGACCTTCCCTGCCCAAAGTACTTCGTGCACGTCCAGCGCCTCCTTGTTCGGAGGCACGCGCTCATTCGTCGTGAGCAGTCCCGCCCCGACGAACCGACCCATGACTCGGACGTATCGCGGGTCCCGCCTTCGACGACGGATTCCGGCGAGCTTCCGGCGAGCTCGGGCTTGCAGATCGGCTTCCGTCATACGAACTGCTCCAGGTCGATGCCGTACTTCGTGGCGAGCTTCAGAAAACGCTCGCTGGCCCCTTGCGCAACATACTCCGTGATCAATGCTGCATTCTTCTTTGGTGCTTTCAGCGCCTTCGATAGCAACACCGCGTCGGGCTCTGCGAGGAGAACGCGGACGAAGGCACCGACAAACAGGTCCGCGTAGCGCGTTTCCCGTGGCATCCAGATCTCATGCCCAACCGGGTCGAGCTCATACCCCTCTCGGCGGAGCAGGCGCTCGAGCTCCTTTCGCACGCCGTGCTCGAAGTTGCCCCGAACATCGACGTCCTTCGTGGCCGCCAGTGTGAGCGGGACTCCGCCTTCGATGAGAGCGAACTGCCCAAGAACCTGGATCTTGCAAGCGGGGATCGCCAACAAGCCTTCCTCGCGCGCCTCGACATTTCGGTCGACGATCCACCGGTCCAGCCTCTCGGCGATTCCGCGCAGCACGCCGAGAGCCTAGCATTTCGTAGATACGTGAAAGTATAATTTTGTATATACACTGCTTTCGGTAATGGGGCGCGCGAAATCGAAATCCGAACGAGAAAGTCGACGTCAACCCAGACATTCCGCGGCGTGCTCACCCAAGAGGCTCATCGCGGCCCGCACCCGTGCGGCGCGCTTGAGATCCGGATGGGTGAGCGCCCAGATGTCGAGGCTCTGCTCGGCTCTCGGAACGCAGCCGAGAGGGACGAGCTCCCGCCGCTGCCGAGCCAGGCGAACGGGCAAGAGGCCGAGTCCCACGCCGGCGGCGACCATCTCCAACATGAGCGGCGCCCGGTCGACGAGCGCCGCGACCCGCAGCGGCTTTCCCAGCTCGCGCGCCAAGCGCCAGGTGCCGGTGGCTTTGACGGACTCGTCCCAGAGGACCCACGGGGGGTTCACGTCGGCCACGACGCGGCGGCGGCCATAAACCGCATACTCGAGCTTGCCGAGGCGACGACCAAACAAGTCGGGACTCGGCGGCTCGACGGTGGCTCGGATGGCGAGATCGGTTTCTCGACGATGCAGGCTGAGCATGCGGTCGGACGATCCGAGAACCAGCTCGATCGCCGGGTGCGTGCGCCGGAGCCTTTCGAAAGCGGGCGCGAGAACGAGGCCGCCGACGTCGAACACCGATACGTGCAGTCGACCCGACAGCTGGAAGTCCTGACCCGACAGCGTTCGCTCCGCGGCCATGACGTCGCCTTCTACCCGTTCGGCGACGTCGAACAGCGCCTCGCCGGCCGACGTCGGGGTCACCCCGTCGGTTGCGCGTTCCAAGAGCACCGCACCCACGGACTCCTCCAGCGAGGCGATCCGGCGATTGATGGTCGAGCGGCTCACCCCGAGCGCTCGCGCGGCTGCGGCCACCACGAACGGCAGTCGTCACCTGGATCTTTCGTCGCTGCTCGCGATGACCTCCGTTGCACATCCCGAGGCCGCCAGCCCCGCGACCTCGTCAGCGATCTTCCTGCTTCGGCGGCTCCAGGACCAGCGCGCCACGCGTTGGTTTTCCTTCCCTCCTCGGTGGCTCGATAAGATTGGAGTCCCGAGGCCGACCGAGGACGTCGTCGAAGCGTTTAGCCGCTACGCTTCACGTTTCTACCGGCAACCCTCCCCCGAAGACTGGCCCGGAGGACGATTGCCTGCCCGTGCAGCCGCCGCCCTGCACGTCCGCTGCGCCCTCGGCCAAGCCGAAGTAGGACGTACTCGTCTGCCTCGAACACGCTATCTCGAAGTCTGTCGGCCGCTCACGGTACCAACACCAGGTAGGAGGCGACCCCCACGAGTGCCGACGCCAGCGCGAACACACCAATTGCGCCAAGCTGGGGGACGCGCAATCCGCGCGCGACCATGCCTGCCGCGAGGGAGAACAAGACGCCGGCGGTGCCGATCAACATGACGTGCTCGTCCTCGAAGCCGGGTTGAAGCACCGATCGCTTCGGATCATTGGGATTGTAGTACACGTGGACCTTTGTTCCGGTCATGCTCGCTGCGTGACGAACGGCGGCTTTTCGGTCGGCGTACGCCGCGATGACGTCGTTGCCGAGGGTCAAATCGGTACCTGTGTACGAAAAGCCATCGGCTTTGTAGGCGTACCGCGCGTGGACCAGCCACCTGATGCTCCCAGACCCCCGAATCGGATTGTTGGTCGTGCCCGAGATCGAGGACGTCTCGCGCGTCACGTCTGCTTGCTGATAAGCCCCCGGCACAGCCTTCCAGAAGGTCGTTTCGATGGCCTCAGCGCCTTGGACCATGGAGTAGATCCACATCCCGAGTCCGACCGCGGCCATTCCAAACCCACCAACCATCAAACCCACCGGATCCTTTGGCGGCGGCGCCTTGTTCGACGGCGGCACGAGGTTTCGTGCGGCCTCTGCTTCTTCCCTCTCGAAAATGTACGCCAGCCGATGCAAGACGACGTGCTCACGGACGAGCTTCTCGACAGTCCAATCCCCCTCGCGGGCTCGAGCTTTCGTCAGCTCGTGTTGCGCCTGGCTGGGATCTGCCACGGCGTCGAGGGCGGCCGCACGATACAGAGTGACCCAGAGCGGCTCCCGCTCACCTTTCAGAAACTCGTGGTTGACGAGCTCCAGTACGCGATCCCACGCACCCCTCACGGAAAAGCTCATCAATCGACACTCGCTGGCGGCGAGGAACAGTTGGCGATAGCCCGGCCTGGGATCACACCGGTCTAGCCAGTACGTCGCCGAATCGACGTCGCCTGCGTTCAACGCCATCACCGAGAGATTGCAGTACGCGAGGTAGCGAAACTTCGGGCGGGGGGAGAGATCGAGCGCCTCTTCGAGGAGGGGTCGAGCACCGGCAGGTTGTCCGCGCATCAAGTACACGGTCGTGGAGTAGCGCGCACACCAGTGAAGGGCCCGATTCGCTTCGGTGTCCGCGGGTGCAGAAGTGCTCCTTTGACGGAGCTCGAAAAAGAGTCGTTGGACCGCCGACGCCATCGTCGGGTCGCGCGGGTCGGCTCGGGCCCAATGCTCATAGCCGGGTGGTGGATGCGGACTCAGCGCCTCGTCGAACAGGTAGCGCCGCGGATCTCGTTTCAGCGATTCCCAGCTCGCAGCGTTCTCGGTTGGAGGACAGGGAATTTGTACGGTCTCGTCCGTTCGCGGAGCGAAGTTTCGCGTCTGGCCGCAGTTGGTGCACGCGGCCCCGCAATGCTGTCGGTAGCCTTCGACCGCCGTGGGGGTCACCGGAATTCCACACTGCCAACACAGCGAGACCCGCAGATCCGGGCGCGCCGACATCTCCGCGAGCTTGGCGTGTAAAGCGGCGCACCAGGCACACGTCGAAGCACCGCCCTGAACGAGCGCACCGCAGCTCGTGCAACTCGCTGCCATCGACATCCCCACGCCGGGAGTGTACTTCCAGTTTTCTCCTTCGTACGAGCTCGTGAATCCGTGGATATTTCGAGGCGTTTCGCGATCGTTTTGCTCAGCCTGGCCGCTGTCGGGTCGAGCGACTGCAAAAACACGAAGACCGAGAAAAAGGTGGTGCGCGAGATCTCGTCCTCCGCACGCGACGAATCGAGTTTTGGGCCGCCCATCGAAATCCGTTTGAAGTTTCCAAAGGCGAAGCCCATCGAGGGCAAACCGCCGCCCGGGACGCCACTCGTGATGCTTCGTCGGCGCTACGAGTACGACAGGAAGTCCGGCGGATACGCGATGCGCTCGCACCCTGCGACGCCCCCGACCGCGCTGATCCGTAGGGGGGAAGACCAGTCGCTGAAACTCTCGTTTCACGAGGGCAAAGTCACCTGCGAGTCAGCCGATTCGCCCGAGATCGCGTCGGTGAGTCTCGCACCTCGAAAGCCACGTGACCTGAGCGCTGGATTTCAGGCCACCTCCGCCAAATGCGGCATGATCGAACGCTCGATTGCATCGCACCAAGTAGCTCTCGACCTTCCTTCACAAGAGGTCGGGTCTTTCGGAGAGGTGCGCCTGGATCTCGGCTTCTACTGCTCGCGGAAGTCGATCGAGCCGGGACTCCTCCTCGAGGGCAAAACCAAAGTGCAGCTCTGCGAGAAAGCAGCGCTTGCACCGGCGCCGCCTCCTCCAGTCGAGAAGAAGCCCATCGGATGGGTTCACCTCGACGGCAGTCGTGTCCCCATTACGACGGCGCTTCTCAGCACCGTAGACACGCCGCACTGGCGCCTTGTGCTCGAGACCCAAGCCCTCACCTTCGTGTTCATCATCGACGGCGAAACCCGAGGGATCACGACGGCTGGAGCGACGGGCCAGGCGTTGGAGAGTGCTCCCGTATCCACGAGAGGTCGCTGGATCGAGCCGACAAAGCCGTACAAGTTGCGCGTTCGAGGCGATCCTCGGTCAGCCAAAGAAGTCGAGATTGCGCTCGAAGGCAGCCATGCCGTGCAAGGTCTGGAGTTTCAGGTAACGGGTGCAGTAACTGCGGAGGTAGAATAATTCTTCGCGGCTCAAGTTTTGGTGCGATTGTTTCCGGGATCCGAGGCCGCGCGCCAAGTGACCAAAGCACGTCGACCGCAGCACACCACGAGCCTCGAGCAAGGCTTGGGACCACGTCCAAATCGAACGTGACGCGAGTGCCCCCATGCAGTGCGGCAGCCACGCCACCGACGATCACGAAGTCAGCGCGGGCGTCATGAAGGCGGCCGAGGAGCTCAAGGAAGCCGCGATCCATCCTGGTATCGGTCGGCGAAGGCACGGCGCAGGGCGTTGATGCTCTGCGCTCGATCGCACAGTAGCTCTAGCCGGCGTACGAACAGCTCCGCGTTGAGCTGTTCGAGCGGCGACCGGTCTGACGCAAGCCCAGTCCAGTCGGCCTCGGCTTCCTCGCGATGGAAGCAAAAGGTCGCGTGCGGTGCGTGCCCACGGAGCTCGCCAGCGTCGAAGGAGGACGTCGCCGCATGAACCTTAGGCTCTTTCGACGTGGAGTTGTGGTCTACGCAACTGCATTCACCTAGCTCCACAATGTTCGGCGTCGCAGCTGGGCGAAAATGGTCAAGCATTTCCAGCCAGGTCACCTTTTGGCGAAGGACAACACCCCCGTTCGATAGACGGACATTTTGGCAACACAAGAGTTTCTCTGGGTCCGGCTCTCAGGATCCTTCCAACAACTCCTGAAGCGCGTAGAGCGTCTTCTGTGGGAACCGCTCGAGCGGATAGAACCGTTCGAGCAGTCCCACAGCATCGTCGTAGGCGCTGATGTTGAGGTACCTGAGCAAGAATCGGATGTCCGCTTCGTCGTGAAATTCTGGACCAAGACGCATGGCGAGGCACTTCATCGCGAGCAGGTACTCGGGCGTTGCCGTCGAGACACTGAGGTTGTCGAGCTGAAGGAACGGTGCGAACTCGCCCTGGGCACTGAGGTATCCCTTGGCCGCGTCGTTGAGCCAGTCCTCGTCGACTTCCTCGGTCAAAGCAACGCGCCTGGCGGCCTTGCGCACCTCTCCTGTCGGTGCGAACACGGCGTCCACGTCTTGGGTCGACGGGCGCGCGTGGTGCACTAGGCACATCACGGCGCCACCGAGAACGTAAATCTCGCCGGTGACCCTGCAGTGGCCGAGCTCGGCGTCGAGGGCGACGAAGAGCTCTCGGATGCGCTTCTCCGATAGTGCGCTCGCGGTCAAACCCTTCCACCCACCGTCGTATCTACGAACAAGTTACGCCGACGAAAGGCGGGCGGCGAGTGGGTCAGCAGGTGAACACGAAGGCTCGCGAGCGAGCTCGCAAAGTACGGCTGCTCGAGCGGCGGTGTCTCGGCGGCCCAGCGGGGAACTGGCACACCCTTCATCCACGCTGTGTGCTCGACCATGGCTGCGACCAACGCGTCGAGTGGCTGTGGGAGGCGAGGGCGCGGGGGCTCGGCAAGAACCGTAGCCATGCCGGTCGCGTCGAGCCCCGCGAGAAGGTCGCTCAGCGATGCCAACGGATAGGACGCAGCTTGCGAGCGGCGAAGCTCTCGCAAGATCTGATCGAGCTCTTCACGTTTCGGCGGGAGCGCTCTCCGCAGGACCCACGCCGAAAGGCTGAGCCCAGCGGCACGCGCGCGCCTGCTCATCTCGCGCTTCTGGCGCGGAGAGACTCGAATCTGGAGCTGGCTGCTCTTTGCCTCCATGGATGAAGTCTGAGCCGCCGCCCACTCGAGGTCAATACACCTGTATTGACATCGAGCCGGGATCAGCTCAGGACTGAACGGGCCGCTTTGCTGAAAGCCGTCGCGTCGACGGATTCCTCGGTGAGGCGGATGGGAACCGAGCGGCCCTTCTCCACCGCGGGCCGCTCGCGCAACGTCTTTCGCCAACGCTTCAAGTTTTCCAGACCACTGACGTCGATGCCCGACCACTTGTAGGTGTGCGCCCAGCTCCAATTGGCAATGTCGGCAATCGAGTACTCGCCACACAGGAATTCTCGGCCCTCGAGCCGACGGTCGAGCACCTCCATGAGCCGACGACCTTCACGGTGGTAGCGCTCGATGGCCGCCGGGATCTTTTCGGGAAAGTAGCGAAAGAACACGTTCGCCTGACCCATCATCGGGCCGAGGTTACCCATCTGGAACATGAGCCACTGCACGACCTCGGATCTCGCGGCAGGCTCGCTCGGCATGAGACGACCGGTCTTCTCGGCGAGGTAGAGCAGTATCGCGCCCGACTCGAAAATGACGAGGTCGTCTCGTTCGTGGTCGACGAGAGTGGGGATCTTCCCGTTCGGGTTCAGCCGCACGTACTCGTCGGTCTGTTGCTCGCCGCCGAGCAGGTTGATCGGAACGACGTCGTAGTCGAGCTCGAGCTCTTCGAGCGCGATCGAGACCTTCCACCCATTCGGAGTCGGAGCCGTGTAAAGCGTGAACATGCCGGCATTCTAACTCGCCCCCGAAAAGATGGGACGGCTGAACCGGGACCCCTACCTGGGCACGGTCACGGTGAAGCAACCGAACAGCACGTCGACCAGACCGTTGAAGTCGCTCTTCATCGTGGTGCAGTTCGACGGGCAGACCTGCACCTTCGTGGGCGCGGCGTCGTTGTCGTAGTACCAGCCGCCGTCGGGCCCGCAGTCCGCCGCGGTTCCCACGAACAAGATGTCTTGTGGCTGCGCACCGGTGCCCGGCGTGTAGCGCACGTTGACCTTGTTTTTCTCGAACATCTGGCCGGGCGGCGGGGTGGGAATGTCCCACTCGCACGCGAGCTCCGTTGCGGAGATGACGGTTTGCGCCAGCGCGGAGAACACGCCGCCGAAGTCGGACTGCCCCTGGCAGAGACTGCCGGCGAGGCCGCCGGTTTGATTGACCAAGCTCATGTACGTGTTGCCGTCCGAAGCGCAAGGCGGCGGGAAGGCGACGCAAGAGTTGCCCGGCAGGCAGAACACGCCGAAGAACTTCCAGGAATCGAACCACCCGGGATCGAGCGAGCCGACGCTCTGGATGAACGTGAAGTCATCCATGCTCGACTCGTCGTCGGTGACCACTGCGAAGTACTTGAGCGCCTTCTGACGGAGCATGTGCTGGTACTTCGGGTACTCGCTCAGGATCTTGATCAGCGCGTCCGAGCTGTTCACCGTCGTGTCGACGCGGAAGTACTGCGGCGGGTTCGAATCGTTGGGGCAAGCGCCGCTGCCTAGGGGCGGTGGAATGCACACACCGCTCAGCCCACCAAAGGGGTTCGGTGGACCGGCCTCGGAGATGACGACGACGTGAACGTCGATCCCCTGGTTCAGGATCGCGCTGGCGAAGACGTTCATGTTGTTCTGAACTTCTTGCGCCTCGAAGGTCATGCTCCCGGAGCTGTCGATCGCCATGATGATGTCGATCGGAGCCGGGCGATTCTCTGCGGCTTGCGAGATGCCGTCGCACTCGCCACCGGGATCGATCGGTACTCCGCCGGTGCCGCCGCCGGTGCCGACCATGATGCCGCCGCCGGCACCCGGACCGCCGCCCACACCGAGACCGCCAGCGCCAAGACCGCCAGCGCCTGTGGCGGCGCCCATTCCACCGAATGCGCCGCCGCTTTGTTCTCCAGAGCCGCCGCAAGCCGACAGGGCCGCAATCGCCGCGCCCGTCGCCAAAGTGATCGCCAATCGTCGCATTGGGCAAATGTCCGGGCCAACGGGGCTCCGCGCAACGAGTTTCCCGAGGCCCGCACGGCGGGTTTCGGCCGCGTTGGATTTTTGCCGTCGCGAGGACGCGAGCTACCGACCCGCCGGCCAGAAATGTGCACCAAAGTGCATCACCGGCCGCGCTACCAGCCGCACTGTTCCTTCTGGTTCTGCTCGCCAAGCCACTTCATGAGGGGCGCGTAGTAGTCGATGATCGCGTTGGCGGTCATCTTGCGCTCGCCGGTGATGGCTTCGAGCGCATCCGGCCACGGTTTGCTCGCCCCGAGCGCCAGCATGCCCATCATCTTCTTGCCCGCTTCTTTACTGTCGAAGATCGAGCACCGGTGAAGCGGCCCCGTGTACCCCGAGGCTTTGCAGAGCGCCCGGTGAAATTGGTATTGGAGGATGCGCGCGATGAAGTACCGCGTGTACGGCACGTTCGCAGGAATGTGGAACTTCGCGCCTGGGTCGAAGTCCTTTTCTGTGCGCTCGATGGGTGATGCGATGCCCTGCATCTCGGTGCGCATCTTCCACCAGGCGGCGTTGTACGCCGTCGCCGGCGTCTCGCCGTTGAACACCTCCCAGCGCCACTGGTCGATCATCTTGCCGAACGGCAGAAACGCGATGCCTTCGAGCGCGCGCTTCATGAGCTCGTTGATCTCTGCGGGCTCGTCGTTCGGCACTCGGTCGTAGAGGCCTACCTTCGCGAGGTAAGACGGCGTGACGCTCAGTGCGAGCGTGTCGCCGATGCCTTCGTGGAAGCCGTCGTTCGCGCCCGCCTGATAGAGCGGCGGAAGGTGGTTGTAGTAGTGGAAGTAGTAGTTGTGCCCGAGCTCGTGGTGAATTGTCACGAGATCCTCGTGGTTCACCTCGATGCACATCTTGATGCGCAAGTCGCCGCGAGAGGTCACGTCCCAGGCGCTCGCGTGGCACACGACCTCGCGGTCCCGCGGTTTGAGAAACAGGCTGCGCTCCCAGAAGGTCTTGGGCAGCGGGTCCATGCCGAGCGAAACGAAGAACTTCTCGGCGAGCCGGACCATGCCGACCTCGTCGTACTTCTTCTGCTTCAGCCGAATGGTCAAATCCGGCAGCCCGCGCCCCGGAAACGGCTCCACCAAATCGTAGATGTTTGCCCACTCTTGCGCCCACATGTTGCCGAGCAGGTGCGCAGGAATCGGCGCCTTTTCGGCGATGGCCGCCGCGCCGTACCGGCGCCGCAACCGCGCCCGCACATAGCAGTGCAGCTGCTCGTACAGCGGCTTCACTTCTTTCCAGAGGCGATCCATCTCCGCGACGAACGCGTCGCCGCTCATGTCGTAGCGACCCTTCCAGATCTGCCCCATGTCCGTAAAGCCGAGCTCGCGCGCCCCCTCGTTGCCGAGCTCGACGAAACGCGAGTACATCGGCCGAAGCTCCGGCGAGACCGTGCGCCACCCCCTCCACACCTCGAGCAGCAAGTCCTTGTCGCGGGATTTGGCGAGGATCTTGCTGAGCTCGGGCAGCGACAGGCAGTCGCGCTTCGGGTCCTTGCCCTTGCCCTTGAGCTTGGGTGAGCAGAATTTTCCCTTGCCGTAGGCGCTCTCCATTTTCGTGCTCAGCTCGGCGAGCTCCGTACGCTTCTGGGGATCGCTCGGCGCCGGCAAACCGGCGGAGTACTTCAAGAGGTACAGCTGCCGCTTCACTTCGGGGCTCAGCTCGAGCCCGTCGAACCGCGTCGCCGCCTTGATGGCGCGCGCCTCGTACTCCATGACGCGCTCGCTCGCCTGGGCCGCGAGCGTCTCCGTGTCGTGGGTGATGTAGGTCGACTTCACCCACGCGACGCGGGCCGCGTCCTGCCAGAGGTCGAGCAGCTGCTCGTTCACCTCTTTGACGAACGCTTCGGCGCCGGCAGGCGTGGCCGGTTGCTCCGCTGGAGACATTCCACCGTCGGCGTCCGCCGCGGGGGCAGCGCCGGCGGGAGGCGCCGCCGGAGGAGTCGGCCCCGTGCCGCAGCCGAAAGGAGCCAGAAGGCTCGCGCCAAGAACGAAGGGAGCGAGGGTACGGATGCGCATTGGTGCGCCCGTATCCGCGCGGGGGGGCGAGATCAAGCCTGGGCCACCAGGCGTCCCGGCTTGCTCGACGGCAACTCGCCCATCAACTACGACGGAACCAACCGACAGGCGGTCGAAGTAAGCAGGCGGTCGAAGTAGGCGGGCGGTCGAAGTAGACAGGCGGTCGAAGTAGGCGGGCGGTCGGGGTAAACAGGCGGTCGAGGTGAGCAATGCGAACGATCGCGATTCTGTGGCTCTGCACGCTGTCCGCCACCCTGGTGCTGGTCGGCGCGTGCAAGAAAGAAACGCCTACGGAGAAGCAGCCACCCGCGACGACCGGTAAAGCCACGACTGGTGAAAAACTGCCAAGCACGGTCGTCAACGTGACGCTGAGCACGGCGGAGCTCGACGGCAAGGCGGTCGACACGATTGCCAACGTCGAGCGAGGGACTCGCGTGGTGATTCCGAAAGCACTTGTCGGTGCCATCGATGCGAAGCGCGCCAAGGGGTGCGTGGTTCGCGCCGACCACCGGGCGTCGCAACTTTGGGTGGCATCGGTGCTGGAAGGCATCGGCACCTCGGCGTCTGGGGGAGACGTGTTCTTGGACACCTCGCGCGGCGTCGTGCGGGTTTCGGTGGCGAAGGCAACCGGACGGGCGCTCGCCGTGCTCATCGATGGCGACGTGAAGGCGCGGCTTCGGTGGGAAGAGCCCGTGGGCGAAGTGAGCGCGGATCCCCCGAGCGTCGAAGTGCCGCGAAACAACGAGCGCGAGGACAAAGCGGTCGAGCTTCCGGGGCTCAGCGAAAAAATGGCTGAAGCGTGGAAAGCGCATGCCGCGGGCGCGAAGCACGTGCTTCTTCGAGTGGGCTACTCGCAAGAATTTCGAACCTTCGCGACGGTCGTGCGCGAGGCAGACGAGGCACGGCGGAGCTTGGGCGAGTCGTTCACCATCGTCGTCGCATCTCCCGCCGATGCCGACACACCAGTTGCCCCTGCACCGAAGGACTCGGGGCCCGACTCGAAGCCACACGACGCCGGCGCCGCGGCGCTGACCAAAAAAGCGTTCGAGCTCAGCGAGCCGAAAGTCATCTCCGGAGAGCTCGGGCCCGAAGCCATCCAACGGTCGATCCTGAAAGCCTATCGCGGCTTCGAAGTGTGCGAGCTCACCGCGCGCAAGCGCGACCCCGACTTCGAGGCCGAAGCGACGATCACCGTGTCCATTCCCGCCGCAGGCGGCACGACCCGCGAGGTCGAGGTGACCACGCGACCGACGGGCAAGGATCGGTTCGGGGGCTGTTTGACGAGGGCCATGCGGCGTGTGACTTTTCCCGCGTCCGATGGCTTGACGAAGTCGGAGGTCACGGTCCGGGTGCGTAGACCGGACGGGTCAACGAGCAGTCCCTGATGACTTACACCCCTGCTTCGGCGACGACCGTGACCCGAGTCGTCACCGCTCCGACTCTCCTCGCTGCTCCCACTCTGCTGACTACTCCGACTCTCCTAGTCGCTCCGACCCTCCCGACTGCCCTCGCTCTCTTCGTCGCCCTCATTTTCGGCCCGCTCGCTTGCGTTGTTGGTGACGCGAACCGAGCCGACCCTCTCGACGAGGACTGCAGCTGCCCGCGGCCGGCGCACTGCGACGGCGACACGATGGTGATCACCCGCGGCGACTGTTGTGTGCCCGGCGTGCGGCGCGATTGCGAGTTCGGCTGCGCGGAGACGGGCGACACGGCGTTTTGCCAGGTCCAGTGCGGCGGTCGCACTTGCCCGGTTCCCGCCGGGCTTCGGTTCTTCCGCGATCTCGGCCCGTGTTGCACGGCGACTGACGAGTGCGGGGTGCGAACCGAACAGGTGCTACAATGCGGCGTATTCGAGTCGGACGCGGGCTAACCCGAGTGGCCTTCCCGAGCCCGCAACCGTGCGGCCAGCGCGGCGCCAGCGACTACAGCTCCGTCGCTTCGATACGCCGGTTCTTCTGTCGGCCCTCGGCGGTGTCGTTCGAGGCGATTGGTTGCTCGTCGCCGAAGCCGGCAGCTTGGATCCGACTGCCATCGATGCCCTTGGAGATGAGGTACTTGCGACAGGCTTCCGCTCGCCGCTGAGACAACGACTTGTTGGCCGCCTTTTTTCCGACGTTGTCGGTGTGGCCGGAAATCTCGATGCGCGAGCTCTTCTTGTGCGTCATGTATTCGACGACCGCGTCGAGGCGCGGAAAAGACTCGGGCCGAATGGTGGCTTTGGCCGTGTCGAACTCGACGCCTTTGAGCACGAAGCGCGGGGCAGGATCGGGGGCTTTTGCGTCGGGGCGCTTGCGCGGGATCCACCCCTTGTGGCGGAGCGTGAGCTTGATGTTTTGGTTGGGCTCGTCGGTCACGGTGACACGCGCGGCGATGTCCTTTTTCCCGAGGCTCAGATAGACCAGCTCGTACTTCTGCCCCACCGGCACGAGCACCTCGGCGTAGCCGGCCGAATCCGTCTCTTCGGTGTAGTACTTCTTTCCGTCAGGTGCGGTGAGCGACACGACGATGCCCCCTATGGGCCCGCCCTTTCTCTTGTCGACCACGAAGAACTTCATCGCGGCCTGATCCTTCGTCGCCTGGATCTTCGACTCCGACGCGCCGCGGGCGTCTCTAGCAGAGTCCGAGTTGCCGAGTTGGAACTCGGTGTCGGCGCTCTCTTCGGGCTTCGCGGTGTCGCCCTCGGCAGTGTCATCGCCGGGTGTCGCCGGTGCGTCACCCGACGGGTCGTTGGCTTCCGTCGCGTCGACTGCAGGCGGAGGCGCGCCGCCGCAAGCGACGACGACGAGCGCCAGGGCAACCGCGCGAGAATGAGTGGTTAGGCGCGCCATGCCTATGCATACCATACGCGGCGCTCGGCCTCGCGACCGCGCACTTCAGCCACCGGCAAGGTACGCTCGGCCGACCGAGAAGCTGGTGGCTTCGCCCGCGGCTGGCGACTTGGTGGTCCCGCCGCGGTCGAAGCAAGCGAAGCGCTCTCCACGACGATTCTTCGCGGGTGGGGCAAGAAGAACCCAGCGTTCCGCCAAATGTTCACCACCCTGTTCATGCCCGACGCCGGACCCGCGGAAATGGAGTGGTTCAACGAGCTACAAAGAATGAGCTCGACGGCAAAGACCGCGCAACGCATCTACGACTCGCTCGGCCTGCTCGACGTGAGCGAGCTCTTGCCCCAGGCTCGGTTCCCACGCGGTCCTTCACGCTCGCGCGGACGCCGCGATCCCGTTCAAACAAGGCCGGCGCCTGGCCAGCAAGATCCCCGACGCGCGTTTCGTTCCGCTCGACAGCAACAACCACGTCCCCGTCGAAGCAGAAAAGGCCTTCCGCGTCTTCCTGCGGGAGCTCGACGCGTTCCTCTCCACTCCCGGAGGGAAGGAATCGGGCTAAGCTGCGTACCAACGTCCATGCGGAGAGTCGGCTTGTTGGGTGCGCTTTTTCTCGTCGCGTGCGGCGGAGGCGGGGGGGACGCCGGGAGTAGCGGGGGCAACGGGGGCGACAGCGGCAATGGCGGCAGCTCCGCCAACGGCGGCACCTCCGGAGGGTCGGGCACCGGGGGAAGTGCGGGGCGTGTCCGCCTCTCCTTCGAGCCGGGATCACAGGTCGTCATGGAGGGGGACACCGTCAGCGTCGACTTGGTGTTGAACCAACCGACGACCGAAGCCGTCACCGGTCAGCTCACCATCGGCGGCGACGCGAGCGCCGACGATCACGACCTCATGCCGGGTCCGTTCACGATCGCGCCGGGCGAGACCCGAACCGCGTTTCAGTTTCAGATCACCGACGACCAGGAAGTCGAGCCGGACGAGGAGCTGCTCATCGGGGTGTCGCAGACCATGAACGCTCTCACACCGAGCGAGCACCAAGTCGTCATTGCCGACGACGACACGCCCTCGACGACGCTGACGATCGAGCCCCCTCCGACGAGTGTGACCGAGCAAAACACCATGCTCGACTTCACGTTGCGCCTCAGCGAGGCCGCGCCGGTCGACGTCGTCGTCACACTGACGAGAAGCGGAAGCGCCAGACTCGGTGCGGATCACGACCTGGATCTGTCGACGCTCGTAGTCCCGGCCGGCGATACGAGCCTCGTGGTTCCCTTCCAGATTTTCGACGACGCCTTCGACGAGATGGACGAAACCATCGACGTCACCATCGACGCGGCTCCGAACGCCAACCTCGGCAGCCCCGCGAGCTTCACGGTCACCATCGTCGACGACGATCCGCTCCCCATCGTCAACGTCTTCGAAGTGACTCGCACGGTGACCGAAACGGACACCGACAACCGAATCAACGTCCGCGTTTCGCTCTCGGCGCCCTCGGGGCGGGTGTTGGACATTCCGTTCACCGTGTCGGGCACCGCGACCGAGACCGAAGATTTCACCCGCCGCGAGTTCATCCAGGTGGCGCCGCCTCACTCGTTGAACAACGGTCAGGTCAACGACATCGTCATCCTCGGCGACGCCCTCCCCGAAGGCGACGAAACGGTAGTCATCACGCTGGGGGATCCTGCCAACGCCACCCTCGGCACGTCCCGAGTTCAAACGATCACGGTCATCGACGACGACACGCCTACGGTGACGGTTCCGAGCCCCACGGTAGGCTTCGTGACCGGTTCGAGCCACCGGACCGAAGGCGTGGGGGCGTCGCAGATCCCCATCCAGCTTTCCGCCCCCGCGGCGGGTCCGGTCACGGTGCCCTTCACCGTCGGAGGCACCGCCGCCGTGCCCGGTGACCACGATCTCGTCGCTGGTGCGGTCGTCATCCCAGCCCAGGCACGCGCCGGCGCCATCGATCTCACTATCTGGAGCAACTCGGTCATGGACGGAAGTCGCAACGTCGTCGTGACGCTCGGCGCGCCCACAGGCGGGACCCTGGGCACGGCGAGTGTGCACACGCTGACCATCTTCGACGACGATCAGCCGGGCATCTTGTTTCAAGCGACCAAAGACGACTCGTTCGGCGGAGAAGTCGCCGCCCTCGGCGACATCACTGGCGACGGGGTGCCGGACTTCGCCGCCGCGCAGACCTTTCAGGGCGAGACCACCGTCTACTCGGGCGCGGATTTTTCCGAGCTCTTCACGGTCGCAGGCATGCAAGTCGCCCCGGCCGGCGACTGGAACGGTGACCTGCGCCCGGATGTGGCCATCGGCAACCGAAACGCTCGAAACGCCGCCGGCGACACGATCGGCAACGTCAGCGTCTACTCGTCCGCCGGCGGTACGCCCATCGCGGAGTTGATGGGCCCGGAAGTCAACATCTCTTTCGCCGCGGAGATCGGTGGCGGGTGCGACATCGACGGCGACGGCAACTCCGAAGTCTACGTCTCGGCGACCGGCTTCGACGTCGGCAGTGGCGAAGACGTCGGGTCGATCTACGTCTATTCGAGCGCGACCGGCGCGCTGCAAAGCCAGTTCGTCGGCGTCTCCGACCGCGATCGACTCGGGTCGGACTTCGTCGGCTGCGTCGGCGACTACGACGGCGACGGTGTCGACGACTTGATTGGCGGGCTCCAACACTTCTTCAACACGACCACCTGGGGCGCGATGATTTTCTCCGGAGTCTCCGGCAACAACCTGTTCCGGTCGCTCGTCCGCGACCAGGACTACTTCACTGTCACCCCGATGGGAGACTTCGACAACGACGGCACCGACGATCTGTCCATCGCGTATCTCGAAGACTGCACGCTGGCGAGCTGCCAACACGTGGCCATCCGAACGGCGGGAACCTTCGACGTGCTCTGGAGCCTTCCGGTAGACGTGGGGGACGTCGACTTCGGCATGACGCCCAGCGGCACGACTCTTGCGGACTTCGACGGGGACGGAACGCAAGACTTCGTCACCACCGCTCGGCGATTCGATGGCATCGCGGGCGACGACACCGGCAAGCTGTACGTGTTTTCCGGAGTGACGAGGGAGGTGATTTACACCTTCGACGGTCCAGTCGTGGACGGTGTGCTCGGCCGCGTCGTCAACCTCGGGGATCTCGACGGCAACGGTACCGACGAGCTGCTCGCCGGCGCCCCAGCGTCCGGCGCGTTCTCGAACGGTACGATCTACGTCCTGACGTTCACCCCGTGACCGAATCGACGAGAGGCAGTGGGAGAACAAACATGACGCATCGAGTTGGCCGTGTAGCTGGTCGAATCGGGGCGGCGGTGGTGGCCATGCCGCTGGCTCTTGGCTGCGGGGGCGGCGCTGGCGCGGACGCCGACGGCAGCGGCGGGACCTCGACCGGGAGCGGTGGATCGACCAGCGGCACTGGCGGCGGCGGCGGTACCGGAGGAAGTACCGGTCCACCCGCAGCCTGCGCTGCGAGAATGGCCGCCGACACGTCGTTCGCGCCGGTCACCACGGAGATCGCCGTCGCCGGGGTCGTTCCGGACATCTTCACGGACTTCTTCGCCGGAGATGCCGCGATTGCCGAAGACGTGTTGGTCGTCGGCCTTCCCGCCTGGCTTTCCGACGTCGACATGGACCACGCCACCGCTCTGACGTTTCGTTTCGACGGCAGCACATGGCAGTTCGAACAGGAGCTCTTGCCCGCCGCCGCCCCGATCGTGCGGTTCGGCAGCAAAGTCGAAGTCTCCTCCTCCGGACGAACGATCATCGTCAGCGACCGCTTCTCGGCGTTCATTTTTCGGCGCGTGAACGACCAGTGGATCGGCGGCGAGGAGCTGCGGCCCCGTAACCCCGACGACTTTCTCGCCGATGTCGCCGTGACCGACGACCGGGCGATCGCGGGCTACTACAAAAACGGCGATCTGCCTGGCTCGGCCTACATCTATCGACGCGAGGCCGACACGTGGGTGCTCGACCAGCGCATCGTCGACACCCGGCTCGATTCGAGCAGCGGCACGGGCGTCGCCATTTCGGGAGATTGGGCCGCCGTCACCGATCGCCAAAGCAGCACTTTCCTCTTCGCTCGCGAGGGCGACGAGTGGGTCGAAAAGCAGGAGCTGCGCGTGTCTCACGATCCGTCCATCGACGGAACGCACTTCGAGGGCCGCGCAGGAGGGTCCATCGACGTCTACGAGCTCGGCGCCGATGGGTGGGTCGAGTGCGAGAGCGTACGCTGCAACGATCAATGCGACTCGGCAATTTCCGGAAGTTGGCTCGTCGGAGGCGGCGCCCCGACCTACGCGAGCGGCGGCGACGCGACGCTGTGGGCCTACGACGGCAGCGGTTGGCAAGTCGCCCACGAGCCGGGCATCGAAGCGCGGACGGCCGACGTCAGCCAGCACTTTGCGGTCTTCACCGCAGAGGGCAGCACCGCGGCACCACTCCAGATCGTTCAGACAGCAGCGTCGCCCTGAGACCCGCGCCACGCGACGAGAGCCGCTCTTCAAGCGAGCTCCCTCGAGGGGGGAATCGACTCAGCGAGGCCGCGCTGCGCGCAACGCGGCGGCAAGTCGACGGGCCTCTTCGACGCCGTCTTGCCCCCGAGCGCCGGTGGTGATGACGGCGGTTCCTCCGGGGATCTCCTCCTGAACGATCGGTGCAGACTCGACGACTCCGTCCACCACGATGGCGAGACGCCGCTTGACGAGGCGCGCGGTGGCTTGTTGGAATGCGCGACCTCCTTCGGGACTGAACTGCACGTTCACGCTCGCCCCCATCGAAAATTCGGCGCCGTCCGCCTGCGCGGTGGCATCGGCCACGTCGTCGTGGGTGACGATCGGGTCAGCGCCGAGCACGAACGAGCGCCACCCCCGGTGCTCGACGACGTCGATGTCGACGCTCTCGTAAAGCGGTCCCCACGCAATACGCCGGCCCGCCGGAAGCTCGATGCCCTTCGCCCACGCGCGCGCTCTCTCGAGGTTTTTTTCCGGCGTGTCTCCCGCCTTGATTTCGGCGACGACGTAGCGCACCGCTCCCTGGGAGCTCGTCCCGAAGGAAACGATCTCCACTCTCACGTCGAAACCTTCGGGCAAGTCGTCCGCCAGAGCGAGCTGGTCGAACAGTTCGACCTCGTCGTCGACAGCGACGAGCTCGAGCGTGACCGGAGCCACGTCGGGCTCCTGTCGTACGGCGTCGGGCGCTGCGAGCAACGACAAGGACACCACTGCCGCGGCGCCGAGCAGGAGCGGCCGCGGCATCGAAAACGCTCCCGGCGTGGTCACTGGCCCTCCGGAAGGTGTGGCCTCCGTTTCGGTTTCGGTTTCAGCGTCCCTCCGGTCACCGGCCAAAAGCGCCGACACGCGAGCGGCGTCCGCGCGCGGAGCCAGCAACGTCATCGGCGCGAACGGACCGAAGAACGTGTAGAAAGTGCCCGTGCACGCGCCGTGCAGATGAACGACCAGACCACGTTGACCGGCCATGTTTGCCGCAGCGAGCGCGGCGTAGGGCCGGCGCTCTTCCGCTACCGGCACGAGCGGACCGTTCTCCACCTCCGCGCGCACCCAGCGGACCGCATCCGCGAGCAGGCCCATGCCGAGCACGAACGGAAAAGCTACGCCAGCCCAGCCGAGCTCGGCGAGCAGGTGATCGCTTGCGTAGAGCGCCACGAGGAACACCACCGACCAGACGACCGCGCGCAGACGGAGCGCACGAAGCGCCTGCTCGGGCGGGGCGACTCCGCCTAATCGTTCGATCTCGGCGGAAACTGGGCCAACGCGCGTGAACAGCATCGCGAGACCCGCGCCAACCAACACCACCAAAGCGAGGCCCGGAACGAACCCCGTGCTCACCGTGGCGACGTCTCCTATGGGCACGAAGTCGTTCAAGGTCGTGGGCAACGCGGCGAGTGAGACGGCGATGAGGATGGGCCAAAGACCGCTCGCGGGCACGGGTAGCGCGAGCGGGAACGCCGAGCCCTCGGTGTCGCGGTAGGGCCCGTCGCCCTTTTTGGCGCCCACGCTTTGCGCCGAAGCCAGCGCTCGGCCCCCCGCAGCCAGCACCGCAGCCGTCAGGACCAAGAGCGCCAACGCCGCCAGCCCAAGCTTTACCGGCATGCCGAGCTCGACGGACGTCGAAACGCGCTCGGGCGTGGCCGGACCGAACGCACCGTCGAGCACGAAGAGCGCGACGATGCCGTTGACCCAACCCTGGCGGGTGATCGCGTGCGCGATCATCAGCAAGACACAGAACGCCGCGGTGGTCGTCGCGAGGACCAACAAACGATCTCCAAATCCCCCGACCGCTTCGACGTACGTCACGATGCCGAACGCTTGCCCCACGGCCAACAGCACCGAACCGATCATCGCCGCGCGCACCAACCTGGCGCGTGTTCGTGGCTCGTGTCTCTTGGCACGCAGCCCGACCGGCAGGAGCGAGACGACCTCGACGAGAAAGTATGCCGAGAGAGCCGGGCGGATCCCGACGATGAAGATCCCGAAGTTGGCCTCGGGCGGACCGAAACCCGAGGGTCCGAAGCCATCGAAGTACAGGCCCGGCAATCGGATCTTGCTCGCGACGACGACGGCGACGAGCAATGCGATGGTGACGAGCAAACGTAGCCAGATCGGCCGCTGGGGCTCGTCGGTGCCCGCCACCTCGGCCGCCGTATCGTCGGTGCCTGTCATCCCCGTGCCTGGCCGCATCATCGGCGTCGCGACGGGGACCGGCAAGCAAGCGCGAACGAGCGCCGAGCCGGCGGCCTTTGCCGCGCTGCGCGTTAGTTCTCCATGGGCGGAGCGCCGCGCCTAACCCCAAAAGAAGCCGTGGAGGCAGGCCGTGGGGGCAGGCCGTGGAGCCGCGCCGTGGAGTCAGGCCGTGAGCAGGCGTCGGAAAGTGGCGCGGATCGAGGCGTCCGCGTTGCTGGCCAGAACCCGGGCCGCGGCGTCCGGATCCGACACGCGGCCGTCGATCAACGAGAGCACGAGGGCGCCGGTCGAGTGATGCAGCGTTTCGGCGAGCATGGCGATCTCGATGTGGTGCTTGCTGTCGATGCCGGCTTGCGCTGCCCAACCCCAAAGCGCGTCGCGAACGAACGCCACCTGCTGCTCGTCGTAGCGACGCATGACGAGCGCAAACGCCGACGTACCGTGGCGGTGCCGGAGGAAGAGCTCGACGACCTGGCGGTGGTCGAGCAGCACCTCGATCAACCGACGGTGGTACCTCAGGTTCATTTCGCCGTAGATCTGCCCCGACTCGATCGCCGACTGCAGCTCGCGAAACGACTCGTGATCGAAGGTGCTGTACTCGCCGACGATGCGTTCAGCCGCTTGCTTCAGGCAATCGTCGATGTTGCGAAAGTGCGCGTAGAAGTTCGGCTGACGGATCTTCGCTGCCTTGGCGATCGACACCGTCGTCAGTGACTCGACGCCCTGGCTCTGAATGAGCGACGTCACCGCGTCGAGGATCCGGTCGCGCACGGGCCCGCGACGGACCCGTGATCCGGGGCTCTTGGTGGTCTGGGTCGCTGCTTCCAATCGGTACCGTCTTCCGCGCTTTTCCGGGCGATTTGCACCCGCGAACGGCACTCTATCATATATCCAATCCGTGTCTATCCAATTGGAATTTTTCATGTATGAGGAAGATCTCGACGTAGCTGAATATAGATTATATCTTTGATCCATCGAGGTTGGCCATGCGCAAAATCATCCCCATCATCATCGGTTCCTGTCTCACCCTGGCGTGTAGCGACGCCTCCTCCGGGCGCCCCGGTTTCGGTGGCGTGATGCAGCAGGGGCTCTGCACGGAGCCAACGCTCACTCCGGGCGACCACTCTTTCACCCTCGTGCATGACGGCGTCGAACGCGCCTACGACGTGCACGTTCCGCCGGGCTACGACGGACGCACCCGCCTCCCCGTCGTCTTTTACTTTCACCCGCTCTTGACCAACAAGAGCTACCTCCAACGTGTCGGCACCATGGCCAAAGCGGACGCAGAGAACTTCATCGCGGTCTACGCCGACGGCATCAACAACTCGTGGAATGCCGGCACGTGCTGCGGGCCGTCGAATGGTGCCGGTGGCCTCGACCCGGTGGACGACGTCGGCTTCGTGCGCGCCATGGTCGCGGCGATCGACAACGACGTGTGCGTAGACAAGTCGCGCCGCTACGCGACCGGATTTTCGAACGGCGGTTTCCTCTCGCATCGCCTGGCGTGCGAAGCCGACGACTTGTTCGCCGCCGCCGCCCCCGTCGCCTCGGTCAACGGTCTCCCCACGGCAGCGTGCACGCCGTCGCGCCCGTTTCCGATCATGGCGATCAACGGCACGGTAGACAAACTCGTGCCCTACGGCGGAGGCCTACCCAATCTCGACGACCCGGCCATCAGCGGCCTCATCGACGGCATCATCGACGGCCAGTTCGCGAGCGTGGAGCAGAGCTTCACCGACTGGAGCACGCGGAACGGCTGCTCCGGCTCGATGGAGATGCTCTACCACAACGGCTCGGCGAGCTGCGTGAAGCAGACGGCGTGCGCCGGCGGCGTCGAGACCGTGCAGTGCACGGTGCAAGGCGCCGGTCACTGCTGGTACGGCGAGCCCGACTGCGTGCTCGACATCAACAGCGGCGACATCAACGCCACCGACGTCACTTGGGACTTCTTGAAGCACTGGGTGCATCCGAGCGGCGGTGGTCCCGACGTCCCGAGCCCCGGAGGCACTCCGGTCAGCGGTGGAGTAGGTGGCGCAGGCGGCGCACCGGGCACCGGCGGCGCACCGGGCACCGGCGGAACACCGGGCACCGGCGGCTTCGGCGCGACCGGCGGCTCGAGCGGCACCGGCGGCTCGAGCGGCACCGGTGGCGGCGGGGTGGGCGGCGGCGGTGGCGTCGCGGGCGGGGGCGGCGCGCCGCCCCTCGGCCTCGACCTGAGCGGCACGTGGGCGCACAAACAAACGGCGACGCAAAACGTGCAGGTGCCGTTGCTCGGCATGCAAGTCAGCGTGACCGACACCATCAGCGTCATGGACATCGCCCAGAGCGGCAGCGTCGTGACCGCGACCCAAGCTCAATGCCGAATCGACATTGCTCCGGTTGGCGGCACGACCACCAACTGGCCACCGGCGGCCATGGGCGCAGTGCCGGTCGCCGTCTCCGTGCAAGATCTCGGCGTCATCGACGTCGGCTCGGCCTACCGCGCCGTCACTCTCGGCACGCTTGGATGGAACGCGGGCGATCCGGCGACGGATCTACTACCCGACAATCCCACCGATCCCCGAGTCGTCGACGCCGACGGCGACGGCCGCCCCGGGGTGACGCTCAACCTCGTCGGGTTCCTCTCGGGCGACGTCTACGTCGTCGCCCGAACCGGCACGACGCTCGACGGAACCATCGTCTCGACCGATCGCATCGAAGGCTCACACGTCACCGTCTCCACCCAGAACGTGCTGGATGCGTCGAACCCGCTGCTCAAGTCCAACGTAGCGTCGACCGCCGATCCCGATCCGGCGAAGAACCCGTTCGTGATGGTGCGGCTGCCGAGTGGTGGCGGGTGTAACGAGGTACTGGCGCAGGCTCCGGTGTTGTTCCCGTGAGGCGCTAGGCCCCCGCCGTACAAAGTGAGCGACCACCCGCTCTCCGTGGGGGCGGCACGGTTGCCGTGCGGGTAGAAGCGCCACGAAAAAACCTGCACAGCTGCATCTAAAGCTCAAGCTGAGCGGTACAATCAGGCGAAGCGGTAAGCCTGGAGGTGCCTCATGCTGCCTAAATTACTGATTTTTTGTCTGTTCGTAGTTTTGGCCGGCTGTTCGGATGGTGGTGGCCAACACGGCACTTCGAACGCCGGGGCGAGCTCATCCGGCGGCTGTCTGGCGGACTGCATCGCCGCGACGGGGAACCTTCCCGGTTGCCGCGCCGCGTGCGGCGTCGACGGCGTTGGAGGCGACGTGGGGACGGGAGGTGCCGTCGCGACCGGCGGAACTTCGAATGCGGCCGGCGCGCCCGGGACTGGGGGAGTGCCGGCAACCGGCGGCGCCGTGGGGGTTGGCGGCGCGCCGGGCAGTGGGGGAGCTGCCGGCGTTGGAGGGGCGGGCGGCGGCGGACCTACGCCGCTCGGGGCGCCGGGCACATCGTGTTCTTGTGATTCGGAGTGCGCGGGGGATACCGCCCATCCGGGCGTTTGTGTCTTCGGCATCTGCATGACGCGGGCAACCGGTGCGTGCTCGAGCGGGTCGAGCGCGGAGTGCACCGCCGGTTCGCGATGCTGGGAACTACGTGACAATCCCGGCGCACACCTCTGCTGGCCGGATTGTGCCGCGGTCAGTTGCGACGGGATCTGCGACAGCGACGGCTCGTGCACCTACCCGAGCGACGGCACCTGCGATCCGGCGTGCGGCTCGCATTGTCCTCCGGACGCAGCGCCGTGCTCGCCGTCGAACCCCACGGGTTTTTGTGGCGATCCAAACGAGCAGTGCATCGACGGCGGCTGCGTCCTGCCGTGCTCCGCCACCCATCCGACCGGCGCGTGCCCGCCAGGGCGCAACTGCGAAGCGGGAGTTTGCATCTCCGCTGGAGGGTGTCCGGACTGGGAGTGCACCGGCACCAGCTGCGACGAGATCATCCTGATGCCCGGGTCCACGGACCCGAACAGCGCTCAGGCGCTGGCGGACGGCTACTACCTCGCGCACCGCGTGAAGTACTCGTACCTGCGTCGGGATCTCACGATGCTCACGCAGTACGCCGCTTGCGAAGTCGCCAACCGCTACCCAGGAACGACGCCCCTCGGGCTCGGGGACTTGGCCCAAGCCGACGGAAGAACCCCAGGGGTGGACGTCGGCAATCCGCGGCATCTGACGAGCACGCATCGCGGCAACGACCTGGACATCGCCTATTACCAAACCGACGGCCTCAACGACACGCAGATCATCTGCGGGGATGGCAGCGACAACAACGGGAACAGTTGCTGCGGCAACTTCAACGACGGTCGCTTCTGCACCACGGAGCAGAACATCGTCGACTGGCCGAGGCAGGCGTTCTTCTTCGCGAAGATGGCGGTCAAACCCGAAGCGCGAATCTTCGGTATCGACCAGACGCTGGCGGATGACTTCACCTTCCACCTCGACCAGCTGCTGGTGCAAGGCGACATCACTCAGGCGGAACGAAGCAACATCCGACTCGGGTACGGCGCCGCTGGTAGCTGGCAGTTCCACCACCACCACGTCCACCTGAGCTACTGCCGCATCGGGTTCACCGGTAGCGGCTGCCCGAGACCGATGGTCCTCGGACCCCAAGGAGAGAAGGTGATCTTGTTCGCGCCGCCGTGGACCGAAGCCACCCGCGGCCCGCTCAGCTCCGGAAGCCTCGACGAGCTCTTGCTCGGCCCAGCGCACCACGAGCTCGCCACGCACTTCGCGCCGCCGGCATCGACGGCCAAGGGGTTTCCGATGAGGTGAGGCCGCGTATGCGAAGGTGTTTTCTGCGCTCGAGCACACGGGCTTCCAGGAGAAGGAGCGCCGCGCCGCGCTCGATGTCATGCGCTCCCACGTGGGAGCAGAACCAACGCCAGAGACGCTGCTCCAGGCAGTGGCACCGGCGGGGCGCCCATGGGCGGCACCTGCACCGAGGTCTGCACCGACAACGCAATCTGCGACGACGGCTACACCGGCAACGGCGGGACCAGGGCCTGCGAGTGCGTCGACGACGTCCTTTGCGCATCTGCAGCCAACTCGGAAATCGACCTGAGCCGCCCGTGCACGGCGCACGGCGATTGCACCGGAAGCAACGAGTTCTGCGTCAAGGCTGGAAACGGGATGAACGCGTGTGGGCAAGACTCGAGCGGCGGCCCCTACTTCAACGATTCGATCCCGAGCGCTTTCGTCTATCCTGATCTCGGGAGAACAGGGAATTGAGCATGCAGTCGCCCCGTGAACCGACCGCAGTCGCCGAGTACGACGCCGGATGGCAGTGGCGCATCGCTTCGGTTGCAGCTCGCCCAACTCGGCCAGCGAGCTGGGCAAGCGTCGGCTCGCGCTCGGCGCGGGTCGGTAGCTAATTCCATGGGTAATAGAGTGAGACCGCTCAGCATGGCGAGTAGGCTCTGCGGCCAGGTATGATCCGCAAGCGCAGACGTGGCCCTACTCGCCGGTGGAGGAATCGACTCGTCGAAAAGGTCGTTCTTGCGTCCACTCTCGCGACGGCGCCTCTCGCAGGCGGCTGCGCGCCCTCGCCCGGACCGCCGGCGGCGTCGACTCCGCACGCGGCCTCCGGACCGACGGGGGATCCTTCGCCGAGCGCTGCGCCACGCGACGGTTGTTTCCCCGTGGAAATATCGCGCGGGCTCGCTTGCGGCAAACGTGCCCCGAGCATGAGTGCCGCTCCACGCGCAGTGCACTGGCCGAGCGGGGCGCACCTATTTCACTATCCTGCTCGTGCTCCGTGGCGCGCACCCCACATCGACGACGACGCCCTCCGCAAGGCCCAAGGGCGCGGGTCGGCCGCACCGGACGATCCGACGACTCGCCAGCTCGACGTAGCCGACCGGGCGTTCGCCAACGCGGTGTTGCACGAAGTGAAGCGCGCCGGCAAACCACTCCGACTCGGTCTCTGGCGGACGGCGCGCGATGCCTATGCCAAGGCTTCGAAGACCGCTGGGGACGCACATCCGCTCGGCGCTTACTCGCAGTATCGACTGACGCGCGCTCTTTGGAACCTCGGAGAAGTCGATGAGGCTCTGAAAACGCTCCTCGGGTTGCTCCGCACCTTCGACACGAAGTCGTCGCTACCCGGCGCGGCCGTCGTTCGCCAGCGTGCCCTTCGTGACGTCGTTGCGTTGTACGCCGAGAGCTCGGACTCGCCGGAGCAGAGCCACCGTCGGCTATCCGCCGCTGCAGATGCTCCTGCCACTGTCGTGAAGCTCGAGGAAAATCTCAGCGAACACTATCTGGAGCTCGGGCGCTACGACGACGCCCGAGCCGTGCTCGACCGTCTCGCCGAGAGACAAGTCGCGCGGCGGTGCGTTCACGGTGCGCGTGCAGTGGCGATCTCGATTGTCGAAAACCCCGGCGACGTCGGAGGACTCCTCGACCGAATTCGCCATCAGCTGACGCTGCAGAAGCAGTCGCAAGGCAAAACGAAAGAGGCACGCGCCTGTCGCGACGCGACTGTCGTCTCGATCGTCGAGCTCGCGAGCGCGTGGCACACTGAAGCCGTCGGCTGGAACGGCATCCGCGGCTCGCGCGACGGGCGCACGCTCGACGGCGTGGCGACGCTGCTTCGGCTGCTCGACGAGCGCTTCTCGCCAGAAGCCCTCGAGGCGGTGAGGTTCGGGGGATTGCCAGAGGCGAACCGACCCACTCGTATCCGAATTCGGCTAGCGTTGGCCGAGCTCGAGCGTCGGCAGTGGAAAGTCGAGTCGTGCGGTCCGAGCTTCCTGTTGGCGTATGAGGCCGCGAATAGCCCCGCAACGCGCGCTGCCGCGCTCGAAGGCGCCGTGCATTGCTACGGACACGAAGTGCAAGACCGCAGCAGACGGGCGCACGCGAAGAAGGGCATCGTCCCGATCGGAGAGACCGAGAAGCAGTTCCTCGAGCTCAGCAAACGGAATCTATGCGAGGTGGCGCTGGATTCGGCCGACCCCCTGGCCTACGATCGCCGACTCGACTTCGAGGTCGGGCGTGGGCGGGTGTACTACCTCGCCCACCACTGGGAGCAGGCGGTCGCTTCACTCGAGCGTCTGGCATTCGAGACGGGGCACCCTCAGGCCCGAGAAGCGGCGGCCATGTACCTCGTGTCGCTTCACCGATTGCACGAAAAATCGAGCCGCGCCTCGTGCCAGAACCGCCTTCTCGCCGACAAACCGAAGCTCGTCGAGATGCATTGTTCGAACGCCGACGAAGACGACGCGGAGCTCGCACATCTCGCCGTCTCCGGAGTGACCGCGCCCGCTGGCCGAACCCGCCTCAGCCCTTGCGAAGCCCTTTCAGCGGTCGGGACTCCGCCTCTTCCGCTTCCAGAGCCGCCTCCCCACGACCGGCCCCCGCGCCCTCGCTTCGACAGCGTATCGGTGAGTGGCAACGCCATACCAGAACACGTCTCCTGGGTGGTCGGGCTACACGCCGGGCAGATCGAGCGCTGCTACACGGCGGCGCTGCGCCGAAATCCCTACCTCGAAGGCGAGCACGCGACATCGATCGTCGTCGCGCGCGACGGATCGGTGAGCGACGCTGCGACGCGATCGACTACCCACGGCGACGGCGAGCTGAGCGAGTGCATTCGTCGAGTCCTTCTGAAGATTCGTTTCGTGCCGCCGGAAGGCGGCACGATCCGGATCGACCAGGCGCTCCGCCTCAGCCGGACGCGCGGTGCCTGGTTTCCGGCCCAGGCGCGGATCCGTCAATAGGGACAGGCGTTTTGGGCACCTCGTAGCTCACGGCGAGAGTGTATGCTCATGGATTCTCCGCTCGTGCCGTTCTGCCGCTTTCAGGTACCCCCAGATTCATGAGCTCCCGCCTCGAAGCCCCACCGGACGAAGCGGACGGCGCCGAGGAACCCGTCAGCGAGCTCGTTTCGTCGCGGTCCGAGGGGCTCTACCGCGGACTGTTCGAGCACGCCCACGACGCGATTCTCGTTCTCGACCCGGACGGCGAACGCGTGCTCGAGGTGAATCGGCGGGCTTGCGAGCTGTACGGCTACTCGAGAGAGCAATTCTTGGGGCTGTCGATTCGGGACATGGCGCCCCGCCCCGCAGACCACAAGACCGAAGAGGTCATCCGGGTCGGCCA
This sequence comes from Polyangiaceae bacterium, assembly GCA_029261965.1. GTDB lineage: Bacteria > Myxococcota_A > Polyangia > Polyangiales > Polyangiaceae > JAJDAH01. The sequence goes on from JAJDAH010000053.1 coordinate 44,708, forward strand.
CGTGGATACGTTCGAAACGATGCACCGTCGCGCGGACGGCTCGAACATGTACCTCGAAGTGAACGGCGCGATGGTCGACTTCGATGGTCGGCCGGCGATTTTGAGCATCAACCGGGATGTTTCCGCTCGTCGCGAGGCCGAACAGGAGCTGGTGCGTTTCAACCGCCGCTTGAGCATGAGCAAAACCATCGACGGCGCGGTCGTTCGTGGCGAGACGGTGCGGAACGTGAGCGCCGAGGCGGTCGAGCTCTTGTGTTCGGAGCTCGACGCGGAGCGCGCGAGCGTGGTCATGTACGACTTCGACGCTCGAGTGGCTTGGTTGCTCGCCGAAACCGGAGTCCCCGGTGTTTTCAGCGCTGACGGGACCGATTCGAGCTTGCTCGCGCAGTGGCGAATCGAGTTGGACGACGAGGTTCACGACGTGGAGTACGTGCCCGACCTCGGCGCGCTCGAGTCGCTGACTCCGCGGCGCCAAAGGCTGCTGGAGAAAGGCGTGCACAGCGTGCTGACCGTGCCGTTGGTTTTTCACGGCCGGCGGTTGGGCGAGTTGAACCTCGCCTCCCGAAAGTTCGACGCGTTCGACCGGCCGAGTCGAGATTTCGCGCGTGCCATGGCCGACGACCTCGTCGTCGCGGTGGATGGTGCACAAAGCCGGGAGGCGCTCGAAGTCGAGCGCGAGCGGCTCAAGTCGATCCTCGATCATCTGCCCGAGGGCGTCGTGCTGCTCGATTCGGAAGCTCGCCTCTCCCTCGCCAACAAGATCGGCCGCGACTACCTGCGCACGCTGGCCCACGACTCGGACGGCGGCGCAATTCGTGCGCTCGGTCACTACTCGCTCGAGGAGCTCGCGGACGCCGTGGAGCGCACCGAGATCTCTGGTTCCGGCAACCGCTACTTCTCCGTGCAAGTGCTTCGAGTCGACGAGCCGGGCGGTCGAACGAGCGGCTACGTGCTCGTGCTACGTGACACGACCGACGACCGTGAAATCCAGGCGAAGGTTCGAGAGCACGATCGGCTCGCGGCGGTGGGACAACTGGCGGCAGGAATTGCTCACGACTTCAACAACCTGCTTCAGACGGTTTCGACCTGCGTAGAGCTCGCCCTCGAAGACGACGGCGCTGGTCGCGAGCAGCTCGAGACGATTCGCGACCAGTCGCGACGCGGCGCGCTCCTCATCCGGCAGATCCTCGACTTCAGTCGTCGATCGATTTCGACCCGGGCTCCGACCGATCTTCGGGAGCTTCTTGCGTCCGTCGGGGCAATGCTGCGCCACTCGATTCCTGAAAGCATATCCGTGGGACTGAACCTCGGCACCAAGCCGCTGTTCGCGGAGGTCGACCCGGCGCAGATCCAACAGGTCGTCACGAACCTGTGCGTGAACGCGCGCGACGCCATGCCGCGCGGCGGCAGACTGACCATCAGCTTGTTCCCGCACGACGAGCCGGAGCGCGACCACGGCAGCTCGCGCTCCCCCGAACCGGGCAACTGGGTTGCCATTCGCCTCACGGATACCGGCGAGGGGATCCCCGACGACGTGCTTCCGCACATCTTCGAACCGTTCTTCACGACGAAGACTCCGGATCACGGTACCGGCCTCGGCCTGTCACAGGTGTACGGGATCGTGCAGCAGCACGAGGGATGCTTGGACGTCGACAGCCACACCAAAGGCACCGTGGTCACCGCCTACTTCAAACGGTTGGACGGCTTCTTTGCCAAGTCCCGATCGAGCCGGCCCCCGTCCAGCCTGCCCCGAGGCAACACCCAACGGGTGCTCCTGGTGGAAGACGATGCCGTGCTGCGCCGTTCGCTCGAGAGGCTCGTGTCGAGGATGGGCTACCGGGTTCTTGTCGCAGCGGATGGTGAAGAGGGGATGCGCGTGTTCAACGAGCATCGAGACGACATCGACATGGTGCTGACGGACATGGTGATGCCGAGGGTCGGCGGGGTCGAGCTCTGCCGACGGATCCGCGAACAGGCCCCGGACCTCCCGGTCGTGATCATGAGCGGCTACCCCCTCGAGCAGGAGGGGCGCAAGCTCATCAGCGAGGGCGTCAACGACTGGATTGGTAAACCGTTCTCGAAGGAGCAGATCGCACGAGTGCTCGCGAAGGCGGTGGACAAGCGCGAGCGGGCAAAGGGGGAACCGGAGCCGTGACGTTGCGCTCAGCGACGGCCACGAGCTTGCGTCGCCCCTGACCCGACCGCGGTAGACGGCGCACGCTGTTCAGCTCAGCGCTCGTCGGGGCCGATGTCGGGGCTCGGGCCGCGAGCGTCGCTTTCGAAGTCCGTCGCCGGCGCGAAGCTCGGATCGGCGACGTCGATACACAGGTTGGCTGCCGGCGTCAGGTGATGGTCGCCCGGCCAACTCTCGAGGACGAGAGGGCAGGCTCCGACGACGTTCGCTCCGGAGTCCATGTCCACGAGGTTGTTGATCTCCACCGCCGTGCTCAGCGGGACACCGGATTCGTCGAGATAAGCGGCGGCGGTCGAAGCCCCGGCGGTGACGAGTGTGAAGACGTTCGAGCGGACGACGGCGGGATCGGAGTCCGCCTCCGGTTCGAGAAGGCCGTAGCGCGTGTCACCCGTCCCGGCGTGGATGATGTTGTTGGCGATGGTTCCGAGCTGATTGCCGGCGACGCTGTTGGAGACCACGTTGATGCCGACGGACTGCCCGCCCACCGGACCGTCCCCCCCGTAGGCGTAGTTGTTGGCGACGACCGCCGCGCCCGTCGACGTGTCTCGAAAGGTCAGCCAGATGGCCGTCGCGAACGGTGAGATGCCGCCGTGGACCACGTTGTTCGTGAACGTCAGATCTCTCGTGTCGACCTGGAGGAACACTCCGATGCAGGCGAAGTCGCAGTTGCCGGTGTAGACGTGGTTCGAATCGACGATTCCGGAGTTGACGGTGATGCCATGAAGCTCGCTGTTGGTGGCCGCGCTGCCATCGACGATGTTGCCAATGATGCGAGTTTGATCGCCCGCAAAGACGGCGTCGATGCCGGTGCCCAGCGAAAACTCACTCGAGGAGGGCAAGGTGATGCGATTGTTCGAGATGACCGGATCGCCGAGCTCCACCTCGACGCACGATTGGCGAAAAGCGGTGGCCGAAGATCCGTTGATGACGTTGCCGTCGACGAGCGCGTCCGAGAAGTGGATGCTCGTCGACAAGCTGCCGACGAGGATCCCGTAGTCCACCGAGCTCGACGCGAGCATGTTGATGACGTTGTTTCGAATCGTCGGCGAGCCGAGGGCATGGATGACACGAGATTCGATCGCCCCACCCGGATCGGTATCGTTGAAGGTGAACCCGGAGATCTCCGTGGCGCGAGTCGTCGAAGCGTCGGCGACGAGCCCCGCGGGCCCCGGGTTCAAGACCGTCAGGTTGCCGGGAATGTCTCGGATCCAGGTCACTGGCTCGTGGCCCCCGAGCAGACTCACGCCTTCGACGACCACGAGCCCAGTTTCGTCGTAGACACCGGGCGCGCCGTCGGCTGACGCGACGAACACGGGCAGGTCGGCCGGACCGCCGGCGCTTTCGATCGCCATCGATTGCGCGATGCCGGCACCGATGGTGTCGAGCGGGTCGCTTCGAGTACCGAGCCCGGTGGGCGAGCCGATCGGTGGCGGCGCGACGAAAGTGCCGAGAGGGCCGCAGAAGAGATCCGGCGGATCGGCACTCGTGCAGTCGTTCGTTACGCCGTCGCCGCAGATCTCCGGAGCACCGGGAAAAACGCGCGCGTCCTGGTCATCACAATCGCCGTCGCAAGTCGTGGCGTCGTCGCCGTCGTCATCGGTGCACGTCCCGCCATCGCTTCCAGCCGTACCACCGGCGCCTGCCGCGCCCGCCGCACCCGCGGCGCCAGATGTCCCAGCGGCTCCAGCTGTTCCAGCGGCGCCTGCGTTTCCAGATGTTCCGGCACCGCCGTCGGATCCGCCGACCGATCCACCCACCCCGGCGGATCCCGCCGAGCCACCGACTCCCCCGACTCCCCCGACTCCCCCGGCGCCTCCGACTCCCCCGAGACCTGCCGCGCCGACGCCCCCATCTCGACCGGCCGAGCCTGCTTCGCCACCATCACCCGCGACGCCAACACGTCCCCCGGTTCCACCCGTCCCCATGCCAGCCGTCCCGCCTCGAGCCGAACCGTCGGAGAACGATCCATCGGCCCCCGCGTCCGAGGTCGGACCGTCGGTGGTTTTTCCACCAATCGCCACCGCGTCCGAACAAGCCGTGGACGACACCAGCGCAAGGAGCCATCCTGCCGAACGCGACCACTTGCCAGCGGAGCAACTTCCGAACATGGCGTCTAATCGCGAGCCGAGCCGAGCCCGATCACCCGTTTTTCATCGCGTCGCTTTTCGTGATCGGGCTCTGCCCTTGCGCCGATAACTAGGGATGAACCTGCCAAAGCGTCGAATCGCCCACGGTTGCGTCTGGGTGTTGCTCGTCGCATGCAGCGGCGGCGACGGTTCGGACGGAAACGGTGGTTTTGCGGGCGCTTCGGGCGAGGCGGGAAGCACCGGGAGCACTGGAGGCAACGGCGCCGGCGGCACTGGGGGCAGCAGCGGATCCGGAGCGACGGGGGCTGCCGCGGCGAGCGGAGGTGCGGCGGCAAGCGGAGGTGCGGCGGCAAGCGGAGGTGCGGCGGCGAGCGGAGGTGCGGCGGCGAGCGGAGGTGCGGCGGCGAGCGGAGGTGCGGCGGGCCGCGCGGGCACAGGCGGCGCCGGCATGGCTGGAGCCGCAGGGAGCTCGGGCGTGACTTCCGCCGGCGGCGCAGGTGGGATCAGCGGCGGCTCGGGCTCGGCCGGAACGTCGGGCATGGCCGGCGCAGCGGGGACGAGCGGCGCGGCGGGTTCGGCAGGCGCGGCGGGTTCGGCAGGCGCGGCGGGTTCGGCGGGCGCGGCGGGTTCGGCGGGCGCGGCGGGTTCGGCGGGCGCCGGCGGCGCAAATCAAGAAGTCATCTTCGTCGACGGCGACGCTGCGCCAGGCGGCGACGGACTGAGTTGGGCGACGGCGTTTCGTACTCCGCAACGAGGCGTCGACTTGGCAAGCGCCGGCCAAGAGGTGTGGGTCGCCGAAGGCACCTATCGCGCGGCCAGCTCGGGTGCCACCGTCCTCGCGCTCAAGTCCGGCGTCGACGTTTACGGCGGCTGGCTAGGCACGGAGCAATCACATGCCGAACGGCCGACGGCGCTCCCAGTTTCGCATCTGCACGGGGACGTCAACGGTGACGACCCCGCGACAGCGGACAACAGCCAGCACGTGCTCGAGCTCGCCACGAACACGACGCTCGACGGCTTCGTCATCAGCCACGGCGGCTCGCTGCTGGCGAACGGCGGCGGCATGCAAGGACTCGCCAACGCCGTCACCCTGCGCCACGTCCTCATCTGGAACAACCGCGCGCGCCTCGGCGGCGGAATCATGATGATCGCTGGGCACTTGACGCTATTGAACACCGCCGTGGTGGACAACTCCGCCATCAGCCGCGGAGGCGGCTACTACGGCACGAGCTCGGCGCGCCTCTCGATGCGAGAAGTCACCCTGCTCGGCAACCACGCGACGGTCGACGGCGGCGGCGTCTACGCGGAGGCCAACGGCCTCGTCGCCGGAGGAAACATCACCGTCGAATCGAACAGCGCGGACCGCGACGGCGGTGGCCTTTTTCTCGCCGCCAGCCCCGGGCTGGCAAGCATCAGCTTCATTGGCAACAGCGCCCTCCGCAACGCCGGTGGCTTGAACTTCACCGCGCCGGGAACGATCAACAACGCGACCTTCGTAGGCAACGTCGCGGCGAGCGGCGGCGCGATACGCGGCTCGGGCCCCGCGACCCGCGCGCTCAACAACTCTGTCATCTACGGGAACGCCGCCGGGCTATTTCCCGACGTCTTCGACTTCACCGGCAACACGCTCGTGCAGTGGTCTTGCACCGAGCAGGACTTCAACATTCTCATCGGCAACGCGCTCCTCGACGGCAGCGCCTCTGGTGGCGTGACCTTCGGCGATCCCGTGCATCTCGGTTCGGGCGGAGAGCTGTACCTGCGCCACGCCGGCGTGGGCGGCGAGACGCTCACCAGCGCGTGCGTGGATCGCGGCTCGGTGGCCGCGGCGGATGATTCTCTCTCCGGCTTCACCGCGCTCGGACTGACCGACTGGCGACAACAAACGACTCGCATCGACGAGGCGACCGATCCGACGCCGGTCGACGCAGGAAGGCACTACTTGCCAGGACACGTCGCGGTCGATTCTTTTACGGTCGATGCCACGCTCGTCAGCTGGACGACGCGCGGCGCCGACGCGTGCTGGCTGACCGCGCCGACGAGCGCCAGCGTATCGTCGATCCCTAGCGCTCAGCTTGCCGCCGGGAATACGGCGCATGGCGCAACCTCTGGTGTCGTGCTCAAGCTGGTGTGCTTCGGGGCGGACGCCCCGGCGGTTCGTGAAGTCGTCGTGCCATGACGCTCCGGTTGACCCGTTCGAGATAGCGCCGGGAGCGCTTCGGGCTCGGCGTTGCGCGATCGGTGCTGGCGAGAGGGCACTCCACTTACGAACAAGCCGTCAGTTGATTCGTGACCTGCGCGCTGTTACCCGATGGCTCATCATGAAGAGAATCTTTCTTCTTTCGGCGGTCGCGATGGTCACTGCTCTCAGCGCGAGCTGCGGTGGATCCGGGGCGATGGGGGAAGCCGTCGCGCCGGACGAGCAGAAAGCCCAGGACGTGCTCGGCGGCGAAATGCCGACCTGCACCGAAAATCCGGACTACGCCGAGCCGCTCATCGTGGACCTTTCGCCGAACGATCGCCTGGACCTCGAGGTGGCGATGAAGGGCGGCGTCGCCGTCGTGCGCTACGACTGTCAGTCGCTCAAGGTGGTCAAGGGTTGCACCATGGCCGGCAAGTACGAGTTCGCTGGAGTGTCGCGCAAGGAACACGTCGTGCAGATGACGAGCTCGGACGAGCTGGCGGCAAACCTGCCTCTCAGCATCGCCAAACTCAGCGCGGAGATGCAAAGAGGCCGCTCGATCGACGTCGCGATGGTCATGGTCGGCAAGCGCTCCGCCGCTGCGCACGAGGCGACCAAAAAAGAGCTCGAAGGCCGCTGCGACGACGCCACGCACTTCGTTCGCGCCGCGTCGGTGGGAGCCTTCTCGCTGGCAACGGGCACCCGAGGCAAGGTCGCGGCGGTCGCCGAGTTGTTCGGTGCCGGAACCAGTGGCAAGAGCGAGGCCGCTCGACAGGCGATGAACAAGGACGGCTCACTCCCGTCGTGTCGAGAGTCCAAACCCGACGCTCCGAGCCCGCCGGGTGAGTGCCAGAGCGCGATTCGGCTCGAGCTCATGCCGTTCGTGGCGACGCGGTCCGACGACAAGAAGAAAGAAGGCGGGGACAAGGGCGCGAAGGCGGGTCGCGCGGCAAAGAACCCCTGCCCGCCGGGCTTCGATTTCGCTGATGAGATTTGTACCAAGAGTGCGGATCAGCCAACGCTCTGCGCGCCGGACGACGAAACCGATTGCAGCGCGCAGTGCTCCAAGGGTCACCCCGGCTCGTGTCACAACCTCGGCCTCTTGCTCAAGAAGGCGAAGAAACCGAAAGACAAGTGGATCGCCGCATTCAAGACGGCCTGCGAAGGCAACGTCGGCGATGCGTGCTCGCAATACGGCTGGCAGCTCTATCCCGACGAGATCAAAGACGATCCCGGTCTCGAGAAGACCAAGGCTGCGCTCGCGATTCACAAGAAGGGCTGCGACCTCGGCAGTGGAGACGCTTGTGACGACGTCGGTACAGTGACGGAGGACAACATCTTCGGCGTCGAGAACAAGAAGATGGCCGTCGAGTACTACCGACGCGGCTGCAAGCTCGGCAACGCGATCAGCTGCTGGGCCCTCGCGTACAAGTATTTCAAGGGGCAAGGCGTCGACAAGAACCCCCTGATCGGGCTCAAGCTACTTGCCCGATCCTGCGACGCGGGAGTGGCCGACGACTGTTTCGAGCTCGGAAAGATCATCTTCGAGGGCAAGTTCGGCGTACCGAAGAACACGGGAGCCGCGTACACCGTGCACAAACGCGGGTGCTTGCTCGAGCGCTCGAACTGCGACGCCGCCGGCGACGCCGCCGCAGCCCTGAGCAAGTGGAAAACGGCCGCCGAGCACTACGAGCGAGGGTGCCACGTGGATGAAGGCACCTGGAGCGCCTGCCTCTCCGGCGCGACCATCTATGAAAAGGGCAAACCCGGAGTGCCGAAGAACCCCGGCAAGGCCAAACTCATGTGGAGCACCGCCTGCGAAAACGGCGAAGGCGAAGACAAAGCCTGCGCGAAGCTCGGCATTCCCATGAAACCGGACGACTAGCGGAGCGCCTCACGACACGCGGCCCGGTCGCCGCCGTCAAGATGGTGGAGGTCCCTGGCTCGCTTCGCGGGGGCGGAGGGGCGCGCGCTTCGAGGACGGTGACTCCGAAAGCCGCCTCGCCACCCGAGCGAGAATTTCCTCGAAGCGCTCGGCGAGTTTGTCTCGAGAGAACTCGGCGCGGGCGAGCTCGTGGGCGCGACGCTGCATTTCTTCGCGCCCCGCCCGATCGTCCTTGAGCTCGACGATGCGATCCACCGCGTCCTCGATCGCGCCGGGAGCGTAGCTGATGCCGGCCCCGGTCCGCTCGAGCAGAGCTCGTATCCATCCCGTCGTATTGTCGAGCACGACGCGTCCCGCCGCGAAGCTGTCGAAAACCTTGTTGGGGGAGCACGCCGAGAGGACCTCGATCGGCTTGACTCCGTTGAGGGTGGCACCAGATGCGGCGAACCAGTCGGCCACATCCGTCTTTGGAAGCAGACCGAGGAACTCGATGTTCGAAATCCCGAGATCGGCGACGCGCGCCTTCATCTCGTCGAGCTCTCGACCGTCCCCGATGATCACGACTTTCACGTCGTCGACGCCGCGACGAGCTAGCTCTCCGGCTATTTCGACGATCTCCATCCCGTTGTTCACGAGGCCGAGGGTGCCCGCGTACAAGATGACGAATTTTCCATCGACAGCCTCCCGAACGTGTTCGGGCACCGGTCGGTCGGGGTAGAACAAGTCCAAGTCCGCCGAGTTGGGGATCGTCGCCACGTCGACCGACGGTCGGACGCTTTGAACGCCTCGGGCCTGATCCGGTGACAACGCCACGACGGCATCGGCGCTCGCGTAGAGCACGCGTTCGAGAGTCCTCGCCAAAGCAATCGCCACGGGGTGCTTCAGAGCTCCAAGCTGAATCGGACCCTCGGGCCACAGATCGCGCACTTCGACCACCAAAGGCGTGCGACGAATCCACCGCGAGACGAGCCCGGGGATCCCGACGGTGATGGGCCCGCTCGAAACGAGGGTCACGTCCGCCGACTCGGTCAAGCCGTACCAGCTTGCCGTCAGCGCATAGGCCGCAAAAGACCAGAGCCGGCGCGCATAGCCGTGGCGATTCGATAGCTTCAAATCGACGGCCAACACGCGCACGCCCTCGATCTCGTACTCGGTGATGAACCCCCGAGGCACCAGATCGGACTTGTCGTAGATCGACGTGACGACAGTCACGTCGTGACCGCTCCGGGCCCAGCGTCGGCTGAACTCGTAGTACCTGGTGCCCCAAGACCCCTTGGGAGTGCAGTAGTACTGATAGAAGACCAGGATTTTCGCCATCGCGACCGTGCTCAGTTACCCATTTATGGTGTGGTGAGTAGGTGCACGCTACCGGGATCTCGTTCAGCAGGTGATCATTTTCTCGAGGCGGATACCTCGGACACTTTCCCGGACTCTGCCTCGAAGAATCTGACTACGCTTCCTTCGTGCAGCCCGTCCACCGATTGCTCGTGGTTTCCCACGTCGTGCACTACCGGTACGAGGGTCGGATCCACGCGTTCGGACCGTACTCGCGCGAGATCGACATCTGGGCCGACCTCTTCCCCGAGGTGCTCATTGCCGCCCCGGTTCGTGAGGGCAAGCCGCCCGGAGCAGCGATCCCATTCGAACGAGACAACATCGATGTCATCCGTCAGCACGAGACCGGCGGAGGCCGAATCTCGGACAAGGTCAAACAAGCCCTGCTCGTTCCCAAGCTCGCCTTCGACTTGGGCAAGGAGATGAGGAAAGCCGACGTCGTACACGTGCGCTGCCCGGGCAATCTCGGCCTCCTTGGCGCGGCGATCGCCCCCGCATTGTCACGGTATCGAATCGCCAAGTACGCCGGCCAGTGGAACGGCTACGACGATGAGCCGATCACGGTGCGCGCTCAACGCTGGCTATTGCGGTCGAGATGGTGGGGAGCGCCGGTCACCGTATACGGACAATGGCCCGACCAGCCGCCGCACGTGGTGGCCTTCTTCACTTCGATGATGACCACCGAGCAGATGCGCCGGGCGCGAGAGGTCGCAGAGACCAAAACCCTACACGACCCACTGCGAGTTCTATCGATCGGGCGCCTGACCTACGTCAAACGGGTTCACGTCACGATCGAAGCCATTTCCCTCCTTCGCCAGCGCGGCAAGCGTGCCGAGCTGCGTATCGTCGGAGATGGTCCGGAGCGGGCGGACCTCGAGTCTGTCGTGCGGGAGCGGGGGCTCGAAGACCTCGTCGAGTTCACCGGTGCCTTGTCCTTTGAAAAGACGCTCGACCAGTACGAATGGGGCGATGCTTTCGTTCTCTGCTCGCGTCATTCGGAGGGCTGGCCGAAGGTCCTGGCCGAAGCCATGGCCCACGGTCTGAGCGCGATGGCTGTCGCGCATGGGCAGATCCCCACCATGCTCGAAGGCCGAGGGACGCTCCTTCGAACGGGAACACCGGCCGAAGTGGCCGCCGCCCTCGAACGCACGATCGACCACAGCGACGAGGTACGCGAGCTGACCCAACACGGCACCGAGTGGGCGAGCGGCTTCTCGCGAGACAGTCTGCGAACCGCGCTTCGCGAGCTGATGACGGACGCGTGGGGCGTCACGCTCAGAGGCTGAGTAGCGGTCGCTGACCCGAGACGCTTCTGTTCCAGATGGTCCTTCGGCTAGTGTTTCTTTTCGGGAGCGGCAAAATGTTCGCCCTGCTCACCAGCGCTCACGCATGAAATCCTCGCAGTCCCAGAGCCCGCTGTTCTCTCGCTTCGAGCTCAAGTCTCTCGAGCTACAGAACCGCTTCGTCATGGCGCCGATGACGCGCCAACGATCACCGGGCGGCGTGCCGACCGAAGAGGTGATCGCGTACTACCGGCGGCGCGCGGAGCATGGGGTCGGTCTGGTGATTACCGAGGGCACGACCGTCGACCACGACGTGGCGACGATGTCCCCGGACGTTCCGGTCTTTCACTCCGAGGCACCGCTCGCCGCGTGGAAGCGAGTCGTCGACGAAGTGCACGAAGCAGGCGGCTCGATCATTCCGCAACTCTGGCACGTCGGAACCGCGCGACGACCGGGAACGGCGCCGCATCCGGAGCTCACGAGCGTGGGTCCCTCGGGACTCGTCAAACCCGGCAAGAAGAAAGCGCGCGAGATGTCCCAAGCGGACATCGACGATGTGATTGCGGCTTTCGCCAAGTCCGCCGGTCACGCGAAGGATCTCGGCTTCGACGGTGTCGAGCTCCACGGCGCGCACGGCTACCTCATCGACCAGTTCTTCTGGGAGGGCACGAACCAGCGCACGGATCGCTTCGGCGGATCGCTCGTGGCCCGCACCGAGTTCGCCGTGGAAATCATCCGCGCGGTGCGCGCCGCCGTCGGAGAAGACTTCGCGCTCGTGCTTCGATTCTCGCAGTGGAAGCAGCAGGACTACGAGGTCAAGCTCGCGCCGGATCCGGACGCGCTCGAGCAATTTCTTTCGCCGCTGTCGGCCGCCGGCGTCGACATCTTTCACTGCAGCACGCGACGCTTCTGGGAGCCCGAATTCGAAGGCTCGAAGATGAATCTCGCCGGCTGGACCAAGAAGATCACGGGCAAACCCACCATCACCGTCGGTAGCGTCGGGCTCGACGCCGAGTTCATCGGCGCGTTCGGCGGCCAGGGGGCGAACACCACGAAGCTCGACGAGCTAGTCGAACGCTTCGACGCCGGAGAGTTCGACCTCGTCGCTGTCGGACGGGCTCTGCTTCACGATCCCGAGTGGGTCAAAAAGGTTCGCGACGGTCGATCCGACGAGCTCAAAGCGTTCGACTCCACGTCGCTGGGCACTCTCTACTGAGCTGCCCGCGCCGCAGGTGGTCGGACGAGCGTGATAGCCAGGACGACGGCACTCACCCCGACACGAGGCTGCTCAGGGCGCAAAGTGGTATCCCATGTCGACGACGCCCGCGTCCGCGACGTCGTCGGTTCGCGTCGTCAACATGCCGAGTCCCAGTGCTGAAGCTAGTCCGTTGCCCGCGTCGATGCACGGGCTGTTGACTCCCGCCTGACCAGCGGCGTCTGCGCTCAGATAAAATGCCCCTCGAGGGCCGGTCGCGAAGAGCGGGTCGACGTCGATGTTTCCCGTGCCGCCACCGGTCCAGCCTTGCACGTTGCTGAAGCTCACGTTGACGCCAGGGGCATTGTTCACTGCTCCGGTGGAATTGCCCCAAAAGATGCTGTTGGAAATGTTGACCGTGCCACCGCTTCGGTAGACCGCGAACCCCGTACCGGAGCCCGTGTTGCCCGAAAACGTCGAATTGGTGATGGTTACGGTGTCGCCGGAGGCGAAGTTCCAGATGGCGGCGCCTTCGTCCGCGTGCGTGTTGTCGAGAAAAAGGCAATTGTCGAAGGTCGATGGAAATTTGTTCACGATGGCGCCGCCGCCGAAGGCCGCGGCGGTCCCGGAGTTCCCGTCGAACACACTGTGTCGGACGGTCGTCGGGCCTTCGACGTGAATCGCCGCTGAGCGATCAGCGGTGTTGTTGCGGAAGATCGTGTTGAGCACCGTGATCCCGCTCCCGCCCGTCTGGTAGATCGCGCCACCAAGCGCCGATGCGCGGTTGTTCTCGAAGATGCAGTTGGTGACCTGCACTCCGGTGTCGCCAGAGATGTCGAGACCGCCGCCGTTGGTGGCGTTCCCGTTCCGGATCGTGAACCCGTCGATGTGCCCGTTGTCCGCGCCGTTGAGCACGCGGCGGGTGGAACCCCCGTCGATGATCGTTGCCGCGGCGGCGAGGTTTCTCGATGCCACCGTGCCAGACTGTCCCGTGAGAGTGGAGCTGAAGCTTCCGTAGATCTCGACGTTGCTCTTGAGCGAGAACGTGGAGCCCGAAAACGTGCCCTCCTTGACCCAGAGGTCTTGTGCCGTGCTCGTTGCCGAAATGGCCGTGGAGAGGTTCGCGTAGGCGTTCTCCCAGGTGGTTCCGTCATTCGCCCCGCCGACCACGTTGGGGTCGCAGAACACGACGTTGACCCCGCCGCCGCCGCCGCCGGTTCCCGAGGCGCCGCCGGTTCCAGGAGCACCGCCCGTGCCGGGGCTACCGGCCCCTCCGCCCGTGCCCCCGGTCGCGGCGCCACCGGTTCCTGGCGCTCCGCCCATTCCAGACGCTCCGCCCATTCCAGACGCTCCGGCTGTTCCAGCAGCACCGCCCGTCCCGGCGGCTCCGCTCGTTCCGGCAGCACCGCCGATTCCGCCGGTGCCCGTTCCCGCGTTGCCTCCAGCACCGCCTGTAGCTGGCGATCCCGCGGCGCCGCCAGTCCCGCCGCCTCCGGCTCCCAACCCGCCCGTCGCACTCGAGCCGCCGGTTGCACTCGAGCCGCCGACGCCCGCTCCCCCGGTGGCCATACCGCCGGTACCGCCTGTGGCCGCTCCTCCGGCAGCCGAAGATCCGCCGCTCCCGGGGGTAGCGCCCGCCCCTTGCGCCCCACCGAAACCCCGTCCGCGCTCACCCGACGACGCGCTACACGCCGTACCGAGCAAGATCACCGTCAAGAGGCCGCGACGCAGCATGAATCCAGTCCCTCCGCTCATGAGCCCAAGGACAAATCATAGCTGAAATTTCAAACCAATTGGGCCGATGGCCCCGTGATCCGTCTTCGACCGAAAGCCGGTCGCGCTAGAGGGCGACCTCGGTGTGGTGGCGTACGACGAGTACCATCGCGGCGGCGGTCTTCGACCCGACCGCCGTATTTCGAGTTCGCACCCGACGGCAAGTGCATGTATTTCCGAGCGGACGCCGTTTCCGGCCCGCGCCGGAACCACGCCCGGCCCGCTTCGCCGTCTGGTACCGTTTCACCGTATGGGAGCTTTCGATCGGCTATCCGCGACCGCATGCGTTCTCGCGCTGCTGCTTTTGACCGCGTGCAAAAAGGCGGAAGGGGAAGCGTGCTCGAAAGGCCAGTGTGAAGGGCGGCTCGCGTGTGTCGGCATCGAGGAGCCGCATCAGCGTCACCGTGCCGGCAAAGAAGAGCCGCCCGATCCCAAGTTGCAGAGAAAACCCCAACCTGGGGAGCAGACCTGCCAGAAATGCCGGGAAACAGAGTCGTGCACCGACAACGGCTGGTGCTACTGCCCCGAGTCCTACGAGGGTTGCCCGTGCGGTTGTGACCGCTCGGAGAAAATGAGCGCGGAGCTTCGCGCCCAAGGTGGCGCCGAGGCGCTCGAGACGCTTGGATGGAGCCTGCAGACCATCGCCGAGCGCGAGCAGGCCGGCTACATCACCGAAGCGATGGTGCAGCATCGGCTCCGGCTCTTGGGGCTGCAGAGCGAGCTCGGCCCAACTCAAGCGGCGTCGACCTTCGGCCTCACGCCAGAATTGTCCCCCATCGCCGAGCGGCTTCGGTCCTCCCGCGGGGAGCTCCCCGCCACCGACGACGGGACGCTCCGCGTGCGTTCGCGCTTGCTCGTTCACGGCGAGGCGATCGAAATGGTTCGCGGGCGCAAAAAGAAACTTCTACCGAGCTTCCGATTGTGGCTCGGACTGGAGAACCTGACGCGCGGCCCGCTCACGGTGCGCCGCCCCACCGTCGAGGCGACCCCGACACTGCCCGTCAGCCGCTGGTACGTCGAGGACACCGCCGGCGAGCCGTGGAACGGCCAAATGCAGCCCGACGAAACCGAATCGGTCCTCGTGGTCGGCTACCTCGGCGCACCGGTGAAACCAGGCACACGAATCGACGCCGTCGTCCACGTAGGCGAAATGCGCATCGAAACCACCGCGGTCGCCGGCAAACGCTGGAACGAGCTGTTTCTCTGATAGCTGTTCCCGGCCTTCGAGGAGACACGCGACGCCGCGTCAGAACCTGCCCGTCATCAACAGCCCGCCGCCACTGCGCGAACCCACCGGCGCGATCGACACGGCCTTCGCGCTCTTCGGTTTCTCCGGACGCGACGTGAGCAGCAGATAAAGGCCGACTCCGACGGCGGGCACACCGATGCCGAAGGTGATGTTCGAGACGAGGGCCGCGTCTTTGGCGTCTTCGTTGAGCGCGACGCCGCGGGTGGTGCACTCGCCGGCGGGGCATTCGTCGTCGCTGGCGCTTCGTTTCGAGAACGCGCGCACGCCGAACGCCGCACCGACCCCCGAGCTCACGACGCCGGCGCCGAGCATCACCCACCCGGCAGTGCGCGCTCCGCGATTCTGCTCTGGAGCGGCTCGGTCTCGCCCAGTGTCGCGCGGCGCTGTGCTCACCGCGGGTCCAGCCCTGCTCTCCGAAGGCCGCTCCGCGACCGGCGCCTCCGCGCTCGGCTCGAGCGGCCCGATCTGCACTTCGACCGTGGCGCCCGGTTTCGCTTCGACTCGACGAACGAACGTTTCGTAGCCCGGCGCAGATGCGCGAATCACCCTCGGGCCTGGATCGATCGGCATCGGCGTGGACCACGCCGCTCGGGGGATCGTGTCGGCGTCGAGGCGTACTTCGAAGCCATCGACGCCGGCGTCGGGCGACACGTTGACCAGCAACTTCGGGAGCAAGGGCTCGAGCTTGGCGATTTGCTTTTCTGCCAGGGCGATTCGATCGCGACGGCCGTCGCGTCGGGCGAGCGCGAGGGCTTCGCTGAACTCTGCCCAGGCGGTCGCCGTTCGACCGATTCTCTCGTGGCAATCGGCGAGATTGAGCAGCGTGCCGCCGCCGGGATCGAGCCGCTGACTCTCTTCGAACTTCGGACACGCTTCTCGAGCTTTCCCCTCTTTGATTAGAGCCCGAGCCTGCCGGAACAACGATTCGGCGAGCGTTCGATCCGACGCCGCTGGCTGCTGTGCCAACGCGGGTCCGGCGTAAACGAGCGCCGCCAGAACGACTCCCGCCCAACAGCGCATGCTCACTTTCTATCCCCCATCGGATCGACCGGGGCGGGAGCGGGCTCCGCGGGCGCAGCCGGGGATGGCGAGGGTTTGGGGCGCGGGCGCGCGGTGCGCGGCTTTGACGGCGATCGCACTTTGGCCTTCTCGTGAACGGGCTCGGCCGAGGCACGCGCCGCGCCGGGACGGCCCGCGTCTACCTCCGCCAGTTCGAGCGCGGGTTTCACAATCGCTGCTGCGGGTCGTTCCGCTGGCGGGCCCGTCGTCGGTGTGTCTGCCGGTTCGGGCGCCACGACTTCGGGGCTTTCGGGCTCGTCGGCCGTGCGCCCCATGATGGCCACAGTCCCGAGCACCGCGGCGACAACGGCAGCTACGCCGAGCAAGAGCGGTTTCTTCGATCCGCCGGTACGGGTTTCGGTGCTGCTCTCCCCGGCGGTGGCCGCGAGGGTTGGGCTGTTGGGATCGCTCGAAGCGAGCGGCCGCGCGGTCGTGGGGGCGAGCGGATCGGTCGAGTCGCTGATGTGGATCGGTGTCGCCACGGTCGGAGCCAGCGGACTGACCTGGCTCGGCGCCGCCGGTTCGACGCCGGAGAGCGAGTCGCGAGAGATCCTCATCGCTCGCTCGGCAGAAGCTCTCGACTTGTCGGGTGCGCACGGGAGAAGCGACCGGACCAGATCCGCGACCGAGGCGAAGCGATCCTCGGGCTTCTTCTCGAGACAGCGCATGACGGCCGCTTCGAGCTCGGGTGGCAGGTCGGGGCGCAAGGCCCCGATTCGTCGTGGCTCGTCCGCGACTATTTTCGCGCTAGTCGCGGGCACCGTTTCGGCTTCGAACGGCGTCGTGCCGCTCAAGAGCTCGTACAGAACGATACCGAGGGCCCAGATGTCCGAACGCGCGTCGACGTGCTTCGAGCTTCGCACTTGCTCGGGAGACATGTAGAGCGGCGAACCGAGCACGGTAGAGGTGGACGTGAGATCCTGCTGCATCGCTTTGGACTCGGCGTCTCGAAGGATCTTCGAAATGCCGAAGTCCAGCACCTTGACCAACGGCGAGCCGTCGGGCCGCTTCGTCAGGAACAGGTTCGATGGCTTGAGGTCGCGATGGATGATCCCGCGGGCGTGCGCCTCGGCGATGGCCTCGCAAGCCTGCAGCACGTAGTCGACGGCGTTGGCGACCGTCACCGGTCCACGGTCGATTTCCTCGCGCAAGTCGTTTCCGCGCAGGTACTCCATCACCATGTACGGAGCGCCGCTGTCGAGGGTGCCGACGTCCGAGACTTTGACGGCGTGCTCTCCTTGGAGCTCGACCGATGCCCTCGCTTCGCGAATGAAGCGTTGCACGAGCCCCGGCTCTTTCACCGCGTCGGGCAACAGGAACTTCAACGCCACGTGTTGACCGAGCTGAACGTGACGGGCAAGCACCACCACACCCATGCCGCCCTGGGCGAGCACGCGGTCCACGGCGTACTTGTTCGCGATGACCTCGCCCTTGCGGGGTGCGCCAGTGGTCTGCTCGAGGTCGGGATCCATGAGCTCGCTCGAACGCCTAAGGAGAAATCCCGAATTTGGCGAACAAGTACGCCTCGACCGTCATTCGGTCGGTATCCGACAGGTTCGAGTTGTAGATGATGACCTCGCCAATGCGGCCGACGTAGTCGTCGTCGGAGGTCAAATGCCAGCTGCTGCGACCGAGGTAGTTGATCCCGCGCGCGAAGATCTCCGGCACCCTCGTCGTCCCGGTGCCGACGACTTGGCCGTCTCGTCGAGATACGCCCGGCGTCGGTTGGCCCTCGAGGCCGCCGGTGACCTCGAAGTAGTAGAGGTGAAGCTCGTCGTTGGTGACGACACCCGTTCCGCTGGTTACCGGCCAACCCGTGAACATGCCCGGGTTGCCGGGCACCGGTACGTAGACGGCGGCGAAAAGCGAAGTCGTCGATTCGAACCGCGAAAATACGATGTTGTGGTTGAAGGTTCCCTGGGCGAGCTCGAAGAAGCGCGCGTACTGACCCGTGCTCTCGGGTTTCGCGACCACGAAGGCGCTGATCCCTCCGGTGAAGTCGCTGTAGACGCCCGTCAACTCCATGTAGTCGTCGCCGCGAAAATGCGCCGCAGGAAACGCACCGAAGGCGCACTGCTCGGTTACCGGTTGGGCGCTCGTGAGCGACTGGCTCGCTCCGGGATGAGCCCCCGAATGGTCCGTCCAAGCCCCGACCGATCCTGCGGGGAGATCTTCCGCGCGCAGCCAGAGCTCGAGATTTGGGCCCGCAGGCAGAGTAGTTCTGCATGTGCCGAGGGAGCACGGATCAATCGGGCACCCACCTGCGCCGCCGCTACCCGACGCTCCGCCCGCCGCCACACCGCCCGCTCCGCCTGTCGCGACACCACCTGCTCCGCCTGTCGCCGTACCTCCGGCGCCTCCGGCTGCGACGCCACCCATGCCGCCAGTCGCGCTGCCAGCGGTGCCGCCAGTCGCGCTGCCACCCGTGCCACCGGTCGCGACGCCGCCACTTCCACCCGTCGCCACGCCGCCCGACCCAGCGTTGCCTCCGGTCGCCGTCCCGGCGCTACCTCCGGTGGAGCTCGCACCACCCGTTGCCGCCGCTCCGCTCCCGCCGCTCTGCCCACCGCTCGACATCGATCCGCCGCTGCCCGCTTCGCCACTCGCGCCGCCTGAAGATTGCGAGCTCACCGTGCGGTCGTCGATGCCAACGATGGCGCGGCACCCCGCCAGCAACGCTGCTACGAAGACGATCCGCGTCACCCCCCGGCGAAGGCGCGCGATGTGTGTAATCGACGCCAAAGGAAGCGGCATAGTACGCTGACGAGCACACGCGCGCTAGCTATGCCGAAACGAACATTCCCCGTCTCCGGCGTGGCAAAGCGAGGGCTCTCACGCCTCGGTGGACGGCGGCCAGCCAATCCCCCACTATCCGTTTGCCAACAATGCTGCGCCCGCTGCACAAGTTCATTCAGGACCGGCACGAGCTGGTCCTCACCCGGTGGGCGGCCAAGGCGTGCTTACTCGTTCCAGAGAATCAGGACCCATCGAACGCACAACTTCGTGACAGCCTCGGCCTGTTTCTCAAATCCATCACCGACGGGCTGGGCAGGGCGAGTGGCATCCTGGTGCACGAGCAAGAGAGTGCCGTGGCTCGCGAGCACGGCAACCAGCGACAGTCGATGTCTTGGGACATCGACCACGTTGTGCGGGAGTACGGGCTCTTCTTCGAAACGATCGTGGAGCTGGCGCAGGAAGAAGA